>CAZFGB010000073.1:0-83916 GCA_964518405.1 uncultured Pseudomonadales bacterium | reverse complement strand
CGCCTCCCCCGTCCGCCCATCCCATCCGTCTCGCGCCCCGCGCCTTGATCGGCACTTGCATGGCGCTCTTCGGCGCCGGCCGGCAGCGTGATCTTGAACGCCGCGCCGGTCTTTGCGGGCGTCAGTTCGATCATGCCGCCGGCCGCGCGCAGCAGCGAGCGGCTGATCGCGAGCCCGAGGCCCGTGCCGCCTTCATCGCGGCGAGTGGTGAAAAACGGTTCGAATATCCGGCCCTGATTGCCCTCGGATATCCCGGGTCCGTCGTCTTCCACCCGGACTTCGACGACGTCGCCATGGACTTCGGCGCGCACGTCGATTCGCGACGCGCCGTGCTCCCGCGCGTTGTTCACCAGGTTTGTCAGCGCGGCTTCCAGTGACTCCCGTCGAATGCGCGCGCGCGCGCTGGCATCGGGTAGAGCGCGCACCGTGGCGTGATCCAGGCTTCGGGCCACGTCCAGCACGTCGGTGACCTCGTCGCCGCTACCGATGTCGGCCTGGGCGAGTTCCAGCAGACGCCGCATCAGGCGATTCAGCCGTTCCACGTCCGAACGCGCGTTGTCGAGAAAGTGCCGCCGCTCTTGGGGCGTCATTTCGTCGAGATGGTCGTTCAGCACCTCGACGGTTCCGCGCAGCGCTGCCAGCGGCGTCTTGAACTCGTGGCTCACGTGCTGGGCGAAGTCGCGCAGGAACACGGTTCGCTGTTGCAGGTTCTTCGCCATCGCGGCCACGTTGTCGGAGAGGCGCGCGATTTCGACCACGCGATAAGGACGCTGCGCTTCGAACTCCGCCGTCTCCCCCAGCGCAAGGCGTTCCGCGCCCCGGGCTATGCGCTGTATCGGCATGACCAGGGTGCGGGAGGTGAAGAGCGCGATGCCCACCACCACGGCCAGGATGAGCACCGCCGCCTGCAGCAGGAGATAACGTTTCGCATACAGCGTGTCGAAGATGTTGACCGGCGCCCGCGACAGCACTACCGCTCCGACGACCTGGTCGTTCAGCATGATCGGGCTGGCGACGAAGACGAGGATCGCGCCGCCGCGGCCGATCGGGGGCGGTTCCCGTTCAGGTTCGCGGCGGCGCAATCGGCTGCTATCGACGCCCGCGAGCGCCTCAACCACTTCGTCGTTGCGGGCGATCGAAAGCCCCAGGTCCGCACCCGTGGTGGCCACGATAACGCCGCGCGCATCGATCAGGCGCACGTCCGCAAGGGCGAGGGTCTGAGCGTCCCTAAGCACCGGCGTCAGGTTCGCTCCGGTGCGCAGTGCCACAGGGTCCGCCGCCGGCCCGGCGACGGCCGGCGGAAACGGAGGATGAAGGGGAGATTCGACGAAGTCGAGCTGCGGCAGGCGAGGTGCTTGCGGGGAGGTATCGGAATGCGTCGCGACGGCGTAGAGGGCGCTGTTGTAGGCGGCGCGGTACGACGCGGAGATAAACGCGGCCTGGGTGATCAGGGCGGACTCGGTCTGGCGCAGGAGAGCGCTCTCGTAGAGGCGGAGCACCTGGATGCTCCCGACCGGGAGAACCAGTACGAACAGGCTGACGACGAGAAGGACCGTTCGAAGCCGGAGCCGGAACATCAGTCGAAGCTCAGGCGGTAGCCGACGCCGTGCACCGTCTGAATGGGATCGGCGCCGGCGGCCCGCAGCTTCTCCCGCAGGCGCCGGATGTGGCTGTCGATCGTGCGGTCGCTGACCACGCGGCGCTCGGGGTAGGCGCCGCGCATCAGCGTTTCCCGGTTTAGCGTCTTGCCCGCGTGCCGTCCGAGCGTGGCCAGCATGCCGAACTCCGTGCGCGTCAGCGTCAGGGCATTGCCGTCGAGATGCGCCAGCCTCGCTCCGGCATCGATGCGTAGCGAGCCAGACTCGATGACTTCCGCATCGCCTGTCTCCAGGGCGTCGATGCGGCGGAACATGGCTTGAACCCGGGCGAGAAGCTCGCGAGGGCTGAAGGGCTTGGTCATATAGTCGTCGCCGCCGGCGTCGAGCCCGACGATGCGATCCACGACCCTGTCCTTGGAGGACAGGAACAGGATGGGCACGTTGGAATTGCGGCGAATGGCCCGGCAAACGTCGATGCCTTCGAGTTCCGGCATGAGGATGTCGAGCAGAATGAGGTCGGGCGCATCGGACTCGACGATTTGGAGCGCCTCCCGTCCGTCTGCGGCTTCGAGCACATCGAGCCCCGCGCGGCGGATCGTGAAGGATACGACGTCGCGGATGTGCGCATCGTCATCGACTACAAGAACCCTACGGGAACTGGGCATCGTAGGCAGCTAACACCAGATTGGCGTCATCGCAGTTTCTTGGCCATGCGTACCGCGGTTTCGATGCCGTCGTAGTAGCGCGGGATCGATGGCCCCGACTTGTAGCCCTGTTTGCGGTAGAACTTGCGCGCGCCCGAGTTTCGTTCCCGTACTTCCAGTTCGATCTTCCTGATGCCTGCGGTGTCGGCGGTCTTTTCCAGCCAGGCCAGCAATTCGCGCGCCAGCCCCCGGCGCCGCATTCGCGGCCGCACGGCCAGCAGGATCAGGTGGGCGTCTTCGAGGGCGTACTGCATGATGCCGAAGCCGACGATGGCATTGCCGGACGCGCTGGGGGCGCGCGCGCAAAGGACCACCGTGTCCGGACTTGCAATCAGGTTCTCGATTGCCGGCACGCGCCAGCGCCAGCCGAGGCCGCGTTCGATGTAGTCGCGGGACAAGGCGGCAAGCGTCGGCGCGTCGTCTCGGGTCGCCAAAACGAGCTCACTGGAGGCCATTTCCATTGTCCGATTATTGCAGAAACTGGACGCGCCATCGGGTTGCGGCTTTTGCGGTTTGCGGCAGCGCCCCCGCACCGCGCATAAGGATCCGCGATGGATTTCAACGGTCGTCGAGGGTGCCGGTGATTCCCTCGGCTACGAGCGATTCGTACTCCGCGTCGTCAAGGCCCAGTTCTTCGGTCAGCACCTCCCGGCTGTGCTGCCCGACGCAGGGGGCGGGTCCGATCGGAGTCGAAGGTCCGGACGAGAATCGCCACGGACGTCCCGGCAGCCAGGTTTTGCCGGTCTCCGGGTGATCGACCGCGGATATGAACTCCGAGGCGAGAAAGTTCGGGTCGGGTCGGGAGTACAACTCGTACAGCGGGACGACCCGCGCGGCGGCGATACCGAGGGTGCCGAGGGTCCGCTCCGCCTCTTCGGCCCGTTGCCCCCTGCACCATTCACCGACGAGCGCGTCCAACTCCGTTTCGTTCTCCTTTCGCGATGCCATGGTGGAAAAACGCGGGTCCTCGAGGCGGGAGTCCGCGACATGCGCCACCAGCGCGTTCCAGGCGGCATCGGTTTCGGCGGCGAGCGCGAGCCACTCGTCATCGGCGGTCCGATAGTGGTTGTGCGGAGCGATTCGTCGGTGGCGATTGCCCTGCGGGCGGGGCGGGGCGCGGGTGGCGTCGTACTCGAGAATCGCTTCGCCGCAGACTGCGGCCACCGATTCCATCATCGACAGGTCCACGCGCTGCGCCTCGCCCGTTTGATCCCGCCGACGCAGCGCGGCCATGATCGTTGCGACAAGAAAGTAGCCGGCTATGGGGTCGGGATACAGCCCGCCCGAATTCTTGCTCGCATCGCCCTCGTAACCGTGTAGCGACGAAAAGCCTGCCATCGGCTCAGTGGTCGTCCCGTTGCCTGGATATTCCCGATAGGGACCGTCCTCGCCGTATGCGGAAACGGACGCCCACACCATGCCCGGGCGTAGCCGGTGCATCTTCTCCAACGTGATGCCCCAGGACGGCATCACGGCGGGGCGGAAGTTGTCCACGAGGATGTCGAATCGAGGCAGCAGGCGCCACAGGATCGCGAGACCGCGCGGATTCTTGAGATCGATGGTCACCTCGCGCTTGTGCAGGTTCACGGAGTTGTACAGGCCCTGGGTGTTGAGCGGATGCTGTACGCGATCAGGGTGGACGACTCCCGAGGGCACCCGGTTGTGCACGCGCCGGAACACGTCGGGGCGATCGGGCGATGAGACCTGCACCACGTCCGCCCCGAGGAAAGCGAGCAGTTCCGTGGCGAATGCGCCGGACCAGGCCTGGCTGAAACTCAACACCCGGATGCCGCTGAGCGGTCCGTCATCGGTTCCGCCCGCGTCTCGCGAACGATCCGCGTCGACATTGATCCCGGCACCCCTCGCCTTCGCGGCGTCCATGGAGATCTCGCGACGGTGCGCGTCGAGACGGGGCGCGGGAAGGCGAAGTTGCCAGGGATGCGGATGGAGCTTGGCGGGCGCGCCGGCGGTGCGGACTGTTCGATCTTCAATGCGCGTTTCCACGATGAAATCGCGCGCTTTGAGTTGCGCATTGTCGACGATGTCGTCGACTCCCTGCACGACGCCGACAACGCACCGCAACTTCGCCAGCGCGTGGAATACCGGCCAGCGTTCGAGTCCCGGCAGGGTTCGGCTCATCGCCCTGCGTACTCCCCTCAGGTCTTGGGAATGCCGGCCGATGTCGGGTATGAGTTCCTCGCGCTGTCCCATTTCCGGCAGGTCCATGACCTCCATCGCCCGCGTCCAGTTGCGGAAGTCGCCCAGCGCGAAGGCCATGCGGCCATCCGCGAGATCCCATAGCGGCCCGGGGCGTCCCCGCGGCCGCCCGCCGACCGGTCCCGCGGTCGTGCCCTGCTCGTCGTATACGGCGGCGACGCCCCAGGGATGCACCGTCAATGCGAACGCTTCGACTTCGCTCACGTCGACGCGTTCCGGATCGGGCCCTGCGTCGCGGCGACGCAGGGCGGCCGCGGCGGCGATGAAGCCCGTCACGCCGCCCACCAGACCAGCCTGGTCCAACGGCATGCGCAACGGAGGCTCGTTCCGATAGCCATTGATGAAAGACCAGCCGACTCGCGCGCTGGCGGTGAGGTTGTTTCCCGGCCGGCCGGTCAGCGGACTTTCGAGACCGTGCGCCGTGACGGACAGGTGCACCGCATCCGCCGGCATCCTTTCGAGCGAATCCGAGAACGGCGCATCGGCCAGTATGTCGTGGGTCGTGACGATGACATCCGCGGATCCGATCAAGGCGTCCAGAGCGTCCTTGCCGTCGACGATGATCGAGCGTTTGTTCCAGTTCGCATACGCATGCGCGACGCTGCGCTCGGTGCCGGGACGGTGGTCCAGAAATGGCGGCTCGGAACGGAGCGGGTGGCCATCCGGGGGCTCGGCCAATATTACGTCGGCGCCGAAGTCCCCGAACAGGCGCGCGGCGAACGCGCCCGACAGCCGGTCGGACAAGTCCACAACGCGAAGTCCATTGAGTGCTTTCGTCATTTGCGCGGAGGTCGGGCGGGGGAGGAGGTCAGCGTCGCCAATTATGCCCTATAGAACTATCGGAGGGACGTACGCCCCGAGGGCTGCACCGGGGCCGCATGTCCCTGCGCGACTTTCGGCGGTTTCCGTGGGAAACTCTCGCGCTCGGCGATTGGAACGGATCTCATGCTCGAAGGAACCATCCATCCGAACTACGCGGATGTCGCGTCTTCGCTGCGGCGCGCAATTCCGCGTACGGGACACGGCGGTGTCGCGGTCTGCGTATACCACCGGGGCCGTTGCGTAGTTGACCTCTGGGCCGGGACCAGGGACGGGAAGGGAACCCCCTGGCGCGCGGATACTGTCTGCCTGTCCTTTTCGACCACCAAGGGCGTCGCCTCGACCCTGCTGCATATCCTGGTCGACCAGGGCCGCGCGTCCTACGACGACCCGGTTGCCCGACATTGGCCGGAGTTTCGGGCGCAGGGCAAGGATTCCATCACCATACGTCAGTTGCTGTGCCACGAGGGCGGGCTCTATCGAATCGCGGATATGGTCGGGCACCCCGACGAGATGCTCGACTGGGACCACATGAAACAGGTGGTCGCGAACGCCGCGCCCGCGCACGCGCCAGGCGCCTCGCACGGCTATCACGGATTGACCTATGGCTGGCTCGTCGGCGGATTGATCGAGTCGATCGCAGAGCGCCCGTTTCAGCGCGTCCTGCAGGAGGAGTTGATCGAGCGGCTGGACCTCGACGGCATGTTCATAGGCATGCCGGAAGAAGCGATGGCGCGCCGGGCGACGTTGCTCGACGTGCCGGTGGAGCCACCAAGTCCGCCGACCGACGATTGGCGCGCGGCGTTAAGGGAACGCATCGAGGCGGTGCTGGCCGCTGCCGGTGTCGAACTGCCCGAGTTCCGGGCTTCCATGATGCCTTTTTCGCAACCGTTCGATTGGAACGACGATGCGGTGGCGGCTGCGGTGATCCCGGCCGCCAACGGCCACTTTGGCGCGCGGTCATTGGCGAAGATGTACGCCATGATCGCGAACGGCGGCGAACTGGATGGGGTGCGACTGCTGTCGCGGGCCGCGGTAGCCATGATCGGTCAGGTGCAGAATCGAGGTCGCGACAAGGTGTTGTTCGTGCCGATGCAGTGGCGCCTCGGCTATCACCGCGCATTCGTGATCGGCGCTCGCGCGCCTGCGGCCTTCGGCCACTATGGATATGGCGGCAGCGGAGCGTTTTGCGATCCCTCGCGCAACCTCGCGGTGGCGATGACGCTGAATTGCGGCGCAGGATCAACCAGCGCCTATACCCGCCTGCCGCGTGTCGCCGGTGCTGCTGTGCGTGCAGTGGATCGTCTGCGCTGACACGGGTTGCGGACCGTGAGCTATCAGGCGTTGCACCGGCAGTTCGCAAGGATCGGCGATCTTCAGCACGCGCAGGCGATGCTGTCGTGGGACGAAGCGGTGATGATGCCCCGGGGCGGGGGCGCGAGCCGCGCGGATTCGCTGGCAACGCTCGCGGGGGTCGTGCACGCGATGACATCCGACGCGCGCATCGGCGAGTGGGCCGACGCCGCGGCCCAAGAGTCGGAACTCGGTGAATGGGAGCGGGCCAACGTGCGCGAGATTCTGCGGATCTGGCGCCGGGCGCGGAACCTGCCGGAATCGCTCGTCGTGGAGTTCAGCCGCGAGACTGCGCGTTGCGAGCAGGCGTGGCGTCTGGCGCGGCCCGAGAATGCATGGGATGCCATGGTGGAACCGTTGAGCCGGGTCGTTGAACTCAGTCGGCGGCGGGCCGAGCGCTTGGGGTCCGCCCTGGGAATGGACCCCTACGATGCGCTCATGGATGGATTCGAACCGCAAATGCGCCGGTCGGTGATCGACCCGATCTTCGATCAGTTGAAAGGCTCGTTGCCGGCGGCGATCGACGCGGCGCTCGGCGCGCAGCGGCAGCCATTGCCGATGACGGGACCGTTCGCCGACGCGCAGCAGGCGGCGTTGGCGCGGAACCTGATGCGGCGATTGGGATTCGATTTCGAACGGGGCCGCCTGGATACCAGCCACCACCCGTTTTGCGGGGGTGACCCGGACGATACGCGGATCACGACCCGCTATAACCGCCAAGCGTTTCTCGAATCGATGTTCGCCGTTCTGCACGAGACCGGTCACGCGATGTACGAACAGGGATTGCCCATCGATTGGCGCCGTCAGCCCGTGGGAAGTTCGGGCGGCATGGCGTTGCACGAGAGTCAGTCGCTCTTCATGGAGATGCAGGTGTGCCGGAGCCTCGAATTCCTGCAGTTCGCGGCCCCTATCGTGCGCGCGTCGCTGGGTCGCGACGACAATGACCCGGCATGGACCGCGGAGAACCTGCACCGCGCGGCGACCCGTGTTGAACGCGGCTTCATCCGGGTGGACGCCGACGAAGTCACATATCCGCTGCACGTCATTCTGCGTTACGAACTTGAACAGGATCTCATCGCCGGCGCCATGGGCGTTGCGGATGTCCCGGACGCCTGGGACGCCAAGATGACGGAATACCTGGGCCGCTCAACCGCTGGAAACTATCGCGACGGCTGCATGCAGGACGTACATTGGTTCGCCGGCCTGATCGGGTACTTCCCTACCTACACCCTCGGCGCCCTCACGGCGGCGCAGTTGTTCGCCTCCGCGCGCGCGGCGGGTGTCGCCGACGGGATCGGCCAAGGAGATTTCGATCCGCTGGTGGGTTGGCTCAGAGACAACGTGCACGGGCAGGCAAGCGCGAAAGCCACCATGCAGATACTTGAAGAGGCGACAGGCGCCCCGCTCGGCACGGAGGCCTTTCTCGCGCATGTGGCACAGCGTTACGGAACCGGAGCTTCGCTCGCGAAATGATCGGCGCCGGTGCCATGAGCAGCGGGCACGTTATCCGTGGTCGCTCGCTCCGGGAAACGGTACACTCGGGCGCAGCAGGTACGGTTATTTTCGACCCTCGCATGGAGCACGCGACTCCGGGAGCGTCGGCGACCGCTGGCGGTTGTTCCATGGGTGGCGAGTTGGGCCGGGCCGCGGGCGGCGCCGACAGGCGACGGTCGTGGGGGCATGTCCAAACAGGACTATGCGGAGGTGGTATGCGCCGTGTGATGCTGACAGCAGGAATGCTCGCTCTCGGCTTGGCTTCGCCTTCGTCCGTCGCCGCCGACAACGAACAGGAAGAGGACGAAACGCCGCTGGATGTCGAAACAATCCTCGCCAATCCGCTGGATGAGGATGCATATCGCACCAGCAGGCATTGCATTGCCACCAACACCTACGACGGGGTGGAGATTCTTGACGACAGCACCCTGCTGTTTCGGGGACGCAGGGGCATTTGGCTCAACCGCTTGGCCCGACCCTGCCGCGGTTTGAGGTGGGACTCGATCCCAACCGTCGAGTCGCACGGCAGCCGGGTCTGCGAGCATGACCGCTTTCGCGGCCAGCCCCGGTCCGGATTCCCCGAGTCCATGACTTGCACGCTGGGCAAGTTCGAGAAGATCGATGAGGTGCAGGTCGAGGGCCTGCGCGCCGCGCGGGGGGGCGGCCCGGGTCCCGGCTCGTGAGCGGGCAGGCGCCCCGCCGTCATTGCCGCCGCGCTGTTCCTGCGCGGGATTGGCGCCGCCGATGGATCCGTCACCGAGGAGCAGATCACCTTTATCGAAGCAGCGCTGAATGCGCGCTGAAGCGCGTACCGGGATGCGCGTTGCAGCGTGTCCTGGCTTTCGCCGGCCGAGTGATATGAGAAGGCAATGATCAGGACGCGAAACATCGGTGAGACCGATATTGCGGTGACGGAACTCGGGTTCGGTGGGGCGCCGCTCGGCCTGGTTGGCGACCTCCTTGCGGAACAAGAG
Source organism: uncultured Pseudomonadales bacterium (assembly GCA_964518405.1). GTDB lineage: Bacteria > Pseudomonadota > Gammaproteobacteria > Pseudomonadales > Azotimanducaceae > VXNE01. The sequence continues at coordinate 74,757 of CAZFGB010000073.1, read as the reverse complement.
GCCGCCGCCGTCATGCTCCGCGCGTGGGATGGCGGTGTTCGATATTTCGACACCGCGCCGCTTTACGGGCACGGCCTGAGCGAGAGACGCGTCGGCCGCGTGCTGCGCGAGTTGCCCCGGGACGCATTCGTCCTGTCGACCAAGGTCGGGCGTCTGCTCGTGCCGAAAGAAGAAGGCGAGCGTGTCGCCCGCTCGCGCGACCGCGAGCCCTTCGCCATACGCTACGACTACTCCTTCGACGCGGCGAAGCGCTCGATGGAGTCGAGTCTCGAGCGGCTGGGCCTCGACCGCATCGACATCCTGCTGTGCCACGATATCGATACCTGGACCCACGGCGACGCGCAGCCCGGCATATTCGACGCCGCCCGAAATGGAGTGCTGCCCGCGTTGCGGGAGTTGCGGGAGCAGGGCGTCGTTCGCGCCATTGGCCTCGGCGTCAACGAGTGGCAGGTTTGCAACCGCGTGTTGGACATGATGGATGTCGATTGTTTCCTGCTCGCAGGCCGTTTCACCCTGCTCGAACAGGACCCTCTGGACGCGTTCCTGCCGAAGTGTCTTGAGAGAAAGGTCTCCATCATCATCGGCGGACCCTACAACTCGGGGATTCTCGCTACCGATGATCGGCGGCAGGCGACCTACGACTACAAGCCGGCGCCGGACCACCTGTGGCAGAGAGCCCAGTCAATCCGGCGCATGTGCGAATCGCATGGGGTGGACCCTCGCGCGGCGGCGCTGCAGTACCCCCTTCGTCACGCTGCGGTGGCGGCGGTGATTCCGGGGGTCTCGGCCGTCGAAGAAGTGGAAACCAACCTCGATCTCCTGGCGCGCGACATTCCCGACGCCCTGTGGCGAGACCTGGCGGACGCGGGGCTTGCGAAGGAGGTCGGCCGGCAGACCGCGCCGCAGAACGGCGCGTAGCGCCGATCAAGGCGCACGGGGCGGGATCGGCGAAACAGGCCTTGGGTGTGGCGAGACAAGTGGGCTTGGGCGGGAGCGAAACCCGCGGGGGCCGAAGGCGCGCCCCGCGTTTCACCCCCGCAGCCTGCCTGCGGAGCCCGCGTCGGATGCTTTCAAGGAACGGACCAGAGCACGAGCTTCGTCCGCGCGGCCATGTGCCTGAAGTCCTGGTCGGTGGACAACATGACCAACCCGTGCCGAATGCAGATCTCGGCGAGCAACGCATCGATGGTTCCCGTCTGGATGCCATGGCGGCGACAATCGTTACGTATGTCGGCGGCGGCGACATAGTCCTGCCGGTCGGGAGTGATCATCGCGAGCGCTGCGAATCGTTCGACGATCAGGGTTCTGGCTCGCGGCCCGCGAAAGCCCTGCAACAACTCCTGCAGGACCAAACCGGTCGTATGAATTGTCTCGCCCCCGCTCAAGGCCTCGCCCAGACGCCCCACCTCCGGTCCTTCGGGCGAGGAATCCCGCCTCAACGCCAGCGACCATACGCTGGTATCCACAAACAACGTCACCTGCGGCGCCGGTCGCGCTTGTATTCAAATTCCTCATCCCAGTCGAGCTTCCCGAAAAGCTCCAATATGCGCTCTTGCTCCCGCCTCGCGACGAACTCCCGCAATGCGCGGTTGACGGTTGCCTTTTTGGTCTTTTCGCCGCCGATTTCCAGCGCTCTGTCGAGCAGCGACGGATCTATCGATAGATTGGTCGCCATGTGTTATTTCTCACACAAACATCCACACAAAAAATAGCCTTACTTGTGTTGCTTGGTCAAGCCGCCCAGCGACGCAGCGACCACCGCGGAAGCTTGACCCGCAACTACCGAGGCCGATCCTCGCGGAATCCCGGCTGGACCCGACTATCCCACCAGCCCGGCGAGCCGCGCCAGGGATCGCTCCAGGTCGGGTTCGTCCGTCAGCAGACCGCGCATCGGATCACCCGCCCGTTTCAGTCGCCGGAGCGCGTTTTCGATGTGGTGGTTGGCATTGCGGAGCCGGCCGTTGAGTTCCGACCACTTGACCGGCATCGACACGGAAGCGGCGGCTTCGGCACGGGCGGAAAATGGAGCGGCGATGAGCTGGCCATGTCGGTTCTGCATGTAGTCGATATAGACCTTTCTGCTGCGTTTGCGGACGGCGCGCGCGACGGTGCATATGTCGGGCCGTCGCGAGACGATGACGCGGGCTAGCAGTTCCGCGAAGGACCGGGACTGATCGTGCGTAAGGCGCCGCGCCATGGGTAGCAGGATGTGCAGGCCGCTGGCCCCGCTGGTCTTGAGATGGCCCGGCAACCCGATCTCCTCCAGCAGGTCGCGAATTTCCTTGGCGACTTCGATGACATCCTCGAACGGCGCTTCCTTCGGGTCGAGATCCAGCACGCACCAGTCCGGCCGTTCCAGGCTGTCGATGCGGCTATGCCATACGTGAATCGGTATGGCGCCCATATTGGCGAGATACTTGAGCGCCGGAACATCGTCCACCATGAAGTAGTTGATGTCGCGATCCTCGGTCTGCGTCCACAACGATGTTCGCTTGACCCAGTCGGGGGCAAAGTCGGGCGCGTCCCGTTGGTAGAACGACTTGCCGTAGATCCCGTCCGGGAACCGCGTGAGAACCAGCGGTCGATTGCGCAGGTAGGGCAGCATCCACTGCGCCACGCGTTCGTAGTAGCGCACGAGGTCGTTCTTCGTGAGTCCTTTCTCGGGAAAGAACACCTTGTCCGGATTGGTGACGATCACGTCCCGTCGGGGGAGAGGCTGCGCACGTGCGGGAATCGGATCGTCGTGGCAACCGATGCACTCGCGCGGCGGCTTGTCGTCCCGAAGCCGGTTAAACGTCGGCTGGCGCAAGCGACCGTCGAGGGTGTACTCCTTGTACGCCGCTTCGCAGACCAGCACGGGTTGGACCCAACGTATGTCGGGATCATCGTCGAGCGCGTCGCCCTGGCCGAGGGCCTGAAGCCGGCGCATGAGCGTCTCCCGGGCGGCTCCGCTCAAGCCGGATCCGAGCCTTCCGCAGAAAGTCAGACGGCCGTTTCGGAACTCCGCCAGGGCCAGCGCGCCGACATCGCGCGGGTTGGATTTGTTCGGTATCCAGCCGGCGATGACGAAGTCGCCGGTTCGCACGCCTCGCACCTTGATCCAGTCGTGGGACCGGCCGCTCCTGTAGGGGCTGTCGGCGCGCTTGCCCACAATTCCCTCGAGGCCGATCTCGCGCATCGAGCGGTAGGCGTCGACGCCGAACCGGTCGATGTGGTCGGAGTAGCGAACGGGACCGGCGGACGGCAGCATCGCCCGCAGCAAATCCTTGCGCTTGACCAGGGGTACGTCGCGGAGGTCGCGTTCGAGCGCTTGCGGCAGGTCGAACGCGTAGTGGACGACGGGCCAATCCCTGGCGGGGTCGGCATCGGGGGATGCTCCGCCAAGGCGGCGTTGCAGGAGCGAGAAGCTTGGCACGCCGCGTTCGTCGAGCACCACCGCCTCGCCGTCGATGACGAACTGCGCATAGGGCAGCCGCATTGCGGACTTGGCTATTTCCGGGAAGCTCTCGGTGAGATCTCCGCCATTGCGCGACCGGAGCGTCACTTCACCTTTGGACTTTTCGACCAGAAGCCGGTAGCCGTCGTATTTGATCTCGAATATCCAGCCTTCCCGGTCGAAAGCCTCGCCCGGGCGCGCCAGCATCGGCCGGATCTGCGATGCGCCGGATTTCGGAGGGCGCGGGTCGATTCGGCTCAGTCTACGGGCAAGCCGCTTGGACAACCTCCCCGGATCCGACATGTCCGCCAGGGTCAGGCCTGAGTAAACGGAATCGTCGTTGGGCGCCGCCGCCCCCGCCCACTGGTCCCGCTCCTTGATCAGCAGCCATTCCTTCGCCGTGCCCTGTCCGCTTGCCGCGCCCCGGTTGCCCTTCATGCGCACGAGGGTCCACCGGCCGCGCAGCTTGTGGCCGCGCAGTTCGAACAGCAGCTTGCCTTCCTCGAAGCCCTCCTCGAACGGCATCAGCTCGATATAGGTGCCGCAATCCCAGACGATGACGTGGCCGGCGCCGTAGTTGCCTTCGGGGATGCTGCCCTCGAAGTCCGCATAGTCGAGCGGGTGGTCCTCCACCAGCGCGGCGAACCGTTTGTCCTCTGGATCGAAGGAAGGACCTTTCGGTACTGCCCAGGAGCGCAGGGACCCGTCCACCTCCAATCGGAAGTCCCAGTGCAGACGGGTGGCCTGATGCTGCTGCACGACAAATGATCGGCACGAGCCCGCGGCCGGGGCGCGGGCGACTCGGTCGGCGAAGGGTTCAGGCGTTGAACCGGCAGTGCGTTTGCGTCGGTAACTGGCGAGATTGTCCCGTGTTGAGGGCATATGAGAGCTGCGCTATAGTCTCCGAAACATTGTGGAGTGCGTCACATGGCCGCGCGTCCCATTGGTTCTGCCACCATTTCCTTCGGTCTGGTCTCCATCCCGGTCAAGTTGTATTCGACCGTGGATTCCACCAGGACCATCCGTTTCAACTACCTGAGCGACGACGGCACGCAGGTGTCGCGAGTCAGGCAGCAGTATATCCGCGCGACCGATGGCGAGGTAGTTCAGCGAAACGAACTCGTCCAGGGGTATGAGTTCACCAAGGGCCAATATGTGACGTTCACCGCGGACGAGTTGCAGGCACTCCACGTGGAGGCGACCAATGCCATCGAGATCGCCGAATTCATACCGCTGGCCGACGTCGAGCGCATCTACGTCGATCACGTGTACTACCTGGGTCCCGATACCGGCGCGGCGCGCTCCTATCACCTGTTGAAGCAGGCGTTGCAGAAGACCGGCCGCGCCGCGTTGGCCAATTTCGCCAAGCGGGGCCGCGGTCACCTGGTGCTGGTGCGTCCCATGGAGGACGGACTGGTGCTCGAACAGCTCAAGTACCAGGAGGAACTGCGCACCTTCGACGACGTTCCCCTGGAGTCGGTCGAAGTCGCCGATGGAGAGTTGGATCTCGCCGTTCAGATCATTGAACAACGCACCAGCGAGACGTTCGAACCGGACAAGTTCGAAGACGCCGTCCGCGCGCACATGCTGGAATTGATCCAGCGAAAGGTCGAGGGCAAGGAAGTGTCGGTCGCGCCCGAAGAACGCCCGGAAGCGAAGATTATCGACTTGATGGAAGCGCTGAAGGCATCCGTCAGTGCTGGCGGCGACCCCAAACCGGCGAAGCGCGCGGCGCGCCGGAAGACCGCTGCGGCCAATGCGGGGGTTGCTGGAAACAGGCGAGGCGAAGCGAAGACAAGGCGGCGCGCGAAGGCGTAGGACCTGAAACGGCCCTAGCGGATGGCAGAAGTGGACAATGATAGGCCCGCGGTCGGCTACACCACGGTCGAGGTGGCGGGGTTGATTGGGCTCAGCCACGACCAGGTGCGACAGTACGTCAAGCGAGGGATTGTCGAACCGAAGCGGGGAGGCCGGCGCGAGTACCGATTCTCTTTTCAGGACGTCGTGCTGTTGCGCACGGCGAAGGGACTGTTGGACGACAAGGTCCCCTCGCGCAAGGCGATTTCCGCGCTCACCAAACTCAAGGGCAGGCTTCCCGAAGCGACGCCGCTCGCTTCCCTGCGCATCTTCGCCGACGGCAAGGATGTGGTGGTCCGGGACGCAAAGGAACTATGGGACGCGGAATCGGGGCAGGGCCATCTCGACTTCGGCGCGCCCGTATCGGCCGAGGCATCGGGCGAAGTCGCTCGCATCGCCGATCGCGAGCTGGACGATTTCAGCGACATGGAGGAGTTGGGCAGCCACGAGTGGTACAACCTGGGGCTGGACTACGAGGACGCCGACGTGCCGAAAGCGAAGGAAGCGTACGCCCGCGCCATCGCTCTCAATCCGGAAAATGCGGACGCGCATGTCAACCTCGGTCGGCTGTTCCAATTGGAAGGCGATCTGAAACGGGCCAAACGCCACTATCGTCTGGCGCTCGATGCCACCCCCGGACACGAACTCGCGGTCTACAACACGGGCACGGTCTTCGATGAACTGGACGAGTTGTCCACGGCGGCGGAGTATTACCACCGCGCGCCGGGCGTGCCCGATGCCCACTACAACCTGGCGCGGATATTCGAATTGCGTGGCGACGAGGTTTCCTCGCTACGCCATTTGCGGACGTATCGTCAACTGCTCGACGAGAAGACCTGACGCCGGTAGCCGTGGGGAAAGGGGCACGGAGCCTTCAGCCGGGAGCGCGAGGGGGCACCCCTCGCAAGAAGAGCCTTCAGCCGGGGAGCGCGAGGGGGGCACCCCTCGCAAGAAGAGCCTTCAGCCGGGGAGCGCGAGGAGGGGCACCCCTCGAATGAGAGCCTTCAGCTCAGGCGTTCGATACCAGGACAAGCATCGAAGCCGCGGTCCATGCTCAGGATGCGGCTGACGCCGGCGCTTCGCATGATCGCGACGTGCAACGCGTCCCGCGCGGAGATGCCTTCCACGGACCCGATCAGTTCGCGCGCGGCCCGTATCTCCGACATCCGGAAAGTCACGGTTTCATCCGCGATCGCATCCAGGCTCGCAAATGCGGCGTCGATCGCATCCGGCCGGCGAATGGCGGTATAGCGATGCAGAATCTCCTGATATACCTCGACATCGGTTACGAACCGCTCCTTGTCTTCAATCAATTGATCGAGCAACTTTTTCACCCGATCCTTGTTTGGATGCTCTGCGCCGACCAGGTACATCGGTACATTGGAGTCGATAAAGATCATTCGGCGAAATAGCCGCGTTCGATTTCGCGAAGCATGACATCGATATCGGCGGTGGGGAAACGGTGCCGCGCGGCGTCCGCAACCGCCTTCAGCTTGGTATTCGTGGCTCGATGACGGTGGAGACGATCCCTCCGCAGAGTTTGACGGACCCATTCGGCCACGGTCATGCGACATTCCCGAGCCGTACGCTGGATGTCCCGATACTCGTCGTCGTCGAAGAGCACTTGGAGTCTTTTGGTCATATGAATGAGTGTATTTTACTCATTCAATATGAGTCAACCGAGCTAAATCGGGAGAAGCCGGCATCGGTCAACCCCGGGAAAGCGCGGTCGGGAACCCCGTCAGAAGTAACCTTGCCGCGCGTACCGCGTCCACGGTTCCCGCTCGCCGATACCGTAGCCTCGTAGCAAACGCCGCTTGAGATCCTCGCGAAAGTCCGGAAAGGCGTCGAGCGTGGTGATCCGGTCCATGGCTTCGAGCCATGGTCCCGGATCGAATTCGACGTGGCGGTGGTCGAATGCGCCGTCTTCGAAGACGCCGTAGCAGGCCAACAACTTGCCGCAGCGATTCTGCCCCACGCTGCCGGGGTTGATGAACTCCTGTCCCCCGACGGTGCGTCTGAACTGGATGTGCGAATGGCCGAAGAGCACGTACGGGCAATCGCTGCCCCGCGATAGTCGAACCATGTCTTCGTCGGGCGTATCCGGCACGACGTGGCGCACGTTTCCGGGGACTGTGCCGTGTTGCAGGCACATTCCGATCCCGTCCACCTCGTACTCTCCGCCCGGCCGCATGTCGCGCAGGTACGCGTAGCCGGCGGGATCGAAGACATCGAAAATCCAGTCGTACATGGCCAGCCACGGTGAGGGCCAGTTGGCGAGGCTTTCGCGCTGCAGCATCTCCACGTCGTGATTGCCCGCGATGGAAATGCCGGACAATCCTTGCAGCAGCGCCAGGGTCTCGTTCGGCTGCGGACCCGGCGAAACCGCATCCCCAAGAAATACCGTCGAGTCGGCGTCGCGCTCCTTCTCGAGAACCGCCGACAGGGCTTCGGCGTTTCCGTGGATGTCGGCAATGACCAATGTCTTCATACGGCTCCGATCATGAGCGTTTCCCCAGCATCTGCAAGCCGGTCGCGCCGCCGTTGCTCGCGGCGCGGATTCGGGTGGGGCGCCCCGACCGTCGCAACGCCACCGCGGGCTGGCGGCGTTGCGACGCGGACTCGGCCCGGTTTCCTAGTTGAAGTAAACCTTGACCCGCGCGTACCAGAAACGGCTGCCCCACGCCCGATAATCCGGATCGAAATCGTTCGCGAACGACTCTGGGAAGTACGGCGGCTCCTGATCGAACAGGTTGTCGACGCCCGCTGCCACCGTAACGTTGAAAACGTTCCGCTCCCACAGGTAGGAAGCGACGATATCGTTGTAAAGCGTCGCGTCCAGAACGCGCACCTCGTCACCGGAGTGGAACCGGCCGTCGACGTTGTAGCTCGGCGAGGTGTTGGCGACACCCTTGCCTTCGGCGATGTACTGCCAGGACCAGCGTGCGGACCACGGCCCCCGAGTCCAGGCGACATGGGCCGTCGAACGCAGATCGACGTTGTTGTTGCGCGAGCTGCCGAACACGTATCCGGCTTCAAGGAAACGCGTGCCGAGCGCGTCGGTACTCTCCCAGTCATCGTAGCGGGTCATGTCCCATCCGAGGTCAAAGATTCCCCAATCGGTATCGATGCCATTCCACGAGAGAGCCATGTCGACCCCCGATACGGCCAGCGCACCCACGTTCGTATTGAGGTCACGGAGATCCGTGATGATGCCGCCGCGGGCCCGATCGAGGTGCTCGCAGTATTGGGGCGTGTCGCTATAGCACTGTTCCAGGATGTTCTGGTCGCCGATCGTGGAGATCGTGTTGGAAATCTCGATGTCGAACCAGTCCAGTTCGGCCTGGAAGCCCTCAAGCCACCCGGGTTGATAGACCAAGCCGAAGCTGAAGTTCTCGGACTCTTCAGGCTGTAGTTCCGGATTGCCGCCAACTGTGATGCGGATCTGCGAATTGGGCTGGGTGAACCCGTCCGGAACGCCGTGGGCCACGCAATTCGCATTGGTCTGCATGTTGCCGCTGCCCGTGAAGTTGGGCGAGTTGACATCGCAGGGATCCTGCAACTCCGGGTAGCTGTCCGACTGTCCGAAGAAGAGTTCCGGGATCGACGGCGCCCGGAAGCCGTCCGAGACCGTCACGCGGAGGAGGAAATCGTTGTGCGGACGCCACATGATGTTGTACTTGCCCTTCGTGGTTCGGCCGAAGGACGAGTAGTCGGAGTGGCGGACCGCGATGTTGATGTCGAGAGACTCGGCGAGCGGTGCTCCAGAGAGGAGGGGGATACCGATCTCGGCGAAGACCTCGGCGACATCGTAGCTGCCGTTGGTCGGCTGCGAGGCGTTGCCGGAAGTCGCGCCCGTGACGATCAGGGCGTCGGGTGACGTGAAGCCGGACTCCTCTCGATATTCGTAGCCGAACGCGGCGCCGATCGGTCCGGCGGGCAGATCGAACGCTGTGCCCGTGACCTGAACGTTGAGGTTCTTCATGTCGTTGCCGCCGTTGTCGTGCGCGGTGAAGCTGATGTAGTTCAGCATTGCTTCCGTCATGGATCCCGATCCGCTCCAGCGGCCATCGCCATCGTATGCCGCATCCGTTCCCTGGCCACCGAAGATATTCAGCGGTACGCAGTCCCCGGTACAGCTCGCGGCGGGACCCAGGGCCTTGCGGATGGCGTCGGTATTGAGCAGTCCTTCGGTCGTGACGGACGCCTTGTTCTGGGCCCAGGACCAATAGAGTTCCCAGTTCCAGCGGTCGCCCAGACCGCCCTCGAAGCCGAAGCCGCCCCGGAAGGTCTCGATGTCCTGCAGGAAATTGCGGTTGCCCGCTTCCACCATGCGCCGTCCGAACCAGCCGTAGGCGACCGGTTCTTCAAGTTCGCCGCACGGGACGCCAATGTTGTTGGTGGCGGTCGCGGGACCGCAGAAAGTCACGCCGAACGGGTTGTAGATGTTGGTTGCGTCAATGGACTGGTCGGCGCCCCACCAGCCCCAGAACAGGGGCGTCGGCGCCAATAGCTGATCCGAGAGCCGGTTCTGGTACAGCGCGTCGAACAGGAACGAGATATTGTCCGTAAGCGCGTAGGAGCCGTTCAGGAAGATGTTGCGCCGTTCGTTCGGCGTCTGAATATAGTTGTCCGGGTTGTAGTTGAACCGGTCGTCGGGGCTGGTCCACTCGCGGAAGTGGCTCGGATCCGTCCCCGCCTCGCCTTCGCGCAGCGTGAAGTTGGAGAAACCGCCAACCACCCCGCGGTAGGCGAACCGGCCCTGTGGCGTGCCGGAGCTTCCGCCGTCGTCAGGCCTCTTGGCAGTCTGCGGCCGATCCGCGTTCGACAGGAAGTCGATCATCGTGAGGCTGGCGCCGATAGTCAACCGAGCGCGATCCCCTTCGGTCCCGCCGAGGACGCTCCATGTCTGTTCCTCGCCGCCTCCGCTCGCCGTAAAGCCGCCGCTTTGGTGGGAGAACTCGATGCCCTCGACGTTCTTGCGCAGAATGATGTTGACAACGCCGGCGATGGCGTCCGAGCCATAGACCGCGGAGGCGCCGTCCTTCAGTACTTCGAGGCGCTCGATCGCAGACATGGGAATGGTGTTCAGGTCGATGGATGAGTTGGCGCCTTCGCCGGATGCGACCCATCGCTTGCCGTTGACAAGGACCAGTGTGCGGGCGGAACCGAGGGCGCGCAGTTCGACGCGAATGGATCCGTCGCCGCCGTTGTTGTAGGTCCGGTTGACGCCCGAACCCTGCATGGGCAGGCGTTGAATCAGGTCGCCGATAGAAAGCAGCCCCGAGGCTTCGATGTCGTCCCGGGTGACGACCGTGAGCGGCTGAGGTCCGTCGGTCGGCGAATACGCGATTCGCGATCCGGTGACGACGACGGTCTCCAGCGCGGGGTCGTCCGCAATCTCGGCTATCCCTTCGGCCGCACGGGCCGGCGCGGTGGTCAGCAGCAGTACGCCCCCCAGGAATGCACCGAGGAACGATGCAAACATATGTTTATTTCGTTACTCCTATTTCAATGAATCCCGAAAGGGTGCGTCCAGAAATCGCGGCAATGGCCGCGACAAGTCGGCTGCCCTCCCCCCAGAAGACGGCCTGAATGTTGACACAAAATGCACGTCTGTAACACTCGGGAAACATCGAACAAAGGGCTGATCTCGGTTACCCATTCGAATGGGGCCTGAATGCGGATGGAAAACCACCAATCTAGCGGGCTCGGGGAACGGTCTTCCGTGCGCGATGTGATGGATGCGGCCACCCGCATTCGAGGCCTCGCCACCCGCACGCCCGTACTCGCTTCCTCGACGCTGGATCGCATGTTCGGGGGGCGGCTCTTCTTCAAGTGCGAGAACTTCCAAAAGACCGGGGCGTTCAAGTTCCGGGGTGCCTGCAACGCCGTGTTTTCGCTCGCCGAATGCGATGCTGCGCTCGGCGTCGCTACGCATTCGTCGGGCAATCACGGCGCCGCGCTGGCGCTTGCCGCGCGGATGCGCGGCATTCCCTGCCGCGTAGTGATGCCGGACGACGCTCCGGACGTGAAGAAAGCTGCGGTGTCGGGGTACGGCGCCAGGATAGATTTCTGCCCGCCAACGCTTGCTGACCGGGAAGCAACGCTCGAAAGCGTTGTGTCCGGTACCAAAACCACGATCATTCATCCTTATGACGACGCCCGCGTTATCGCGGGGCAGGGGACCGCGGCGCTGGAACTCATCGACTCCGTGCCGGATCTCGACCTGGTCCTGACGCCCATCGGGGGCGGTGGACTGACCGCGGGTACGGCGCTGACGGTCAAGTCGCGCGCGCCGACGACTCGCATGGTCGCGGTCGAACCGGAAGGCGCGGACGATGCCTACCGCTCGTTTCTTGCCGGGAAGCGCTTGCCATCGGTCGCGCCGAAGACCGTGGCCGACGGCCTGCTGACCTCGCTTGGCGCGCGGAACTTCGACCTGATCCAGCATTTCGTGGACGACATCGTGACTGTCGGCGAAACGGCGATCATCCGCGCCATGCGTCTCATTTGGGAGCGGATGAAGATCGTCGTGGAGCCGTCGGCGGCCGTTCCCCTGGCCGCGCTCGTCGAGAACGGGATCGACGTGCGCGAAAAGCGTGTCGGTATTGTCCTGTCCGGCGGCAACGTCGACCTGGACCGGTTGCCCTGGTAGTCGCGTTTGCGTCTTACCGAAGGTCTCAACGCGAACGTCGCGATCCTGGCAACGGCGCAGGCCGGGTCGGTGACGGGAACCGTGGCCCTCATCACCTTGGGCGGAATCGTTGGGTACGACATGGCGCCGGTGCCCGCCCTTGCGACGCTGCCCATGTCGCTGCTCGTCGTCGGTACCGCCCTTGCGACGGTATTCGCAGCCTGGACGATGTCGAGGATCGGTCGGCCCCGCGGGTTCGCGCTTGGCGCGGGCATGGGTTGTATCGGGACCTTGTGCGCACTGGGCGCGATGATCGCCGGGAGTTTCGTCCTGTTCTGCGGCGCTGCACTGCTTGTGGGCGTCGCGAACGCCTTCGCGCACCAATACCGTTTCGCGGCGACCGAGAGCGTTGCCCCGACGTCGGCGGGGTGGGCGGTGTCGATCACGCTTGCAGGTTCCCTGGTCGGCGCGGCGCTGGGTCCGGAGCTTGCCGCGCGCGGCGAGTACTGGGTGGAGGGAGCGCGGTTCGCCGGAACATTCGCTGCGGTCGCGGCATGCTATGTGTGCATCGGCGGGTTGCTGATGAGGCTGGAAGAACACGTCCATCGGTCGCCTTCCGCGGCAGCGGAGAATGCTCGGGGAGTCGTCGCGATCGCGCGCGACAGGGTCTTCGTCGTCGCCGTTCTCGGCGGCGTGGTGGGCTACGGAGTGATGACGTTCACCATGACCGCCGCGCCGCTCTCCATGCACGTCATCGACGGCCACTCCCTTGCGCGCACGGCGGCGGTCATCCAGGCCCATGTGCTGGCGATGTATGCCCCCTCGCTGGTCACGGGCTATTTCATCGGGCGTGTCGGCGCTCGCCGGGTGATGCTGGTCGGGGCCGGCGTGCTATCCCTCACCGTCATCGTCGGCTTCGCGGGCCGGGAGGTCATGCACTACGGCGCATCGATGGTCGCCCTCGGCGTGGGCTGGAACTTCCTCTATGTCGGCGGCACTACCCTCCTAGGAACCACTCACCGACCGGAAGAGCGGTTCCGCGCCCAGGCGGTGAACGATGCTGCGGTATTCGGAACCTCGGCCGCGGGCTCGCTCGGCGCCGGAGTGGTCATGCAGCTATTCGGCTGGAACGCCGTGCTCGGCATGTCGGTCCCGGCCATCGCGCTCGCCATCGCGGCATTGGCCTGGGTCCGGCCGGAAGCGGACCGCTCTCGGAGCGGCGCATAGGCCGCGCTCGGCTCACCCGCAGCCAAGACCGGGTCCCGCCAGCGGCAGCACCAGGCCGTCACGCATCGGGGGCAGGTCCGCGGCGAACGAGAACTCCTGGCCGGAGGGCATCCAGGGGATCTCGAGCCATTTCGATACGGGCGATGTGAACGCCCACTGCACCGATGCGTACAGCGAGGGACCGAGACGGAAGTTGTGCGGGCACAGCGCCACGTTGTACAGCTCCGCCAGGGTGCTGACGCGGCGCGCGGCGGTCAGGCCGCCGATCTTCGTGATCTCGGGTTGCAGGTAGGCGAGCGCGCCGGTGGCGAGCAGGCGATCGAAGTCCTCCAGGGTGTATTCGTTCTCGCCGCCGGCCAGGTCACACTCGATGGATGCGCCCACGCGGGCGATCGCGGCGTGGTCGCGCATGGGCCGCACGGGCTCTTCGAACCAGGTGACCCCCAACTCGCTCAGTCGCCCGCCCACGGCGATCGCCTCCAACGGATCGAACTGTCCATTGACGTCGACCATGATCTTGAGATCATCCCCGAACTCGTCTCGCAGCTGGGCGGTCAGTTCGGGGTCTATCTCGTGCAGCTTGACGGCCGTGAATCCCGCCTCCATGGCGCGCGCGGTTTCGGCGACGAGGAGGTCGGGTTCCCGCAATGGCGGAAAGCTCGCGTAGCCGGGGATGCCGTCGCTCACCGGTCCGCCGAGAAGCGCCGTGAGGCTGGTGCCCAGACGCTTGCCCTTGAGATCCCACAACGCCAGGTCCACGCCGGACAGCCCCATCAGATAGATGCCCTGGTCCGCGTACCGATAGCCCCAGTCCCACAGCTCGAACCAGAGACGTTCGATGGCGCCGGGGTCGCGTCCGGAAAGCCTGGGAGCGAGCATGTCGTTGATCACGGCGATGATGGGCGATGCCGTCCTGCTCGGCTGCTCGGTATCGAGAATTCCCCACCAGGCTTCGCCCACGCCTTCGAGGCCGTCGGAGTCGCGCACGCGGGCGATGACGTTGACGAGTGACCGGTCGTGCAGCAATTCGGCGGTGACGCTCTCAATGCGGGCCATGGCGAGTCCCAGACGGTGGCGACGAAGTGATTTTGGCACAAGGGATCGGTTACGGTTTGTCACGCGGGGTCGATCACGCGGGGTCGATGCTTGACCGTGGCTGCGATCTAGCTATTGTGTTAGCTAGATCGTTGATCCCAGGCCGGAGTGAAAGTCCATGTTCCTCGTCAATGTACATCAAGCCAAGACCCAGCTTTCGCGGCTGCTGGCGCGGGTCGAGGCCGGCGAGGAAGTCGTGATCGCCCGCCGGGGCGAGCCCGTCGCCCGGCTCGTCGGATGCAAACCCCGCAACAGGCGGCAACCGGACGTGCTGAAAGGAAAAGTCGTGATTCCCGAGCACTTTTTCGACGCGCTGCCGGAGGACGAACTTTCGGCTTGGGAAGGTCGCTAGTTCGTGCGAGCGCTTCTGGACACGCATGCATTCCTCTGGTGGATTGCGGATAGCGCGCGCCTGTCAGGATTGGCGCGCGACGTGATATCGGACGAAGCCAACGACATTCTGGTGAGCGCGGCGTCCGCTTGGGAAATCGCGACGAAATACCGTATCGGCAAACTTCCCGGAGGCGAGGCGGTGGCTTTGGATGTCGCCGCCCAAATCGCGGGTCAGGGTTTCGGGGATCTTGTGATCAGCGTCGCCGAAGCTGAGCGGGCCGGGCGTTTGCCCGGTCCCCACCGCGACCCGTTTGATCGAATGCTCGTCGCCCAGGCGTTGCTGCGTGAATTGCCGGTCGTATCGGTCGATCCGGTATTCGACCGTTACGGCGTGAGTCGGCTTTGGTGACGAATTGCTGCGGGGACCGACCGACTGAGTGGGCTGATGGCCTTGCCGCGGTACTTCTTTAGGGCATCGTGCAGCGCCCCATCGAAAAATTCCCGGGAACTCCGGTTGAGGAACTGGATACGCCGGCTCTCCTAGTGGACCTGGACCGGCTGGATCAGAACTTCGCCTCCATCGCCGGTCCGGTGCGCGCGGAGGTCTGGGTGCACAAGACTCCGGCGATCGCGCGACTCCAGGCGGCGCTTCCTTCGGTCTTCGGTATCGCGGTGCGCAGCATCGCGGAGGCGGAGATCTTCGCCTCGCACGGATTCGACGACATTCGAATTCTGCGGCCGCTGGTGACCGACGCGTCGAGGCGCCGCGCGGACGCGTTGGCGCGATCGATTCGCCTGGTGGCCTCGACCGCGGGCGAGCGGACCAACGATGACGGCCTGCGGCTATGGGGTGCCGGCGCCCTCGAAGGCGCGGTCGCCGTTTCGGCCCGCATCACCAGTGTGCCTGAACCGGGACGCGCCATTCACGACTGCGGGCAGAAGGCCGTCGGCCGCGACCACGGCGATCCGGCGATCCCGGCGCGCGACCGCCTCTGGGCGTCGGGCGGCAGCGCGGAGCACGGCATCGTGCTCTACCCGCCCGAAGAACCGCCGTTCGCCATCGGCGACTGGCTGCAACTGGTCCCGGCCGACATCGCCACCGCGTTTTCCCTGCACGATTTCGCGTTCGGCGTTCGCGCTGGCCGCCTGGAGGCGATGTGGAACGTAGGCGCGCGGGGAGCCTTCTGATGATCGGGATGCCGGTGGCGCAGATCGAGACGCCAGCGCTCGTGATCGACCTGGATGCCATGGAACACAACATCGGCGTCATCGCCGAGCATTACCGCGATAGGCGCATCCGCTTGCGTCCCCACGGAAAGAATCACAAGTCGCCCCGGATACTTGCGATGCAGTTGCAGGCCGGGAGCACTGTCGGCGGCGTCTGCGCCGCGAAAGTGTCCGAGGCGGAGGTGTTCGCGGACGCGGGCGCGGACGATGTGCTCATCGCCAACCAGGTGGTCGGCGCGGACAAGATCCGACGCCTAGCCCTGCTTGCCCAGCGGGTCGAAACCACGGTCGCCGTCGACGCCGAGACGCATATCGAACGGCTCGCCGCGGGTGCCCGCGCGGTGGGCGCGACGCTCGGCGTGGTGATCGAAATCGATACCGTCATGAAACGGGCCGGAGTGCGGTCGATCGAGCGCGCGGTCGCCTTGGCGCGCATCGCATCCGCGATGCCGAACTTGCGATTTCGGGGCGTCATGAGCCACCAGGTGCCGTCGGTTCGCGCGCCGAGCCGGGATCAGCGGTTTGCCGAGGGGGGGCGTTCCATCGAGCGCGTGCTGGAGGCAAAGAAGGCGATCGAGGCGGCGGGCATTCCGGTCGGTGTCGTCTCGACCGGGGAGTCGTGGACCTACGACGTGGCGGCGACGTATCCGGAGGTCACCGAGATCGAGGGCGGAACCTATGCCGTCATGGAGGTCCCCTACGCCTACATGCGGGAGTTTCGCCTCGCCGCCAGGATCATGGGCCGCGTCTACGCGCGCCCGGACGCCCACACGGCCGTTGGCGACGTGCCCATCGACGCCATCGGCGCGCCCAATGGCCCGCCCACCCTGGAAGGATTCGAGGGCGTCACGGTGGCCCGGATCGACCACCACGGCATCGTCCTGTCCAGCGAAGACGTCCTGCCCATGGAAATCGGCGCGCACTTTTTCCTGCTCACGCACCAGCAGGACGTCACGATGAATCGCTGGGACCGCTACGTCGGCGCGCGCAACGGCGTCGTCGAGACGATATTCGAGGCCTCCGCTCGCGGTTGCGTGCATTAGTACGCGCTGCCCTTTCGGGGTGCAACTTGCGAGCAAAGTGATTGCACGTAATCCTACACAAGGCTGATTGATTACGAGCGACTCCAATGCCAAGCATCACCATTCGCAACCTTTCTGCCGAGTCCAAGGAACGACTTCGCAAGCAGGCCGAATCGAGCGGTTGCAGCCTTGAAGCTCTGGTCAGGTCGATTCTCGATCGATATGCGGGTTAGGATTCCGCGATACATTCGCACCAGGTAGCAACCATGTCCGACTACGAAACCGTCCTTTGTGAAATCGACGGCAACCTCGCCACCGTTACGCTCAACCGGCCCGAGAGCCTCAATGGCATCACCGGGACGCTCAACCGGGAACTGCACGCCTGCATGCGCGAAGTGGCGGTGGACGAGCGCGTCCGCGTGGTCATCTTCACGGGCGCCGGCCGCGCGTTCTGTCCGGGCGCGGACCTCCGGGCCTCGACCAGCGGCGAACCGCAGGAGCCGAACAAGAAGGAGTACTTCCACACCACCACGCTGCTTCACGAGATGCCGAAAATCACCATCGCCGCGATCAACGGCGCCTGCGCCGGTGCGGGCCTCGGTTGGGCTTGCGCCTGTGACCTGCGCTACGCGAGCGAGCGGGCGATGTTCAATTCCGCGTTTCTCGGCGTCGGAATATCCGGCGACATGGGGGGGCCGTGGCTCCTGCCCCGGATTGTCGGGGGGACCAAGGCGCGGGAACTGTTCTTCATGTCGGAGAAATTCGGCGCCGAGGAGGCGGAGCGCATGGGCCTGGTTCTCAAGACCTTCCCGGACGAGACGTTTCGCGACGATGTGCGGGCGATAGCCGAACGCCTGTCGAAGTTGGCGCCGCTGGCGATCGGCGAGATGAAGCGCAATTTCATCAACGCCGAAAACATGCCGCTGCGCGAATACATCGAACTCGAGACGGAACGCCACATGCGAACCGGCGCGAGCAACGACTCCCGGGAGGCGATGCGCGCCTTCATGGAGAAGCGCGAGCCGAAGTTCGAGGGTCGGTGACTTTCCGATGCCGGCGTCGTGTCACGCGGCGGTAACGTCGCCGGCTACTCCAGCCAGTCGTTGAATTTCGGCTGACGCTTCTCGTGGAACGCCCTGACCCCCTCGCGGGAGTCGGGGTGATGGTCGGAGATTCCGGTCTTGGCCGCGATTTCGTCGAGGCTTTGCTCCCAGTTCATTTCGGCGGCGTTGTAGACCGAGCGCTTCAAGAGTCGCATGGACACCTGCGGTCCGTTGGCAAGTTCCGCGGCGAGATCCATGGTCGCCGCCTCGAGGTCGCCGGGCTCGACCACGTCGTGCACCAGGCCGAGTTCCAGCGCTTCGTCGGCCTCCACGATCTTCTTCTTCATCAAGAAATCCATCGTCTTCGCGACGCCGAGCAGTTGGACCAGCAAGTACTGCCCGCCCTCGTCCGGCAGCAGGCCGAATCGCAATGTCGCGCTGCCCATCCGCGCCCCCCGGGCCGCGATGCGAAAGTCGCAGGCGAGCGCCAGGGAGAACCCGGTCTGGATCGCGACCCCGTTGATGGCCGCGATGGACAGCTTGTCGAGCGACCGCACGGCGGTATTGACGCGCTGGGAGATGGTGCGCAGGCCGTTGTAGGTGCCGATGCCGCTGTCATGGCCGTGGTCGATCTCGGGAACCAGTGGCGAGCCTGGAAGCTCAGCGTCCCGGTAGCCCTTCAGGTCGTCGCCGGCGCAGAACGCCCTGCCCGAACCGGTGAACACCAGGACGCGCACGGCGTTGTCCATCTGCGCCTGGGTGACGGCTTCCACCAGGTCCCGCTTGATTTTCGCGGTCATGCCGTTCAAGCGTTCCGGAGTCGAGAACTGGAACCACGCGATGCCCCAGGCGCGCATCGTGACGTTAAAGCCCCTGAATTCGCCAGTGTCCATCAAACGGCCTCCTGGTTGATGTTTGTGATTCCTCGCGACGCGGCTACGGCCACCGGATGGGCAGCTGCAACTCTTCGCTCGTGCGGTTGAACCAGTCCACGACCTCGCGGTGATAGGGGATGCCCTCGGCCTTTCGCCGCAGGGCTTCCTCGTGTTCTATCAGGCCGGCGTAGTAGACCCGCTCGTAGCCCGGCGCCGGCTTCATCGTGCTGAGTTTCGTCAGCAGCGCGTCCATATCGCGTTTGAACTGGTCCAGGTCGGTGAAGGCATCGATCCGGAACGCCATGACGAACTGGGAGGTGCTCTGCCGGCCGGCGAGAAAGCCCGGGCCATTGCCGGACAGGATGCCGGACATGATGTCGGCGATGGCGGCGAAGCCATAGCCCTTGTGGCTGCCGTTTTCGCGTGTGCCTCCGAACGGCAGCATGCGGTTCTGGCCGTCCTCCGGCGCGTGGATTCGCTGCATGATGGGTCTGCCGTCCAGGTCGGCTATCCATCCAGGTTCCAGTTTCGACCTGATGCGCCTGGAAAGCGCGAGCTTGTTGGCGGCGATCTGCGTGGTGGCGACATCGAACACGAACGGCGGCAACTCGCCGGCGGGCGCCGCCCAGGCGATAGGATGCGTGCCGAAGACCGGTTCCGTCCCGAACGTCGGGATCATGTGATCGCCGGCGGCGGAGACCATGCAGACGCCGATCATGTCGCGTTCGATGGCCATGAGCGGATAGTAGGCGAGCATTCCGACGTGTCCGCAGTTGTGTACGCCGACCGCGCCCATGCCGTGGGTTTCGGCTTTCTCCATGGCCGCTTCCATCGCCTTTGGGCCCACCTGCAGGCCAATGCCGCGATCGGCGTCCAGCGTCGCGCTGACGGCGGATTCGCGTTCCGTACGGATATTCGGGACGGGATTGAAACGTCCCGCGCGGTACGATTCGATGTACCGGCGCAACATGTTCGAGATGCCGTGGCTCTCGCAGCCGCGCAGGTCGCTGGTGATGAGCACGTCGGCGCACAGCGCGGCGTCGTTCCCGGAGAGCCCCATCCGGTCGAATATGGCTTGGGTGCCGGCCCGCGCGGCATCTTCGGTCACCCGCACCGCATCGGCTTCCGGCACCAGGAAGTGCTCCATCATTTGTAGTGATCCCCTGAAGCGGCCTTGGCGCGATGCGCCTACAAGGCAGCCAGAGCTTCCCTTTGTCGCGTGAGACGCGCATCCCGGTCCCGGGCGAATCGCTCGACGCCCGCCCGGATAGAGTTCTTGTCCAGGTGCGCTTCGGCGATGACATCGGGCTCGAGGCCGCCCGTCAGCCAGCGGTCGTGCCAGTCGGAAACCATCGAGTATTCGGCGGTCAGCGGTCCGACATCGCGCACGGGCCACATGCGCTGGGTGCCGGTCGTGACGATCATCAGATCGTGCTTCGCCTCCGGCGGCAGCACCGCATTCCGATACGCCTTCGGTTGACGTTCGAACAACTCCTCGCTGATGGCGGCGACTACCTTGACATTGACGCCCTCGGCTTCGAGCTCGGGCAGGGCGCGCAACAGGTTGACGGTGGAACTGGACCCCTGCGCAACGACATAGCCGTGCCGCGGCTTGTCGGGTTCGAAATCGCGCAGCACGTAGAATCCCTTGGCGGCCGCCTTCATATCCGTGTCGGCGAACGTCGAGCGGTCCGCGACCGGAAAGTCGGGTCGCGCGACTTCGAGAACGATGACGCCCACCAGCGGTTCCCGGGCGGCGATCTCGGCGGCGGCGAAGTAGCCCGGGGCGACATCGTTGTAGTCCCAGAAACTGAGCACGATGACCTGGCCGCGCGGAAACAGCTTCCAGACTTGGGGCGCGAAGATGCCGAAGTGGGTGCGGGCGTCGGCGGCCGTTTCCGGCCCCGAGTGGCCGGCGAGAATATTCAGTACGCCGACGCGGAACGGACTGTCCTGGTTCTGTTGGCTCCAGACCCGCGCCGGCAGGTACATGAAGGGCGTGAATGCGCCGTAGCTGCCGCTCATCGCCCACACGCCGCTGTGCACGTCGGGGTCGAGCGATGCGCTCTGACCCACCAGGCCGACGGCGGTGGACGCGTTGCCGGCCTCCTGAATCGCCGCCTTGAGCCGCGTGCCCTCTTGGTTCGTAAGGGGATCGTAGTGTCCGGTCAGCGATCCCTTTTCGACGTTGATGGAGCTTGAGAGGTCGGCGGACACCGTGATGAATCGATTCGCGGTGACGTGGTTCGCCCACTTGATCACTTCGGATATCGCCCGCCTCGTGCCCGCGACCTCGCCGGGTTGCTTGAACAGTTCGACGCCGACTTCCTGCGCCTTGCCGTTCAGCCTCGCCTCGACCGTGCGCGGTTCCACGGGAATCGCATCGACGCGCAGGCGATCATCCTGGAACGGATCCTTCGAAACATCGAAACGCAGGTTGGCGTCGTCCGCCACGCGATCGCCGATCTCCACCATGCGATCGGTGAGCCAGACTCCGAGACCGTCCTTCTCCAGCACGGACATGGCGATGTCGATGTTGGTCTTGAACTGGCGCAGCCGTTCGGCCTCGTCGGTGACCGCGCCGTCGCGGATCCCTTCGAAGGAGACGCCGAAACGCTGCTCGAAGGTCTCGGCGAGGGCGACGAAGTAGGGCACGTTCATTTTCATCTCGTAGGGGTGGCTGTGATAGCCGACGATCTGCGGGCCGAAACCGGGAATCTCGCCGTCCCGGGCGGCGGGCCACCAACCCTTGGTGGTCCTGCCAACAACGATCATCGGCCGCCGGTCATCCGGATCCCACGCGTCCATGGTCCTGAGCGCCGCGACCACCTGGTCGTAGTCGTTGCCGTTCTCGAGCGTGAGGACATTCCAGCCGTACGCCGCCCACTGGTCCGCGACGCGATACCCGTCCATGGAGTCGGCCACAATGCCGCCGATCAACGAGTCGTCGATGCCGGCGTTGTTGAACGACAGCAGGATGCGCAGGCGTTTGCCCACCTGCTGGGCGACCGCCTGGGTCTTGAACTCCTGGGAATGGCCGGAGGTCATGGCCATTTCACCCTCGAGCGCGACGATCTTCGGCGAGGCGCCCGCGCCCATGAAGTCCCAGAACGCGGCTTTGCCGGCGGCGGTGGCGATCCCGATGCCGGATGGGCCGCCGTTGACATCGTTGATGAGATCGGTGGATTCCGAGTGGCCGGCCAGCGAGCGGATGCCGCGCAGCTTGGCCTGGGCGAACAGGGGGTCGTCGGCGAGGCCGTTGTCGGCGAGCAGGGTCGGCAGGACGCCGGCGCCTCGGCGGAAGCCGAGGCAGTCTATGGGCAGAATGGCAATCTCGGGGTCGACCCTGAATCGCTCGTCGCCGGTGGCCGCGTGCCGGCGGGCCATGGCCTCGCCCATGATCATCCACAGCGCGTAGAGGGTCGGGATGTTGTGACCGCCGGCGAGCAGCAGCTTGTCGCCGAACGGGTGCTTGGGACGCCGGTAGTCGTAGCGCAGGCCACCGTTCTCGGGGCCGGCCAGGTGCAGGGCGACATTGTACGGCGTGTAGGCGAGGGGACCGCCGAAGTGCCCGGTTTGCGCGTAGTTGCCGAGCAGTGTCAGCGTCATGGAGGTCATGAAGCCGATGTCCTCCAGTCTCTGGCGGTCGTAGGCGGGGACCGCAACGCTGAGTTCAGTGGATGCCCCGCGGCTGGAGGCGCTCCCGACCAGGACTTCTGTTCGGTTGGAGTCCATCTATCCCCTCATGAAAACAGGTTAAGGCAATGGCTTGCGCATTGTCGTGTGGAGAAGTTCCGCTTTCCGGGACCGCGCCTCGGCGATCGCTCGGCCCCAAGGCATGAGGCTACCGCAGGCCGCGCCCGCCGTCATCTGTTTGTCGTTGCTGTGTCGTTGCTGACCGCGGCTGACCGCGCTGGATGTACGGTCGTGACGGGTACCGGAGACATGAACGCCCCGGCGAGGGTTGCGACGGACTCAGACCGCTTCGCGGGCCGCAGCTGCGCCGGACGGGGTGACCCCTTCTCCCTCTATGAGGGCTTCGGCGTATTCCCGGCAGCAACCGCAACCGGTGCCGACGCCGAGTTTGTCGGCGAGCGCCTCGAGGCTCGCGTGGCCATCCTTGACGGCGGCCCTGATCTCGCCGTCTTCGACGGCTTTGCATACGCATACGTACATCGCGGGAGAATTCTAAATGAGAATGATTAGTAATAGCAACAGCCTCCCTGAAATGTTGTAGCGTTGTCTCCGGCCTGTGTCTCTGGAAGATCAATCTGATAATTATTTTCATTTATATTTCAAAAAGTTAAGTTTGACATGGTCCAGGAATCAAGCGATAGTGCAGCGAGTTGCAAGCGACAGGTCGAGCAAGCCATGAAACCGCAGCATTCGGACATCATCGGGCACCTGAACGGCGTCCTGAAAAACGAGTTGACAGCGATCAACCAGTATTTCCTGCACGCGAAGATGCTTTCCGACTGGGGAATGAGAGAGCTCGGCGAGACGGAAAAAAAGGCATCCATCGACGAGATGCATCATGCCGACAGCCTGATGGAGCGGATTCTGTTTCTCGAAGGGCTGCCGAACCTTCAGGACCTGGGGAAGCTCCTCGTCGGCACGGATGTGGAGGAAATTCTGAAATGCGATCTGGCGTTGGAGATGCAGGCCATGCCGACGCTGCGCGAAGCCATCGCCTTTTCGGAGTCCGTATCCGACTACATCAGCCGTGAACTCTTCGAGTCCATCCTCGAATCCGAGGAAGAGCATGTGGACTGGCTGGAAACGCAACTGGAACTTATCGGCAAGACCGGAATCCGGAATTACATCCAATCGGCCATCTCATAGTCTGCGTCGCAACCGTAGGCAGTACCGGCCGAGCACTTTAGAATCCTCGTCGCTGCGCGGTTGAGAGCCGCGCACTTCCCTTGATGTGGAAGTACTAAGGTGGCGGGTTGATGGATTCCAGCCGATTGCCGACGGGTCTGACCGAGCTGGCGGATCGGTTCGCGGAGCGGGAGGGACTCGAACTCCCGGCGACGGCGCGCCGCGTCATGGCGCTCAGCGACTTCGCCCAGCGGGTGGCGTCCCGGCAGCCGGACTGGTTCCTGCAATCCCTGCGGGCCAAGCGATTCGACGCGCCGTTCGACGAATCCTGGTTCCATGATGAATTGGCGGCGGCGACCTCCGGCTCGCCCGCCGCGGACGAACTCAAGCGGGAACTGCGCCGGTTGCGCAACCGGTGTCAACTCTGGATCGTCTGGCGCCACCTCGCCGGGACCGCGCCGCTGGAAGAGACGGTACGGTCGCTGTCCGACATGGCCGACGGTTTCATCGCCGCAGCACTCGAGGCGGCGGAGCGGCGCGAGACGGAACGGGTCGGAGAACCGCGGTCGCCGTCCGGCGAGGTGCAGCATCTCACGGTATTTGCCTTGGGCAAGCTGGGCGGGCGGGAACTCAACCTGTCATCCGACGTAGACCTGATCTTCGCCTATCCGGAAGACGGGCGAACGTCCTCGGGCATGCGCAATCAGCAATACTTCATCAGGGTCGGACAGGGGATCATCGACCTGTTGAATCCGGTCACCGTCGACGGCTTCGTGTTTCGCGTGGACATGCGTCTGCGGCCTTATGGCGCCAGCGGCCCGCTGGTCATGCATTTCAACGCCCTGCGCGACTATTTTGAATCGCAGGGACGCAGTTGGGAGCGCTACGCCCTCATCAAGGCGAGGCCGTGCGCGGGCGACAGGAAGCGGGGCGAGGAGTTGCTGGATTCGCTGCGCCCCTTCGTGTACCGGCGCTATCTCGATTTCGGCTCGCTCGAGGCGATGCGCGAGATGAAGGCGCGGCTCGCCGCGGAACGGCATCGGCCGGAGGACGTGAAACTCGGCCCCGGCGGTATCCGCTATGCGGAATTCGCGGTGCAGGTGCAGCAGCTCGTTCTCGGCGGTCGGTTCAGCAACATGCAGAAGCGCAGCTTCCTCGGCGCCCTTCGGGAGCTTGAGCAGGGGGAGAAGTTCGATGCCGGCACCGTGGCCGAGCTGCGCGACGCCTACCGGTTTCTCCGCAATACCGAGCATTGCATTCAGGCGGAGGCGGACCGGCAGACGCAGCGTCTGCCGGTGAGCGATAGCAGCCGGATGCGGTTGGCGTTCGCCATGGGTTTCGATTCCTATACGACGTTCCTCTCGGCCCTCGCCCGTCATCGAGATAACGTGGAGCGCATATTCGATCGCGTTATCGGGGCGGGAACCCCCCGAGTGGAGGGCGGATTGTGGACGGACCGCGATGACCGCGCCCAGTTGGCCGAGGCGGGATTCGACGCGCCGACCAGAGTCGCCGCGCTGTTGCGCGACCTCTCCCTGGCGCGTGACCGGTCGTCGGTCAGCGGGGATGGCCGGGACCGGCTTGATGCGCTCATGCCGGAGGTCCTGCAGATTGCCAGCCGGCAGCCCAGCCCGGCGCGCGCTGTCGAACGGCTCGTACCGATCTTCAAGACCCTGTTGCGACGTTCGACTTACCTCGCACTATTGCGCGAGAACCCCGAGGCGCTGGAAATATTCGTGCGATTGGCGGGCCAGAGTCGCTGGGTCGCGGACCAGATCGCCGCGCATCCGGTGTTCATGGAGGTGATGCTGGACAAGCATGCGTGGGACCTCTTGTCGGGCCGGGACGCCCTTGTGGAAGAACTCGGTGAGGTTCTCGCGGCCGCAGCCGACGAGGAAGCTCTGGTCGACGCGTTGCGCGAATTCAAGGAACAGCGCGTCTTTCGCGTGGCGGTGGCGGAGGCGAGGGGCCTGCTGCCCATCATGCATGTCAGCGACTACCTGAGTTGGCTCGCGGAGGCTGTGCTGGAGCACGCCATTCGACTCGCCTGGGATCAGTTCGCGAACGACCGGACTGGTTCGAGGCCGTTCATCGCGGTGGGCTACGGCAAACTCGGAGGACAGGAACTCGGCCTCGATTCGGACCTCGACCTGGTGTTCCTGCACGACCTGCCGAGGACGGCTTCCCAGTTCCTGCACCGCATGGTGAGAAGGCTGATGCACCTGCTCACGGTGCGGACCTATACCGGTCCGCTGTACGAGATCGACATGCGCCTCAGACCTTCCGGCAGCGCCGGTCTCATGGTGTCGAGCCTGTCGGCGTTTCGCGAATACCAGGCCAACCGGGCATGGGTCTGGGAGCACCAGGCGCTGATCCGGGCACGAGCGGTGGCGGGGGACCCGGCGCTCATGCAGGCCTTCGAGCAAACCCGGCGGGAATTCCTGTGCCGGCCTCGGTCCGCCGAGTCCTTGCGCGAGGAAGTGAAGAACATGCGCAGACGCATCGACTCGCAACACGGCGACGAACTCGACCTGAAACGGGGCGTGGGGGGCATCGTCGACCTGGAGTTCATCGTTCAATACCTGGTTCTGGCTCGCGCGCGCGAGCATCCGAACCTCGCCATCTGGTCGGACAACGTCAGAATTTTGGAGGAAGCCGGCAAATCCGGCGTGTTGCGAGAAGAGGACGCCGAGAGACTGGTGCTCGCGTACCTCGCCCTGCGCGGGGAAGTGCACCATCAGACGCTGGACCTCCCGGGGTCCGCCGAAGCCAATGCGCGGCTCACCGCCTACCGGCAATCGGTATGCGACATGTGGGAACGGCTGTTTGACGAACCGCGCAGGCTGGAACCATCGGGGCGCTGACGGCTTTCGGACTCGAAAGTCAAAGAACGAGGGTGCCGATCCGCGCTATCTCCTATTGGGTCATTTCCACATCTCTTCGTCGATCGCCCGGAAAGGCGCGACGGCCTCTTCGAACTGTCTGAATTCGTCTTCGGTCCAGGTTCCCGCCAATTGTCGAAGTCCGTTGCTGCGGCGTCTGGGATTCGAGAGTCCGAGCGCCTCGCGCATCAGTGCCAGGACCGTTCGGTTGAGCGAGGTTCCTCGAAGCCGTCGTTCCGCTTCCAGCGCGGCGGCAATGTCGGGGGGAACGTTCCGGACGGTGATGGTCTTCATGGCGGCTTCACCTGATGCATGCATCTCTGCAGTCAAACGGAATCCTCCGTACGCGCGATCACGGTCTTGAGCCTGTGATCAGGCAAGATTGTACGGCGACCCCCGAGCCATCGCACCAGCAAGGCCTCGCGCCCGGCGCGACCGCCTCTATGCCGACGCCGAAAGGCCGCGTAATCGCGGGTTCCTGCGCGTCAGCGCAGCGAACCCGCTGCGAGTATCGTTAGCCGATGTGCGTGACGGGAATGAGGTCCTGTCGGCGACAGAATCGCCGGCCGAATGCGATGAGGCCGCAGAAGGCCGCAGTCGCAAAGGCCGTTATGCCGAGTATCCAGATCGCGGACGAAACGGGATGCGCCCCGAAGCTTCCGATCTGGTAGCAGAGTACCGCGGCGGCGTAGGCGACGGCGAGGGACCACGCGGTGCTGAACACTGCCCAGCTGGCGCCGATTTCCTTGTAGATGACCCCGATGGTGGCCACGCACGGCATGTAGAGCAGGATGAAAAGGAGATAGCTGAACGCGCCCAGCTCGCCGTGGAACAGTCCGCGCATGGCCTGGATCGTGTTGATTTCCACCGCTTGCTCGGACGCTGCGGCCTCCGTATCGGCGATGTTGCCGACGCCGATGCCGAGCGGGTCCGCGAGGCTGGCGCCGAGACCGGCGAGGTTGTCGCCGACGCTGCGCCACGCGGCGTTGAGTTCGTCGCCGAAATCGAACGTGGCGGAGTCATCCCGCTGTACGGCGTACAGCGCGTCCAGGGTGCCGACCACCACCTCCTTGGCGAATATGCCGGCGAAGATGCCAACGGTCGCCGGCCAGTTGTCGTCGTCGATTCCCATGGGATGCAAGGCGGGCGTGATCGTCCTGCCGATGGCGGCCAGGGCCGAAGTGTCCTTGTCCCGATGGCCGAATGAGCCGTCCGTGCCGATCGAGCTGACGATGTTCAGGATGATCACCACGGCGACGATGGCCTTCCCGGCCCGGAGCACGAAACCCTTCAGTCTCTGCCACGTGTGTATCAGCACGCCCCGTATCGTCGGGACGTGATAAGACGGCAGTTCGATCGCCAGGTGCGAGACCTCGTGCTGCAGGAGGTGCTTGCGCACGGCCAGCGCGGACAGTATGGCGATGCCGATGCCGATCAGGTACAGGCCGAAGACGACGTTCTGCCCGTTGTTCGGAAAGAAGGCCGCGGCGAACAGGGCATACACCGTGAGCCGGGCGCCGCAAGACATGTAGGGCGCCATGATGGTGGTGAGAATGCGGTCCGGTTCGCGCTCGAGGCTGCGCGTGGCCATCACGGCCGGGACATTGCAGCCGAAACCGACGATCAGCGGCACGAAGGACTTGCCGGGCAAACCGACGCGCTGCATCAGGCCATCCAGCACAAAGGCGATGCGCGCCATGTAGCCCGAGGCTTCAATCACCGCCAGGGCGAGAAACATGCAGCCGATCACCGGAATGAACGTCCCGACGAGTTGTATCCCGCCGCCGACGCCGTCTGCGAGAAAGGCGGAAAGCCACTCCGGGAACCCCAGCGATGTACAGATCGCCCGCGGGCCTTCGACGAAGATGGCGGCGCCGGCGATATCGAAGAAGTCGATGAAGGCGGACCCGACGTTGATGGTGAACATGAACATCAGGTAGATGACGCCGAGGAAGATCGGAAAGGCGAGGAAACGATTCAGGACCACGGCGTCGACCATATCGGTGAGCGTGCGGCGCACGGAGGCGACCCGGACGACGCCTTCCACCAGCGCATCGATATCCCGATAGCGGGCCAGGTCGCCGGCATGCGCGGGCGCCGCGCTGTCGGCTTGCCCGGTGGGTTCGGGTGCGGGCTCTTCCCGGACGGCATCGATGATCGCATCCCTCAGGGCGGTGATGCCTTTTCCTCGGGAAGCAACCAGCGGCACGACCGCGCAGCCGAGCCTGTGGGCCAGGGCCGCTTCGTCGACGCTGATGCCGTGTTGCGCGGCGACATCGGTCATGTTGAGCGCGACGACCACCGGTGCGCCCAACTCCTTCAGTTGCGTCGTCAGGTACAGGCCGCGCGAAACCGACGAAGCGTCGATGACATTGACCACGACATCCGGACCGCCGTGCTTCAGGTAGTCCCGCGCGATCCGCTCGTCGACGGCGTCGGTGCCGCCGCCGAGGCTGTAAGTGCCGGGCAAGTCCACCACTTGCGTTTGTTGGCCGCCGTGGGCGTAGCGACCGGTCTTGTGTTCGACGGTCACGCCGGGCCAGTTGCCGACGCGTTGTCGGCCGCCGGTCAAGCGGTTGAATACCGTCGTCTTGCCGCAGTTGGGGTTGCCGACGATGGCGACGACGGCGGGGCGGGTCAGGCGCGTTCGAGTTCCAGGCATGACGCTTCCCGGGGACGCAGCGCCAGACGAAAGCCGCGAAAATGAATTTCGACCGGGTCGCCGAAAGGAGCGAATCGCTTCAGGGTGAACGCTGTCCCCGGCGTCAGTCCGAGACTGATCAGGCGCTGCGCGACATGGTCGATTCGGTCATACGCGACGACGCGGGCGCGGTCACCGACGGCAAGGTCTGGAAGCGTGAGAGCCATGCGCGGATTTTAGGCGGGAATAATTCTCATTTGCAATCGGTATTTGATGCTGATCAGGAATGATTTGCGGCAATTCGCCCGTCTTGTCCGCGTTCGTGTTTGCGGGCGGCCGGAGACGCGGCAAATACATGGATTCCACCGGGTCCGATTGCCTACTATTGTGTCGCCGTCAGGCCACGCGCGGAGAATGGAATGCCGGAGTATGACTACATCGTGGTGGGCGCGGGCTCCGCAGGTTGCGTGCTCGCGAATCGGCTAAGCCGCGATCCCCGAAATTCGGTGTTGCTGCTCGAAGCCGGCGGCCGCGACTGGAGTCCGCTCATCCATATCCCCGGCGGCTTCTGGCACATGATCGATCGGCCGAGCGTCAACTGGTGTTTCGAAACCGAGCCGGAGTCGAACACCCATGATCGGAAGATCCCCATTCCGCGCGGCAAGGTGTTGGGCGGCTCCAGTTCGATCAACGGCATGCTCTACGTGCGCGGTCAGGCCCGCGACTACGATACCTGGGCCCAGCTCGGCAACAGGGGCTGGTCCTTCGAGGAGGTCCTGCCGTTCTTCAAGCGTTCTGAGAGTTTCGAACGCGGCGGAGACGCGTTTCGGGGCGAGGCGGGCGAACTGAACGTCGCCGACATGATCGAGAGCCACCCGATACTCGACGCGTTCGTGGAAGCGGGTAGCGAGATCGGCTATGCGAAGAATCCGGATTACAACGGCGCCTCGCAGGAAGGGTTCGGCATCTACCAGGTGACCCAGCGCAACGGCAGGCGGATGAGCACCGCGCGCGCCTTCCTCGATCCGGTGCGGGCGCGTTCGAACCTCACCATCGCGACTCGCGCCCCTGCGCAGCGCGTCCTGACGGAGGGATCGGAATCGGACACGGGCAACGGCGTTCGGGCGACGGGCGTTCGCTATGGCACCGGCGGCCGGACGGTGGAGGCGACCGCCGGCAGGGAGGTGATCCTGGCCGCGGGCGCGGTGCAGTCGCCGCAGTTGCTGGAACTGTCGGGGATCGGCCCGGTCGAACTCCTGCGCGGGTTCGGAATCGATGTCGTTCGCAACATGCCGGGAGTCGGCGAGAACTACCGGGACCACTACATGAGCTCCGTCGCCTGGCGTGTGCGGGCGGCCAACCGGACGCTGAACGAGGATACGCGCGGTGCGCGCCTGCTCATGGAGGCGCTGAAGTACGCGGTCCGACGCCGCGGCGCGCTGACGTATACGGCGGGCATCGCCCACGGCTTCGTGCGCACGCGCACCGAACTCGAAACGCCCGATGTGCAGTTTCACTTCGCGCACGCGAGCCACGACGCGAGCCGTCCGCGCGGGACGCTGGAACGGGATCCGGGCATGACATGCGCGGTCTGCCAGTTGCGTCCGGAAAGCACGGGCTCGATTCACATTCAAAGCGCCGACCCCGGCGCGGCACCGGCGATCAGGCCGAACTTTCTCGCCGAGGATGTCGACCGCGCGGCCCTGGTCGAAGGGATTCGCATCGCGCGCCGGATGGCTGAAGCGCCTTCTCTCGCCCGTTATATCGAGCGCGAAATGTATCCCGGCGAGCGCTCGCAGTCGGATGACGAGATCCTCGAATTCTGTCGGCATACCGGTTCGACGGTGTTTCATCCCGTCGGCACCTGCAGGATGGGAAGCGATCCCGATGCTGTCGTGGACGAGCGGTTGCGCGTACGCGGCGTCGCCGGGTTGCGGGTCGCGGACGCGTCGGTCATGCCGACGCTCGTTTCCGGCAATACCAATGCGCCGACGATCATGATCGCCGAGAAGGGCGCGTCGATGATCCTCGAAGACAACGCATGAGGCGGCTGAACTACATGCGGCTCGCCCGAACGCAAGGAAGTCACCTGTGACGGCGTATCGGGCACCGACCCGCGACATCTGGTTTGTGCTGGAGGAGCTCGTGCCCTGGCGCGAGATCAACGCCTTGCCGGGCTACGGGGAGGCGACGCCGGATATCGTGCGCGCGGCGCTGAAGGAGGCGGCGGCGCTGGCGGAGGAGGTCATCGCTCCGACCAACGCCCAGGGGGATCGCCAAGGCGCCCGGCTCGATTCGGGCGCGTCCGGCGTGCGCGTGCCCGAAGGGTTCACGGAAGCGTTCGCGCAGTTTCGCGCCGGGGGCTGGACGGGCGTCGGCGCCAATCCCGACTTCGGCGGCCAGGGACTGCCGGAACTGTTGGCCGTCGCGGTATCGGAACTCTGGCAGTCGGCGAACCTGGCCTGGTCGAACTGTTCCGAACTCTCTCACGGGGCGGCGCGCGCGATCGAGGCGCACGCGAGCGACGCGCTGAAGCGCGCCTACCTGCCGCGCCTGGTCGACGGCTCCTGGACAGGTACGATGAACCTGACGGAACCGCAGGCGGGTTCCGATCTCGCGCTGATCCGCTGCAGCGCGACGCCGGAGGGCGACCACCACCTCGTCAGCGGCCAGAAGATATTCATTACCTACGGCGACCACGACATGGCGGACAACATCGTCCATCTCGTGCTGGCGCGTTTGCCCGACGCGCCGTCGGGCGTGCGGGGCATCAGCCTGTTCCTCGTGCCGAAGATCCTGGTCGAAGCGGACGGCAGCCTGGGCGCGGCCAACCGGGTTCAGGCCGTCTCCATCGAGCACAAGCTCGGCATTCACGGCAGTCCGACCTGCGTCATGCAATACGACCGCGCCGTCGGCTACATTGTCGGGGAAGAACATCGCGGTCTCGCCTGCATGTTCACGATGATGAACCGGGCGCGCATCGGTGTCGGGATGCAGGGCCTTTCCGTGGCGGAGCGGGCCTATCAGCACGCATTGCAGTACGCGCAGGAACGGGTTCAGGGCAACCTGCCGGGGAACGGCGAACCCGTGACCATCATCCACCACCCGGATGTGCGCCGCATGTTGATGGAAATGAAGGCGCAGATCGAAGCGATGCGCGCGGTGGGCTACATCGGCGCTTCGTACCTCGATCGGGCGGCCCGCGGGGATGCCGCCGAGCGGATTCGGCACGGGGCGCGGGCAGATCTGATGACGCCGATCATCAAGGGCTGGATCACGGAGACGGGACAGCAGATCGCTTCCCTCGCGTTGCAAGTGTTCGGCGGCACGGGATTCGTCGAGGAGACCGGGGCCGCTCAGCACTACCGCGACGCGCGTATCACAACCATCTACGAGGGGACCACCGGGATTCAGGCGTCGGACCTGGTCGGCCGAAAGATGCTGCGGGACGGCGGCGTGGCGATCCGCGCGCTGATCGGGGAGATGCGGGACATGGAGCAAGATGTCGAGTCGCGGCTGCCCGACCAGGCGGCGGCCTACCGCAGCGGGGTCGACAGGCTGGAGTCCGGCGTCGATTGGCTGTTCGCGAATGCCGGCAACGACTTGCGGGCGGCGGGGGCGGCGGCCGTCAACATGCTGATGTTGTGCGGCGTCGTCGCCGGGGCACAGGCCATGACGCGCGGCGCCCTGGCGGCCGCGGCGCGCCTCGAGGCGGCGGATCACGACGCGTCCTTCTTCGCCGCGAAGATCGTTACGGCGCGGTTCTACAACGCCCACATCCTGCCGCGAGCGGGCGCCTATCTCGCTGCGATCGAGGCCGGTCCGGATGCTGTCATGGGCTTGACCGAACGGCAGTTCGAACCCGTCCCCTTGCGTTAGCCCGAATATTGCACCAAGCCGCTTGTTCCTTGATTTGAAATTACTTTGTTTCAATAGGTCATGTACATTTTCCTGAGTTCCTCCCGGAAACAAATTGCGCTGGCCGCGCCCTCGCTTGTCTTTTTTCCGCGTGCGGGCACATGGTCGCTCCACCATAAGCGGCAGCTATGCTTCCGCTCCCGAGCACCCGCACGCGAAAAAAATCCTGCGCGATCATCGCGGCCCTTGATGCAATGTCCGGGCTAGGGAACGGCGTTCATTCTCAGGTGGCCAGCGTCATTTCGACATCCCGTCTGTGCCGCATCTTCCACGTGGGCGAGGCTCGGGTGAATGCGCTCGATCACGTCGACATCGAGGTCGAAAGCGGTGATTTCGTAGCCGTGATGGGGCCGTCGGGTTCCGGCAAGTCGACCCTGATGAACATACTTGGGTGCCTGGACAGACCCGACCTCGGCGAGTACCGATTGCTCGGTCAACCGGTGTCCAGCATGAACGATGAGCAGCTTTCAGGTCTGCGCAATCGCTATATCGGTTTTGTCTTTCAGAGTTTCCACCTTTTGCCGCGAATGACCGCGCTCGAAAACGTCCTGCTGCCGCTCAGGTTCGCGCAGGACGACGATGCGCAGGAAGAAGCGCGGCGCCGGGGCCCGGAACTGCTGGACCGCCTGGGGCTGCGCGACTGGATGCATCATCGTCCGAACCAGCTCTCCGGCGGTCAACGCCAGCGCGTCGCGATCGCGCGCGCGCTGGTGGCGGGTCCTTCGCTATTGCTCGCGGACGAGCCGACGGGCAACCTGGATTCGAGAACTTCCCAGGACCTCATGGCGCTTTTCGGCGAGTTCAGCCGGGAAGGCCAGACGATCCTGATGGTCACCCATGAAGAAGAGATTGCCGCCCATGCCCGGCGCGTCGTGCACATGCGCGACGGTAAGGTGGAACATGATCGCGCGCGAAACTGAGAGCCTCCGGGCGGGACGTCCCGCCGGGCGGCGCGGCGCTTTCCTGCTCCCGGCGCTGATGCTGTGGATTGCGCCCGCGGGCGCCGCGCCGCCCTATTTGACGGGAGTGGTCGAAGACGGCCAGGCGCAGACCGTGGAGATGCCCCGCCTGCCGGGCGCGTGGCAGAGAAGCATCGAATGGATGGCGCCGGAAGGCAGCACCGTGTCCGCGGGGGACCTGATCGTCAGGCTCGATCCCGGGCGCCTGATCGCGCTGGAAGAGCAGGCGATCATCGACCTCGAGGGAAAGCGGCAGGAGAACGAACGGCGCCAGGCTGAGCTGGATCTCGCGGTCATGGACGCGGAGACGGCGGTCCTCCAGGCGGAGTCGGCGGTGCGGCTCGCGCGGATCGACGCCGAAGTGCCGCCGACCGCGACTTCGCGGCTGATCCATTCCCGCGCGCAGTTGACCCTGGCCACGGCCGAACAGGCGCTGGAGCGCGCGCAGGCCGAACTCGCCGACAAGAAAGCGGAGAACGACGGCGCGCAGGAGTCGATGAAGCTGGCGGTCGCGAGAGCCGATCTGGAGGCGGCGCGGATGCGCGATGCGCTCGAACGGACGCGGGTGCATGCGACCAAGGCGGGCTTCCTGATCTATGCCGAGAGCGAGTTCACGGGACGCAAGGCCTTCCCCGGAGATACCCTTTCCAGCGGCTCTCCCATCGCGCACGTCGCCAGCCGCGAAGACCTCCGGTTCCGGTTCCAGGTGCACGAGGCGGACATATTGAAGCTGCCCGTGGGCGCGAGGATCATCGTCGTGGCCGATGCGATCCCGATGCCTTCCGTCGCCGCCACCGTGGATTGGACCTCCAACCAGGCGACGGAGCGGGAGGCCTGGAGCCGGGGCGGCTACTTCGACGTCACCGCCGTGCCGGTCGAGGGCATGCCGAAGGTGTTCATGCCGGGAATGTCCGTCATGGCGGAACTCGACCAATGAAAAGACCTGCCTTTGCCGTACTGGTTCATTTGCTGCTCGCTCCGTTCACGGCCGCCGCCGAACAGCTTTTCGAGGTGCACCTGGCGGATCGTCCGGTTACGGTCGCCACCAGCGGCATCGTCGTATCCACCGACGTGCTGCGCTTCGGACCGCCGCCGAGCGGCAACTGGCAGACGACCATCGCCGAACTGGCGCAGGAGGGTCAAAGGGTCGGCGAGGGCGACCTGCTTGTCCGGTTCGACAGCAGCAACCTGGACGACGACTTGACTCGCGTGTCCGGGCAATTGGTCCAGCGGCGGAACGAACTCCTGTCCCTGGACGAGAGGCAGAGACAGGAGATCGAGGACGAAAGGGTGGCCCTGGCGGCGGCGGAGAGCGAGGCCAGGAAGGCGGATCGGAAGGCGGAACAGCCGGAGGAACTGATTCCCGGGATCGAGTACCGAAAACTTGTCGAGGAGAAACGCATCGCCAACCTTCTCATGCGGCGGGCGCGGGAACGCCAAGCATTGAGCCTTCGGCTGAGGGAGGCGAGGCGGCAGGAACTCGAGATCGGCGTGCGCCAGTTGGCGGTGAAGCTTGCGTCGGTCGAAAAGGAATTCGCGTCGTTCACGATCAGGGCGCCGAGATCTGGACTGGTGGTGCTCGGCACGGACAACGCGGGCAACAAGGTGGACGTCAACGCCACCGTGCACCCCGGACTGGTGGTGGTGCGGCTCGCGGACGACAGCCGACTGGCCGTGCAGGCGGAGATTCACGAGCATGCCGCGGCGCGGCTCGCCCTGGGCCAGCGCGTGAGCGTCGCCATCGATTCGGGCGGGGAGGCGGACCTGGTCGGTCGCGTCAGCCGGGTGGCCAACACCGTTCGCCGCCGCTCTCGCTATTCCGATTCCATGGTGCGGGACATCACCGTGGAGATCGATCCCGGCCAGCCGCGCGTGCTCAGGCTCGGCATGTCGGTGCAGATCGAGGTGGAACTGTCGGTGTTGAAGGAAGCGTTGGCCATCCCGGCATCGGCGCTCGTCTACCGCTCGGGATTGCCCGGCGTCGTACTGAGACGGCAAGGCTGGCGGCCGGTCCTGCTCGGCGAGCGCAGCGCGGACATGTTCATCGTGGAAGGCGGCCTGAAAGAAGGGGATATGGTGCGCCTGTGAGTGCTGGAGTATGGCCCATGCCGCCTCGCCGCATGCCGCCTCGCCGACAGGCGCGGCCATGGCGGCGGTTGCTGTTTCTCGCGGCGGCGGCGGCGGGTTGCGGGGACCCGTCGTCCCGCCTGCCGACTATTACGGCGACCGCGCAGGACCATACGTTCGTCGTGCGCGCGAGAGGAGAACTGGTCCCGTCCGAGTCCGTTGCCATCCGCATGCCGAGCGACATCGACATGCGTTTCAACATCACCTGGATGGTGCCGGAGTATTCGGAGGTCAGGAAGGGACAGGTCGTGGTGCGGTTCGACGACAGCGAAGTGCTGGTGCAGCGCGAGCTCAGCGTGCTGGAAGTCGTGAACAGCGATCTGCAGATCGACGGCCATGCTCGCCGGAGCGCCATCGACCGCACGCGTATCGGCCACGAAACGGAGCGCGTCGAGGACGAGACCGATATTGCCCAAACGTATGTGACGATAGATCCCCGGCTGATGAGCCGCAACGAATACATCGATGCCTTGGGAGACCTTGCCTACCTGGGCGTCGAGGAGGCGTACTACGCATGGCAGGCGATCACGCACGGCCAGCGTTCCTTCGCCGAGCAGCGCCGCATCGAGAGCGGCCGCGACGCGAGTCAGGACAAGCTCGCCAAGCAGGACTCGGCGCTGGCCCAGATGGAGTTGCACAGTCCGGCCGACGGGACGTTCGTTTACGCGCGCACGCCCTGGGGCCGAAAGCTCTCCAAGGGACAGACCGTGTACCCGGGCCGGGCGGTGGGGCTGCTGCCGATACGCGGCAAGGTCAGGGCGAGGATATACGTGCCCGAAGTCGATGCGGTGGGGATCGAACCGGGTCAGCCTGTCGCGCTGCGCATCGACAGTGAAGTCGAGCATGATTTCTCCGCCCGCGTTTCCAGCGTTTCGCCCGTCGCCGTTCCCCGGGACCGCAGCGATCCGCAGAAGTATTTCGTTGTCGAAGCGGAAATCGACCGCGTGGACCCGGAGGTGATGCGCGTAGGCAGCAGCCTGACGGCGACCGTGACGACCGGCGCGGTCCGGGACGCGTTCCTGTTGCCGCAGCAGTCCGTGTTCTTTGAACAGGACCAGGCCTTCATCTACGTGCTGGAGCAGGGGGCGCCATACCCGAGACAGATCGACCTCGGACATCGCAGCCCGACGCTGGTGGAAGTCACCCGGGGACTCGCGGCGGGCGAGCGGGTAGCCGTGTCGGCCCCGCGAAGCGCAAGTTGATGATCGAGCGATACGCCCGCGCGGCGATCCGGTGGATCGAAATCTCCCGCCGATCCATCGCGGCGACAGGCAGGCGGTTGCGGCCCGATGTCCGGCAGGCGCTCGGGCAACTGGCCCACCACAGGTTGCGCTCGGCGCTGACGCTGCTCGGGATGATCTTCGGCGTCGGCGCCGTAATCGCCATGATCGCGGTCAGCGAAGGGGGACGACGGGAGGCGCTCTCGATGATCGAGGGGATGGGAGTGAGGAACCTGATCGTCGAAGCGAACGATCCCTGGGGGGAGTCGAAGCGGGACACGCGAAAGCACTCGGCGGGACTCTCGGTGGCGGACGCTCTCGCCATGTCGGATACGTTGCCCTTCGTGGAGGACTGGGCGGGCGTTCGCAGCATCAGCGTGTGGGACCTGTTCTCCCACCAGGGACAAAGTGACGCCGAAGCCTGGGCCGTGAGCCCCTCCTATTTCGGCATGACGCAGCTCGATGCGGGAGAAGGCGTTCTGTTCGACTCGTCGGACGATGCGCGTTTCGCGCAAGTGGCCGTGCTGGGCGGCAGCGTCGCGAACGAACTGTTTCCCAGGGGCGGTGCCCTGGGCGGTCCCGTCAAGGTCAACCACCTGTGGCTCGAGGTCGTGGCCGTCCTGCGGGATCGACAGCTGCCCGACGGCGAGTTTCAGGGCCGCGAGGTCGGCGGGGAAAACGACCGCGTCTACGTCCCGCTGCAGACAGGCTTGCGTCGTTTGCGCTTGGGGTTCATGGAGGCCGAACTCAGCGCGTTGAAGATACAGGTGGCGGATGAAGTTTCTCCGGCGGTGGCCGCGGCGGCCGTGCAGCATCTGCTGGACCGGCGCCACGGCGGTCAGAAGGACACGCGGATGACCATTCCCGCGAGGCTCCTGGCGCAGCAGAAACAGACGCAGTGGATATTCACCATCGTCATGTCGGCCGTCGCCGGCATTTCTCTCCTGGTGGGCGGCATCGGCATCATGAACATCATGCTGGCGAGCGTGATGGAACGCCGTTCGGAGATCGGCCTGCTGCGCGCGATCGGGGCGCGCGAGACTGACGTGGTGCGGCAGTTCCTGGTCGAGACCGCCGTGATCGCGCTGTTGGGCGCGGCCGCCGGCGTGGTCCTGGGCGTGGTCATCGCCTATGTCATCGCTGCTTTCGCGGGCTGGGCGGTCGCCTGGTCGTTGCCGACCATCGCGCTGGCGGTCATCGTCTGCGTGGGGATAGCAGTGGGGTTCGGCGTCTATCCGGCGCTCTCTGCGGCGCGCATGGACCCGGTGGCCGCGCTGCAGTCGGAGTGAAACCCGACTGATGGCGGCTTCAGTCCGGCGCTTGGGGGTTGCCCTGACTCGAGAGTCGGCGGTCGAACTCGAAAGCCCGGATCCTGCCGGGAACAACCTTGTCGAAGTCCGCGTGGACGGGATTGATTACGACGTTGCGTTCCAACGGGTTCACCGAGCTTGGTGCCATGATCGCCAGGTGCGTCCGAAACATTTCGGCACCGATCTGCCGGGTGTCGCCGGTGGAGGCCGAAACCACGGTTATCGCGTCATCGGGAACTTCGAGGTCCAGGATGCGGTGGTTCGGGAACGTCGAAGGGCTTGCAAGATTGGCGAGGATTTCCAGTGCTGCCAGCGACGAGTTCTCGCTGCAGTACACGGCGGGGATTCCCTTGGGGTTCCATCGGCCACCGTACCGGGAGGCGCCTTCGCCGTTCAGCATATCCTCGACGCTGCGCGCACGCTCGAACTTGGCGATTCGCCAAACTTTCATGGAACAAACGCCTCCGGGAGCGCCAGCGACCGGGGGCGGTTGTTGCATGATCGACACTCCGGGCCCGGCCATGGGCGAAGCCGAAGGCTGCGGCCGCGGGGCCCTACCATGGTCGACGAGCTGGGCCGTGGGGCACCTTCATGTCGGTATTCCGTGCTCCATGCGGCCGATAAGGTCAATCACATCCTCGTTGCCGATGGCTGTGTCTGCGCGTTCAAGCGGCGTTTCGCCTCCTAGAGCGGGGTTGGGATGCTTGAGCCAACCAAGCGCGTGTTCCCGGTTGTGGTCGAAGTAGGAAAGCGCCATGTTGAACACCCTTGCGAGCATGGCAGCCCTGTCGGCCTCTGCCACGGGCAAGACTCCCCGGCTCTTGCGCCGTCGAACCAGGGTCTGACGCGCGACACCGACGGCCCTTGCGAGCTGCGTCTCGGTCATTTCCAGGGTGTTCTTCAGATCGTCCAGAAAGCTCGCCGGTACGCCGTCTCGTATTTCGGACAGCGTAGGTTGCTCAAGTGACACAAGTACACCCGGTTTGTTTGGTTCTCGTCGCGGCATCCTGCACTTCTGGTACATTAGATACAATCTATTGTACCATTTGAACGCGCATGGCCAACAGCTACGGGAGATCGCGCAGATTCACCGGCGCTGAACCTCCTGCACGGCCGCTTCCAGCGCGAAGACGTGCGGGTCCTCGGCGCCCAGGTCGCGCAGCGCCGCGGCCAGTTCCAGCAAGTAATCCGCGTTCCTGCCGCTCGGTCCCGCCGAACCCTGGATGTGACGCGCCATTTCCTCGAGCGGCGCGTCTCCCAAGAAGGCGAAGTTGTCGATAGGCGCGATATACACGACGCCGTCCACGTCTTCGCCACTGGCGAGTGCCAGGCTGACCGGAACGCGGTCGTAGCCGTTCTTCTCCCGGTCATCGAGGTGGTCGAGTACGTGCGGTTCCACGCGGTACGCCACGCCCGCGCATGTCTCGTGCCGCGACCGCGCCAACGTGACGACCCTGCCGGGCGCATCGGGGACGCCGCGATGGTCGTGGGAGCCCTGCCAGAACCTGCGTGCCCAACCGGATAGCGCCGCGGATTGTCGTTCCAGCCAGGGGAAGTCGGCGCGCCAGATGAGCGAGCCATAGCCGAATACCCACTCCGAGGTGTTCACGCTAGACGATGCGCGACCCGCGTCTGCCCCAGTATTCGTCTCGCAGGAATCGCTTATAGAGCTTGCCGGTGGGCAGCCGGGGCAGTTCGTCCCGGAAGTCGACGGCTTTGGGACACTTGTAATGCGCGATGTTCTCCCTTGCATAGGCGATGAGTTCCGCTTCGAGCTCTGACCCCGGCACGGCGCCTTCCGCCGGTTGCACGACCGCTCGTACTTCCTCGCCCATTTCTTCGTCGGGCGCGCCGATGACGGCGACGTCGAGCACCTTGGGATGGAGGATCAGCGCGTTCTCGACTTCCTGCGGATAGATGTTCACGCCGCCGGAAATGATCATGTAGGTGGCGCGGTCGGTGAGGTAGAGATAACCGTCCGCGTCGACATGGCCGACATCGCCGAGGGTGATCCAGTCGGAATGTTCGGCATGTTGCGCGTCCCGGGTCTTTTCGGGCTCGTTCAGGTATTCGAACGTTGTCGCCGGCATCTCGAAATAGACCACGCCCGTCTCGCCGACGGGCACTTCCGCGCCGTCGTCGCCGCAGATGCGGATGGCGCCGGTGATCGGTTTGCCCACGGTGCCGCGGTGTTGCAGCCACTCGTCCGGCCCCGCATGGGTGAATCCATTGATCTCGGTCCCGCCGTAGTACTCGTGGATGATCTTCCCCCACCACTCGAACATCTGTTCCTTGACCCTTGGCGGGCAGGGCGCGGCAGCATGGATCGCTACCCTGTGCGAAGACAGGTCGTAGCGCCGGCGCTCGGACGCATCGAGCTTCAGCATGCGGGAGAACATCGTGGGCACCCACTGACTGTGCGTCACCCCATGGTCCTCGATGGCTTGCAGAGCCCGCGCGGCATCGAATCGCGGCATGTACACGACAGTGCCGCCGAGAGACTGCGTATATGCGCTGAAGCCGAGCGGCGCAGCGTGGTAGAGAGGCGCGGGAGAAAGGTATACGGTGTTTTCGTCGAAGCTCCAGAGCTTTGCGAGCAGCGCGCGCAAGGGTCCGGCGTCCTCCGAAATGGGCGCGTCCGGCAGCGGCCGCAGGACTCCCTTCGGCCGGCCGGTGGTGCCGGAACTGTATAGCATGGTCCTTCCCGCGGGTTCCTCGGCCAGCGGTTCCGCAGCGTATTCCGCGATGGTCTGCTCGAAGTCCAGGTAGCCATCGACGGCGCCGTCGAGCATCAGCCACGTACGGCAGGCCGGCGCGAACCTGTGGAGACTTGCCGCCACGTCCGCGCGGGCGCGGGAGGCAATGAGTGCCTGCGACCCGGAGTTGTCGAGGATGTAGCCGGCCTCTTCATCCGCGAGATAGCGGTTGATGGTGGTCAGGTACAACCCTGACCGCAGCGCGGCCCAGACGATATCGAACCAAGAGAGATGGTTCTCGGCGAAGATGGAGATGTGGTCGCCGCGCCGCAGTCCCTTGTCGAACAGGAACTGGGCCAGTTGGTTCGAGCGATCATTCAGTTCGCCGTAAGTTCGCCGCGCGCCCGTCGCGCTATCGATCACCGCCGCCTTGTCGGGAACAACCTTTGCCCAATGTCCCGGGTACATGTCGCCGCCAATGGATCCGCTGGTGTCCCGTCAGATTGGCAAAAGTGTGAGATTTCGGCAACTTCCGATGGTGGAGGCCAGGATCTATGGTTCTTCCCCGGTCGCCCGGTTCGCGGGTGCGGAAAGCTCCCGCATGGCTTCATCGGTTGTGAGGTACAGGTTGCCGGTGAGTTCGTCGACGAGGCTGGTCGACTCCAGCTGGTCCCGCACCGGACCCTTCACTTCGGACAGGTGCAGCGCGACGCCGAGGGAATCGAGCGTGTGGTTGAGGCGCCGCAGCATTTCGAGTCCGGTGGTATCGATGAAGTTGATGGCGCTGCACACGATCACCAGGTGGCGCGCTTCGTTGTGCCGCTCCGCGATCGCCAGGAACCGATCCTCCGCCTGATTCGCGTTGGCGAAGTAGAGGTTTGCGTCGAGACGGACGGCGGCGACATGGGGGAAGGTCTCGGTGGCGTACCGATCGACGTTGCGGAAATGGACCGAGTCGCCGAGCCGTCCGACGACGGCGATGTGGGGCCTGCTGGAGCGATGCACGAACAGCACGATGGCGGCGGCGACGCCGAGCAGCAAACCGGGCGTCACGCCGAGCAGCAGCACCCCGCCGAGCGCCAGGAAATGCACCACCACGTCGCCG
The DNA here is from genome assembly GCA_964518405.1 of uncultured Pseudomonadales bacterium. Classification (GTDB taxonomy): domain Bacteria; phylum Pseudomonadota; class Gammaproteobacteria; order Pseudomonadales; family Azotimanducaceae; genus VXNE01. Next base: position 32,326 of record CAZFGB010000073.1, on the reverse strand, counting down.
GGAAAGAAGCGCCAGTGCTCCCGCAGCATCGAGAAGTCGATGATTCCGACGATGGCCGCGATGATGATCGCCGCGAGCGTCGCGTGCGGCAGGTTTGCGAACAGCGGCGTCAACCACAGCAGCGTCGCCGCGATCACTCCCACGCAGACCAGCGCGCTGAGCGGTGTTCGCGCGCCGGCGGCGACGTTGACGCTCGACTTGGAGAAACTGCCCGCTACGGGGTAGGCGCCGGTGAACGCCGCGCCGATGTTTGCGGTGCCGAGGGCGACGAGTTCCTGCGAGGCGTCGATGCGGCTGCGCTGCCTCGACGCCAGCGTCGTGCCGATCGAAAAACTCTCGATGTAGGTGACCAGCGCGATCATTGCGGCTGCGGGGGCGAGGTCCAGCCAGAGCGCGACGTCGAAAGGAGGCGGCGCGAACTCGGGAAGTCCGGCGGGAACGAAACCCACGGTATCGACGCCGAGTCCGAATATCGCTACGGCGCCGGTGCCGGCGATGGCCACGATCATCGGGCCGGTCCGGCTGATCGGATGGTCGCGATCCCGCATGGCCAGACCCGCGTAGCGGCGGACAAGCCATACGCCGGCGAGACTTGCGATGCCGATGCCGACCGCGACGGGATGGAGGCTTCCGATGCTGTGGAGAAGCTGGGCGAGCCGGTCCGCCGCGTTGTCGCCCCGGTCTATGGCGATGCCGGTGAATGCGGGCAGTTGGCTGATGATGATCAGGATCGCTGCCGCGTTGACGAACCCCGTGATAACGGGATAGCTCAGCAGGTTGACGATCCCGCCCATCCTGAGAAGCCGCAGCAGCAAGAGCAGGATGCCGACCTGCAGGCAGACGATGGTGGTGATTCCGAGATAGGCGTCCGAGTGCGCGGGCGCGTGTTCCGCCACTGTCGCCGCAACCATGAGCGCGGCGATCGCGACGGGACCGACGATGAGTTGGCGCGAAGAACCGAGAACGGCATAGATCACCATCGGCGCGAGGCACGCATAGAGCCCGGCCTGCGCGGGCAATCCCGCCAGGAATGCATAGGCGACGGCCTGGGGGACCGTGACGACGCCGAGCACCAGTCCGGCCACCAGGTCGTAGCCGAAGTCGCTGCGGCGATAGTGGCGCAGGGCGGCGATGATCGGTACGTATCGGGTCCAGCGTTTCATCCGGGTGGCCGCTTCCGTCGCCGTCGATCCTGTTGCCCCGATATCCGCTTCACTGCGGTCCCTCGTCGCCCCAGGCGCGTTGCATCTGGATGAACGCGAAGGAAGCGGACCATGCGATGAACACGAGACCGGCGATCGCTTCGGCGGCTGTCACCGCCCGCAGCGCCCCGAGCGGCACCAGGTCGCCGATGCCGAGCGTGGTGTAGGCGGTGCCCGAGAAGTACATGTGGTCGAGAAACGTCTCGGCGCCGTGCACCGATCCGAAGGCGGTGCCCGATAGCGACGCGTAGACGCCGGCGAACAATCCGATTTCCACGAAGTGCGCCACGATCATCACGGCCACCGTCAGCGGGACGCCATGACGGTGGCGATGCAGGGGGCGGGAACTCAGGAAACGCAGCGTTCCATAGTGGATTCCCACGCAAATTGCCGAAGTCGCTATGGCGATCAGGTAGGCGATGCCCTCGATCATGCGCGGCTCGTGGCGGTTGCGGATCCGGCATCCATTCTAGGCGCTTCGCAGGCGTCTCGCGCCTTCAAGTCACCGTGTCGCAAGGCCAACCTTGTCCGAGCGACCACCTTTTCACCGGAATCGCGTCTTCGTACAGCGTATTTGACAGTCCCATGGCCAACGGTAAGATACGCGGTCGCCAGCGCGGGGTGTTTAGCTCAGTTGGGAGAGCGACGGCCTTACAAGCCGTAGGTCGCAGGTTCAAACCCTGCAACACCCACCACGCCCGTACGGAGCGGTAGTTCAGTCGGTTTAGAATACTGGCCTGTCACGCCAGGGGTCGCGGGTTCGAGTCCCGTCCGCTCCGCCAACACTTCAATAAAAACAATATGTTATGGGGATCGTACCCCAACTCGTACCACAAATGTGGAAACCTTGGGGCGACGAGTTGGTGTGACATGTCGTGGCGTTTCGTGGGTCGCGAACTGCGCGACTCACGGCAATGCAGCTGATCTAGGGGTGCAACCCTCGGTGGGACAACGCTTCGAGGCGCAATAGGATCTCTTCCCCCGGCAGGAAGACTGTGGGATCGGCCTGCCAGGCGCGAAGCGCACGGGTCAGCACGGTGGCAGCACAGAGTTGGGCGGCGTGCAGTTGATCGACGATCCAGAGGACGCCATGGACGGGCAGGCCAGCATCGGTGGCGACAGTGCGCAGCAGGCGGTCGCCGGTGAGCAGGATGCCGGAGAGCACCTCGGCGGTGACGTAACAAAAGCAATCGTTGGCCGACAGGGCGGGGTGCCGAGCTTTGAGAGCGAGTGCCGCGCCGACCTCGTCGGGCGAAAGGTCGTAGGTAATCATGCCGGCGCCGTCCAGCGACCGCCAATGCGCCCGCGTGAAGTCGAGCACTTCCGAGGCGCGCACCGGTAGTGGCACCACGATTTGGAACGGGAGTGCGGCGAACGCCGCCAACAAGCCGCCCTTGCGGAGGTCGATGAGGCAGGAAGCGTCGTTTACGACAACGTGCGTCACTGGGTCAGCGGCCCGCTGATCTGCCGCTCGACGTATTCCAGGGGCCGGTCGAGGAGCGTGGCGGCGCGGACAGGGGAAATCAGTTCTTCGGCCACGGCGCGCGAGACGAGGCGCTTGAAACGGCGGGGTTTCTCGAACGCCGCGAAGCCGGAGTCGCCGTCAATCGGTGCCGGTTCGGTCTTGCGCCAAGAGCGCGCGTAGGTCGTGAACGCGTGGCGCACGGCGGAGGCCGGCAGAATCTCGAGTTGGCCGAGTCGAACGAGGAGTGCCGCGGCCGAAACGCCATAGGTGTGCTTGAGACGCACGATTTCGTAGTACGTGATGCGGTGGCGACGGACGCCGGCCTCTTCCCTGAGATGCGCGGCTGGCATGAGAAAGGCGCCGGCGAACCGGTTCATGGCCGTCTCCAAGTTGACGGCGGGATTGCCGGTCGAGCGGATGATCCGGTGCGCGAGTTCGTGAGCCAGAGTGAAACGCTTGCGCTCGACGTTGATCCGATTGGACACGACAACGGCCACGGCGACGATGCGGCCGCCGCGCAGGACGTGGCAGGCGAGTCCATTGACACGCTCGGGCAGGTCGTCCTCGACCACTTTGATGCCTTTGTCCTCAAGTAGGTCGCAGAGGCTCGGTATGGGATCCATGCCGAGACTCCAGACGTTGCGCAGTTCGGCGGCCTTCGCGTCTATTTCGGATTCCTCAGCGACGCTGTCGTAGCGGCGCCGTTCGACCCAGTCGGTGCTGGCGTGCAGGTCGAGGATCTGCTCGACGGCGAGGTAGCGCTCAAGGTTGTCGACGAGGATCGCCTCAGCCCGGGCGCGGTCGCGGGCCGAGGTCGCAGAGTGCTTGCGGAACTCGATTCCTTCGAGGGATTCGACCTGCGCGCTCATGAGAAAATCCAGCGACACGTCGAGGGCCTTTGCGAGGGCGACGAGGACGGCTGAGGACGGGAGCATCTTGCCGGCCTCGTATTTGCTGATCGCCTGGGCGGTGACTTTCGGATTCATCCGTGCGGCGAGCGCACGCATGGAAAGGCCCGCGCGCTTGCGCGCGAGCCGGAGCCGTTGTGCGAGCATGTCTATGTACCCTTCTAGTCAACTAGTGGTTGAAAATTTACCGGAATTACATGTTATCGTAAACCACGTCGCGCCACCGGGCGCGAGCGTTGGGGATGGTAGGACAGGTCGAAGGAGACCGAAATGGAGAAATATGAGTTCAAGGTGAACGGGGAGACGTTCTTTGCGGCCGAGCAGCGGGTGGACGCGGCGGTGATTCTGCAGGAGGCGTATGCGGGCAAGGCGATCGGCAAGGACCCCAACACAACGGGATTCGCGCTGCGCGTGCGGGATAAGGACTTGAAGTTCGTGTCGGGCGACATTGTGGATCTCGCCGAGTACAACGTGTTCCGGGCCGCCCCGGAGGACGGGGCACCGTTCGCGTGAGCGGCAATGCGCAGCGCATGAGCGCGGAGCTAAAGGCGCTCGACTATGAGCCGGCGCCGTTCACCGCGCCGCAGCAACAAGGCGGTAGCGCGGGGGTACAGTTCGACTACATCGTCGAAGACGGCAGTCGGTGCGGTGAGACCGTGCGGCTGGCGGTGGCGCTTCACGAAAACGAAGGAAAGTGGCCGGAAGTGGCGCCGCATTGGGTTTACGTGTCGCCGCCAGACAGGGTGCTCGCGGAACTGGTTAAGGGGTCTCCGTCGCCGGGGGTCGTGGGTCACTACGACGGCGAGAACGGACGGATCTGGATGGCGATCAGCGCGCCACCGAGCGACTTCTGGGACTCTATCGACACGCCGGACGGCAAGAATATGGCGACTTACCTTGAGCGGCATATCCGCAGGATCTGGAGCGCGCGTTGAGCCACCGGGTGATTGTCCGGGAGGCGCTGCACCGGAAGCTTGCCGGCCATCTTCTGAGCGGGTTTCGGCGCGGCGGTTTGCAGGAGGAGGCGTGTCTGGCGCTTTGGCGGCGGGGCGATGGTTGGAACCGTTACACCGGAGTCCTCCACGAGGTCGTGCTGCCGGAGGCCGGAGACCGCGACCTGCACGGCAACGTGACCGTGCAGGGCGGCTACCTGAACCGTGTGGTGGACCTCGCGGTGCGCGAGAACTCCGGCGTGGCGGTCCTGCACAGCCACCCCGGACCGGGCTGGCAGTCATTGAGCGGGATGGACGAGGACACTGAAAGCACGATCGTGGCGCCGTTCGTGCGCGAGACCGGCGTCCCGCTGCTTGGGATGACGATGGGGTCGGATGGCGTGTGGAGCGCAAGGTTCTGGCAAGGCAAGGGCAGCGGCCGCGGCCGCTTCGAGCCGGCGCTGTGCAAGGACGTGCGGCGCGTAGGCCCGCGGCACACGCACGCGGACTCGCCGCCGGGCGCGCGCCCGTCCTATGCTCGGCGTGAAGGTCTGGTCCGTACCGTCGATTGCTGGGGCCTCGAGGCACAGGCGCGGCTGGCGCGGACGCACGTCTGCGTCGTTGGGGCCGGCAGTGTCGGCTCGATCGTCGTCGAGGCCTTGGCCAGAACAGGCCTGGAGGCATTGACGATTGTCGACGAAGACGTCGTCGAGGAGAAGAACCTCGACCGGCTGATCTACGGCGATAGATACTGCGTCGGGGTGCCCAAGGCTGATTTGGCGGCGGCACGAGCGCGCCGGGTCTCGACGGCACACCGTCCGGTCGTGCGCGCGGTGCCGCTGTCGATCCGCACGGAACGCGCGTACCGGATGGCTGCGGATGCGGACGTGATCGTGTGCTGCGTCGACAACGCAGAGGCGCGCGAGGTGGTTAATCATCTGGCCTACGCGAACTGCCTTGCGCTGATTGACGGCGGTGTGCTGGTGGACTCCGGGGAGTGGCTGATGTCGGCGAAGTGGCGCGTGCACCTGGCGGGTCCGGACATGCGCTGCCTGCGGTGCCGCGGGCAGTACACTAGCAGCGACGCACGGGACGAGCGGATGGGCATACGGCGCCGCGGGCGCTACCTCGATTCGGAGCCGGCGGAAGACCCTGAGCCGGGGCAAAACACGATCGCGTTTTGTGGCGTGGTAGCCGCAGAGACCATCCGCATGCTAGTGCGCTACGTAATTGGCGAGGACTGGTGGCACGACGCCGCCACGAATAGGGGTCAGTGGGCGCTTGAGCATCGATTCGTGGAGGCAGAGACCGAGCTTTTCGGCCACCCCGGGCGCTGCGTGGCGAGTTGCGAGTTCAGGCGCAAGCGGCTCGGAAGCGGCGAGGCTGGTCGGCCTCCGTATCCGTTCGCCGAGGTACCGCGTAACGGTCCGTTGCAGCGGGCTGTCTGCGTGTACCGAAGCGCGCGCGTGCGCATAACGAGAGCGATAGCGGCACTTCGAGGCGTCTAAGGGAGCTTCGGAAGGCGGGGGATGACACAGCGGGTTCTGAGCGGTCCTGTTTGAATCCCGGTGTCTTGGGAGCGCGGCAAGCAGAACCCCGCCTGTTCCCCCGGCAACTTCCCACCACGGAGTTGAGGGTCCAGGCCCGCCGCCGCGCCTCGCCCGACCGGTGCGGTTCACACCTCCAAGAGCCAATACAGGACGTCCACTTCTACGCCGAAGGCGACCCCTCCGGCCACTCGCCCACAGTCCACAACAGGAAGGTGGCCCACTGCTCGGAGAAATCGCCTGTACCCGGCCATCATTCTGGGCTCGTCGATAACGCCGTGCCGCCGCCGTTCCTCCGCGTAGGGCAATGCCGCGTCGTGTTCCGCGCTTGGCAACTGCTTGGTGTCGGTGACGAACAGCAATGCAAAACGCTCTACCTCCACATCGATCCCTCGCAGTTTCCCAATGTCCTTCAGCACGGCGGGTACCGGGAAACCTCGACCCGTTCCCTTCACCAAGTCGAACGACATCGCCGCCTTTGCCTCGATCAGCGCCACCGGCTTGCTAGCGCGCAGCACCGCGACATCCACTCTCTTCCGCGTGTTGCTAGGCACTGGCCACTCGCGGCGGACGATGATCTCAGCGTCGTCGCAAAACTCCTCATGCAGACGCCGCGCCAGCGCGCCGCACAGCAACCTTTCGTCCTTCGAGGTCAGCGCCAGGTAGGCCAGCCTATCCGGCGTGAACTCCCCGCCCAAGCACCCCAGCGCCGCAGCGACCGTATCCCTGACCGGTCTCATTCGCCCGCTAATGCCTTAGACTTCTTGAGCGGAGCTGATGTTAACAGTTGGGTTGCATATCAGGCTGCGAGCATGCGGCCTTCCCAGAGTCGCTGTATTTCTTGATCGAAGGAGTCGACGGCGCGGTCAAGCCGGGAGGCCGTGCGCGGCGGCGCATCGAACACGACGGACATGGCGGGGCGCAGGACGCGGGCATAGGTCCGGTGGTGGCACAGGGCCGTTCGCAAGCCGTCGTCGGTGACGCGGTAGCTCCTGGTGAAGGGGATGCGCTCGAGAAGCCCGCGCAGCCGCAGCCGCAGCCGGCGCAGGTCGTAGGTCATGCGGCCGCGGCCGCAGTCGTCGATGGAGAGGCCGAGCAGCGGCGCGACGCGCCCGCGCAGGTCCCGGTTTTGGAAGCCGTCGGGCAGCATGCGGAAGCCGAGCAGCGCCGCCAGCAGGGCCTGCGCACGGGGGTCGCCGAAGCGCAAGGCCGAGGCGCGCTGTCCGCCGACGGCGCGCGGACGATGCAGGTCGTCGAACGCCTCGGCTCCGACGAGGCAGTCGTGGCTGACGCGCTGGACGCGCAGCAGGCGCCGGTTGGCGGCGAAGCCGATCTTCTTCAGATCCTCGAGGTTGCGCAGCCGTCTGCCGATGTCGAAATCGTAGGTGTCGTTGACCACCGTCTCGGTGCGCAGGGGCGCGCCCCTCCTTGTGGTACTGCTTGATGCGCGAGTGCTTGTAGTCGACGTGCAGCGACGGGACGACCCCGTCGGTAATGACGCGGGTTCGGTACCGCGAGGGGGTGCGCCGGCTGACGCGCCGGTCGAAGATCAACTGCACATGGTCGGGGCGGCCCAGGTCGAGGTTCTCGCGCATGACCTCCTCGAACAGCACCCGCCCCTGGACGGGGCGGTCGAACACCTGGGTGAGAGCGAACTCGGCTTGCAGCATCGAGATGTCGTAGCGGATGCCCGCGGCCCGATCGGCGGCCGTGAACGGATGCGGCAGGCGCCAGCCACTTGCGCAGCAACGCGTCGATCCGCGCCGCCGTCAGATTGTCCGCCAGCCGCTGCATGAGGTCCGGATCGGCGCAGCTCGGGACGCCGTTGTCCAGCGCCTCGAACGCCACGCCACGCTTCGCCAACTGCCGCTTCAGGTACTCGTGAGGCCGTAACCCCTTTGGCCGTACCGGTCCGGCCACGCCCGGCGCACGATCCTGGCGCTGTCGAGCCACGTCACCTGGAGCTGTTCGAGGTCGTACCGCGTCATGGCTCGCTCGAACGCCACGCGGTCGAAGGACGTGTGGTAACCAACACCGAGCCGCGGAGCCGTCGGCGCAGTTCGTCGCGAACCTCGGGCAGCGTCGGACTCTTTCGCACGTCCCGTTCGTCAATTCCATGGATCGACACGTTCCACGGATCGAACCAGTCCTCGGGGTTCACCAGCGTCTGCCAGCGATCCACGACCCTGCCGCCCCGAGCGTGGACAATGCCGATCTGGCAGATGCTCGCCCGATCGGCGTTGGCCGTTTCCACGTCGATCGCGTTGAACGTCACCATCTCAGGCCGCATCGTCGACCACGAGGACCTCCCGGTCCACGTAGGTTTTGAATGAGTTCACGTCGGTGAAATAGCGATAGCCTGCCCGGTTTGCCGCCGCTTCCGTCTCCTCCGGTTCGTTCAGCAACAGCGCCACCGGTACGCTCAGTCCCTCCTGCATGCCATCCGGCCATGCCAGGTCGAGCACGCCGTACGCCTCGCCGGATTCCGGGTCCGCCAGCTCGAACAGGAACTTGCCCTCGGGCAATCCCTGTTCCACCACCCACTGGTTCACCTCGATCAGCAGATCTTCCTCTTCCTCTCCCTCGATGCCGCCCGGCACCGATGCCGGCTCCCGTTCGACGACGCGAATCTCGACTTCCTCCTCCGGCACTTCCCCGCGCCGCAGCGTCTCGAGAAAGTCGTTTGCAGCGGTCGCGAGCAGTTCGCGCCGCGCGGCTAGGAAGTCCTCGTAGCGATCCACTTCCCACAGCTCGGGCTCCAGCGGTATCCAGTGCGACGACAGCAACGCCGGGTCCTTCTCGGCGTACGCCGCCAGATAGGCTGCCGGGTCCTTGGCGGACACCTTCAAGTTCGTCTCCTTCGTCAGGAACGTGAAATTGGCCAGCGCGTTCACCTGAGACGGCTCGTAGCCCGCCTTGTACAGGCGCGCCTTCGGGAAGATGTGGTGCAGTTCCAAGCTGCTCAGGCTACCGAGCAGGTGTCCCTTCAGTTCGACGCCCGTCTCCCAGTCCAGCGCACCCCAAACCCTCGTGAGCATGTAGAGCAGCGGGTAGAAACGTGCGCCGCGGCTCCAGCCAAGGAAATCCGCCGGATGGAGGCGGAGGTCGCCGCGGTCGCGGCGCAGGCTTTCCGTCAGCCGGTCCAGTCCCCCGTCGATGTTCTCGATGGCGCCAAGGTCCTGGTTCAGCACCGACTCGGTCGACCCCGCGTAACGTCCCCACAGGAAACTGTGCACGTACCAGTAGAGCAGCCGATCGCGTTCCGAGGGATCCGAGATCGCGCCGCCGCGCAGCGACAGATAGCGCGACATGAGGGGCAGGGCATACCTTCCGCCAAGCACCCGATCATGATCGAGACCCAGCCGGGAGCCGATCAGGTTGAGCGACCAATCGATGTGCTGCACGGTCGTCTTCAACCCGTTCTGGAAGGTCGGATTCTCCACACCGTCCAGCGCGCTGAACATCGCTTCTCCGGTCAGCGTGGTCGTGACGCTGCGCAGCAGCAGTTCGAGCCTGAAGTAATAACCGGCTTCCGACCAGCGTCCGAGTTCCCCATTGAGCCGCTGCCGCGCCTCGGGCCACTGGGCGCACACCTTCGCCAGCGCCAGATCGCCCTTCGACGATGTCTACCACGACGTCGATGGTCTTGTCTTCGCCCGTCACCTCCTCGATGTGGAGGTCCGTCTCCTTGATCCTGTCGATCCGGTTCAGGTGGCCGAGGAAGTCGCCGACGCGGTCCGCGTAAGCGGAGTCGGCGACGAATCGCTGCACAACGACACCCGCGCCCTGTTGCAGCAGCTCCGTAACGTCCACCCACAGCGGGTCGTCGCGCATCTTGAGCGGCTGGTAGAACGAGAACACTTCGTCGCCGAGGTGGAAGCGCAGGTCGGTGAACGCGCGCTCGTTCCCTTCGAAGAAGGCGGGAGCCTTCCCGCGGACAAGGCCGTAGAGCGAAGTGACGCGTTGCTGCCCGTCGAGCAGGAGCTTCACGAAGCCGGGAGGCAGCTCCTGACCACCCCGCGTGTTCGCCGCCTGTGTCGGCGTCACCCAGACCAGCAGGCTGCCCACTGGGTGCCCCAGGTACAGGGACTGCATCAGCCCTCGAACCTGGTCTCGGTTCCACACGTAGCCGCGCTGGAACTCCGGCAGCGCGATGCTGCCGAGGTCGATCTGGTCCAGTCAGGCGACGCTTAACCCGTGGCTCGGCAAGCCGGGGTGGAAGCAGACGCACGGGCGGGTGACGTTCCGTTATGGCTTCGAGTCGGGCGGCGCTCCTCCCATGCGGATGCGGGTGAAGGTCGAGATCAACACGCGTGAGCGCTTGGCCGTCCTGGGCTACACGAGCCGTTCGTTGAGCGTGCGGTCCCGCTGGTTCGAGGGGGCGGCGAAGATTAGGACTTTCGAACTCGACGAGTTGCTGGCGACGAAGCTGCGGGCGTTGTACCAGCGCAAGAAAGGGCGCGATCTGTTCGACCTGACGGTGGGTCTGGTGGATGGCCGAAGCGATCCAGAGCGCATCGTGCGGACGTTTCGCTCCTACATGGACGCGGAAGGCCGTCCGCTAACCCGCGCGATGTTTGAGCAGAACCTCGACGGCAAGCTCCGCGACCCGAGTTTCGGAGCCGACATGAGTGGTTTGCTTGCGGCGGGGCGCGAGTGGGATGCGAACGCGGGGGCTTGGGTGGTCGCGGAGAGGCTGCTTTCGCGGCTGCCCGGCGAGCTGTGGCAGGGCCGCTAGGGACGACGGCGCCGTAGCGGTCTGCCGATAGTGCGGGTACTCGCGGCGGCTGATCCGAGGCAGGCACGGAGGCAGGCAATGGCGGAAGCGGTGTGCTGGTCTGCGGACCTAGACCGAAGCGCCGTGGACGCGACTTGGCGATCCTGCGGTAGTCGAGCGCCTTCTCGCGCGCCTCTGCGAGCGAGACGTAGGGAATTGGCGGACGGCAGACGTCCGCTCCGCCAACACTTCAAATTAGCTCCGCAACGCTTCGATGGGATCTAGGCGGGAGGCCCGATACGCAGGGTACAGGCCGAAGAAGACGCCCACCGTCGTAGCTACCGCAACGCCCGCCAGGACGGCGGTGGTCGAGATCGAGAACGGCCATCCGGCGAACCGGCAGATTCCCCAGGCCACGGCGATGCCGAGCGCGACGCCGAGTACGCCTCCCGCGAGGCACAGCGCCGCCGACTCGACCACGAACTGCTGCTGCACGTCGCTGCGGCGGGCGCCGATCGCGCGGCGCAGCCCGATCTCGGCGCGCCGCTCGCGCACGGACATGAGCATGACGTTCATCACGCCGACACCCCCGACGATGAGCGAGATGGCCGCGATGGCGGCGAGGAGGAGCGCGAACAGCTGTCCTTGGCTGCGCATGCGCGCGATGAGCTGGCTCGCCGTGCTGGCGGTCACCGGCAGTTCGGGTCGAACGCGTTGGAAGTACCTCAGGACATCCTGCCGGGCCGCTTCCGGCGTCACGCCATCGTGCATGCGGGCGACGGCCTCGCGGATTCTCGCTCCGGCGGCGCGCATGACGGCCGTGATCGGCATGAACACGGCCTGATCCGGCGCGATCTGCCGTCCGAAAGCAAGCGGCGGCACGGACTCGAGTACGCCAATGACGGTGCACAGGCGCCCGAAGACGCGGATGCGCTCGCCGACAACGGACGCCGCGCCCGCGTCGCGAATGCCGCGCGCGATGCCGGCGCCCGCGACGCAGTAGAACCGGTGGCGATCGAGGTCCGAGACCAGGCGGCCTTCGGCCAGGGGCAGCTTGTTCAGGTCGAAGAACGTCCCGGTCACGCCGAATACCGTGCCGTCGCTCAGCATCTGGCCGCGGTACCGAATCGGCGAATTCGCGTCCACGGCGGCGGCGGCCGACTCGATGGCGGGCAGCGCCGGGGCCAGCCCGAGCACGTCGGAGAGGGAGAGGTCCAGCGCGCGGCCGCGGACGCGCGTGAACTGCCTCCTGACCGTGACGATGTCGGTGCCGAGTTCCCGGAACTGCTTCAGGGACTCCTCCTTGACGATTTCCCCGGTCGAGACCATCGCAATGACCGCGCCGATGCCGACCACGATGCCGACCAGCGCCAGCGCGCTGCGCACGAGCACGGAGCGCAGACTCGCGGCCGCCTCCCTGGCATTGGCGCGCAGGCGGAGCGCCAGCGCCGTCGCGCGCCGAGCGAGGGCGGAGCGGAGAAACCGGTCCAGGCGCTGTGCCGGTTCGGCTTCGTTCATCGCGCGATAGCTTCGCTGCCGCCGGACGCCGGACTCTCGGCCACCTGCGTCTCGACGAGCAGACCGTGCGCCATCCGGGTCTGGCGGTGACAGCGCGCCGCGACCTCGGCGCTGTGGGTGACGATGATCACCGCGACTTCCCGTCCGCCGCACAGCGCCTCGAACATTGCCATGACCTCGCGCCCGGTCGCCGGATCCAGAGCGCCGGTGGGTTCGTCGGCGAGCACGACGGCGGGTTCGCCGACCAGCGCCCTTGCCAGGGCGACGCGTTGCTGCTGGCCGCCGGAAAGCTGATTGGGGAGATGTCCGTTGCGGTTCGCCATGCCGACCCGATCCAGGGCCTCGATGGCGTGCCTGCGGACCTCGGCGTCGGGCAGGCCGCGGTAGACGAGCGGCAAACCCGCGTTCTGCGCCGCCGTGAGGCGCGGCAGCAGGTGGAACGACTGGAACACGAAGCCGATGTGCGCGTTGCGCATCGCCGTGCGCTCGTCGTCGGACATCCGCGCCGCGTCGCGGCCCTGGAGAAGGCACGCCCCGCTCGTGGGCCGGTCCAGCAGCCCGGCGATGTTCATCAGCGTCGACTTGCCGCAGCCGGACGGACCCATGATCGACAGCAGTTCCCCTCGCCGCACCGCGAGGTCGACACCCTTCAGCACGTCCACGCGAACCGGGCCGAGGGGATAGGACTTGTGCACGTCCCGCAACCGCAGCACGGTGCCGCGGGGCCCGAATCCGGCGTCGTTGCGGGTTCCGTCGTCCGCCGTCCGGCACCCATCCGCTGCCGTCGTCATGGACGGATGTTCCGCGCGCGGCCGCCTGTGCGGTTCGGCGTCACCGGAGACGATCCAGCGCCGATGGCGGTGCGCCGAGCAGCAGTTCGTCGCCCGCCTCGACCCCGGCGACGATCTCGACGGCATCCGGGGTCGTGCGGCCGGTCTCGACATTTACGGTGGAGAACTCGCCGGATGACTGCGACCGAAGCCGCACGGTCGAGCCGGTCGCGCCGACCCGCACGGCGCTGATCGGGACCAGCAGCGCGTCGTCGCGGTCGGTCGTTGTCACGCGGATGTCCACCGACATGCCGAGGCGCAGGTTGCCGCGGATCCCGCCGTCGATCTCGTCGAGCGACGCGACGATCGGGAACAGGGCGGGCTGCCCCGGAGGACCGCTGGCGTTGCTCGCCTGGGCGGCGACGTTGGCGACCGTGCCCGCGAGTTCGATTCCGGGTAGCGCGTCGGCCGTCACCATTACGGGCTGACCCGGCAGCAGGTCGGCGACTTCGACCTCGTCGACGAGGCCGGACACCGAAAGCGCGGAGACGTCGGCCACGGTGAGCAGCAACTGGCCGCGCCGGACCGATGCCCCCTTGAGCAGCGGCCCGCCCCCCGCGCCGTCGTTCGCGGGCGGGCGCAGCACCACGCCGCCGGCCGGCGCCCGCACGCCTGCCCCGGCGATCGCGAGGTCGAGGTCGCGCAGTTCCTCGTCCACGTTGCGAAATTCGAGACGCGCGGCCTCCAGGGCCTCGGCGTCCCCCCCGCGGCGGGCCTCGGCGAGGTCCTGCCGCGCGGCTTCGACATCGAGTTGCAGACTCTCGTAGCGTTCCCGCGCGGCGTCGAGTTCGGACCTCGGAACGATGCCCCGCTCGCGCAGGAACTCGGTCTCGGTCAGCTGGTGGCGCTGCTGCTGCAGGGCGCGTTCGACGCGCGCGAGTGATCGGCGGGCGGCGACGACCGGGCGGCTCCTCTCCCACGCTTCCAGTTCCTGCACGCGCCGTTCGGCATCGATGTGCCGCGCCCGCATCGAGCGCCGTTCCCGGCGGGCGGCGGAGGCGTCGAGCTCAAGCAATAGTTCGCCGCTCCCGACCGTGTCGCCGTAGCGGAAGTGCATGGCCGTCACGCTGCCGTCCACGGGGCTCTGCACGTCGGTCTCCCGGCGCGGCGCCAGCCGGCCCGGCACGGTCAGTTCGGAAACAACCCGTTGCGGGCTGACCGTGAACACCGCCGTTTCGCCGCCGCCGGCGGCCGGCGGTCTCGCCTCCTGGTCCGGGGCGCCCGCGTCCCAGGCATACCAGCCAGCCCCGGCTGCCACCGCGATCACCGCCGCGGTGGCCGCGATGCGGGCGATCTGACCCTTGCGCAGCGCCTCGGAAAGCTCGGTATTGGCTTCGTCGGCCGCTCGGTAGGCTTGCTGCAGCTCGGCGTACTGGCTCTCCACCGTCTCCTTGAGATGCACCTCGGCGCTGATGTCGGTGAAGACCGCGACGATCCCGCCCGCGCCGGCTTCGTCGTCCGACTCGGCAAGTGCCGCCCGGGGAAGATAGGACGCGCTGACCGTCAGCATCCGGCGCTCGCCGTCCACCTCGATCTCGACGGTGCGGCGACCTAGTTCGTTGTTGTTGACGGCGTCGAGCATCGCCTGCGTGAACTGGTCGAGACCTTCGGCGAGCACGAACACTTCCGCGAAGGCGCGGCCTGGACAGCTCTCCGGCGCGATGCCGAGGATGGCACCGCCGGCGGCGTTGATGCTCGTGATCACGCCCCGACGGTCGACCGCGACGACGCCGTCGTCCATGTTGTCGAGGATGCTGCCGTGCAACGAATCGGACGCGGTCATTCCTGCATCGCCTCGATGTCGATGTTCCAGGTGGCGAGCGTGCCGCCGACCGTGCGGTCCAGCGCGGCGACCGCGTTGAGATAGCCGATGCGGGCGTTCAGTTCGCTGACCTGCGCCTGGACCAGGTCGGCCTGGAACTGGGTCACCCGGAAGTTCGTGGAGAGTCCGAGGCGCAGCTTTTCCTGCTCGACATCGAGTTTCGCCGCCGCCAGTTCCAGAGCGCGTTGCGCGAGCTCCACTTCGCGAAGGCCGACGCGGATCGCCCGTACGCCGTTCTGAACGTCCGTCTCCATCTCGCGGACCGTGCTGGCGAGCGCCTGCTCCGCCTGGCGCGCCGCCGTCCGCGCCGCGAGCCGGGCGCGGCGGCGGGCCTTGGCGGCCGCGTCGCCGACGGGAATGGACAGCGCGACCCCCACCGTATACGGGCGCGTCAGGTCGCGCACGAGCGCGCCCTGCCCGCCGTCGAGCGATCCGGTGCGCCGCAATTCGACATCGCCGACAAGGCTCACGTCCCAGCGCATGTCGTTCTCCGCCAGCGCCACGCCGATCTCGGCCCTCTGGACGTTGAGCAGCGCCCGACGATAAGCGGTGTGGCCGGCCCGCGCGAGGGCCAGGACGTCGTTCAGGTGCGGCGCCTCGGCGCTCGCATCGACAGTAGCCCGCTGGGTGGGGATCACGCGCATCCCGGCGTCCAGATTCAGCATGACGTTGAGATCGCGGTGCGCGTTGTCGCGTCCGTCCCGGCTGCGTATGAGCGCCAATTCCCGGCGGGCGACTTCCGCCTCCGTCTCGGCGATGGCCGCGTCCGCCATTCGACCGGTGTCGATGAGCGCGCGGTTCACCGCCAGCGTGTCCCGGGCCCGGTCCAGCGCTCCCTGGTCGATCGCGGTGCGCCGCTCGGCCTCGATCACGGCGCGATACCGGTAGATCAATGCGGTGACGACATCCATGGTCGCGGCCTCGAATGTCAGCACATGGCCCGCTTCGGCGATGCGCGCCAGGCGGACGGGCGCCATGCCGACCTTGAGACCGCCGCCGCGGAGCAGCGGTTGCCGCAGTCGGAAGCGTACGCCGGCGCCGTCCGAAATCGACTGGCCCGATTCGTCCAGGAACACCGACCAGGAAGGGCTCACGTCCACCGTGCCGCCGGTCGGCAGGCGCAGCAGCACGCCGGGTCCGGCCGCGAGCCGGTAGAACTCGGCGTCCTCGCCCAGATCGGCGGTCTGCTCGACGCTCAGGGTGCCGAAGCTCAGCTCGGGCACGAAGCGGTTCTGGGCCTGCGCGAGATCGAAACGCTGGATCCGGCGGTTCAGCTTCGCGTCGATCAGGGTCGGATTGTCCTGCAGTGCGCGGTTGACGGCTTGCGTGAGTGACAGCTCGATATCGCGCATGCCGCGCGCGTCGTCACGAGATTCCGCGTCACTCGCCTGCGCGGGACCGTACGCGCAGGCGAAAGCGACGACCGCCGCCGAACTGCATCGTCTCAACAGGGCGCTGCGGCGTTTCTGGAGTATCGCGCGAACCGGCGGCTGGACAATGCGGATCGAATTCGCCCGGACACGTCGGCAAGCGGTCGGTCGCAGCGGCGCACCGACTCGCCCCGGAATGGAGGGCGGTCCAACGATGTCGGTGGTCATGCCAGCATCCCAGGTCCCAACTGAGGTTCCGCGCCCGCCCCGGGGAGACCCCCGAATGCCGCATGGCGATGACTGGGAGCGTCCCGGACGCGGGCGGCTCGAAGCGGCGGGACCGTCCAGCGAAACGCTACACGCTGTCTCCTCCGGCGTCTACGATGTCGCCGGGCGCCGGGAGCCGCGGCGGGTTCCTCTGGCCGATTATGGTCCAACCGTGCCAAAAGACAATATTGAAGGCTCCGGGCTTCATTGCTTCGTCGTCTTCTTCATCGTATTCGCGTCCATCGTCGGTGATGTGCGCTACTATCGACAATCCGTGAATCGGAAGGCCATCATGAAAAACGCCAATCCCCCCTGCGGCAACCGTGCCGGCGCAGCCGCCTGCGGTTTCCTGCTCTGCGTGGGAGCGCTGACCGCCGCCGCCTATGACAGCACATCCCTGGACGGCAATCTGCAGAACCAGTGCAATGACTTCGGCGCCAGCGTGGTGTCGGGTACGAGCTTTACCATTACGGCGAATTGCAACAAGGAGGGGGGCGGTACGCAGTCGACCAGTTTCGACCTTTCCGGCGACGTTAGCTATGACACGAGCGACTACACGGTCAGCTGGGACACGGCCCTCTCGGACACGGTGACCGACATCGCGGACTCCTGCAGTCCGAAGTTCTACGCAGGCGGCGTCAACGACATTAAGCTGGTTTTGACCTGCGCTGGAACGACAGCGAACGTGTGGCTGGGGCTGAACGGAAATCTGCAAGTAGGCAAGGACGGCAACCTGAAACGCCGATAAGCGGAGTTGCGCCCCTCGGCCCTCGGGTGCGTCGGGGTCGGTTCGGTGGCCTTTGGCGGTCGCCGACATGCCGATTATGGTCGGTGCCGAAAGACAATACTGAAGGTCGCATCGACTTCCGCGTCCATCGTAGGTGATTTGTGGTAGCTTCGGCAGTCCCTGAAGCGGCAGACCCATCATGAGAAACACTAGTCCCGCCCGCGGCGCTCGTGCCGGTGCAGCCATCTGCGGTTTCCTGTTTTCCGTGGCGGCGCTGACTGCCGGCGCCAACTACGACAGCACTTCCCTGGACGGCAATCTGCAGAGCCAGTGCAAGGACTTCACCGCTTCGGTGGTGGAGGATACGAGCTTCACCGTTTCGGCGGAGTGCAACAAGGATGGGAGCAGCACCCTTAATTCCGCCGAATTCGACCTGTCGGGGCACGTTCGCTGGGACATTCACCAACACTCGCTTAGCTGGGACGCGACCTTGTCGACCTCGGTGGTGGACATCGCGGCCAATTGCAAGCCGAACGGCGCAAGTCCCTTCACGACCAGCGCCACCGACGTGACGTTGGCCTTGACCTGCGCCATGCGGGAGCCGACCGGCGCGCCCGGCACCGCGAATGCGTCGCTGGCGCTGAACGGGAATCTGAAAGTAGGCAGCGACGGCAGCCTGAGCCGCCGCTAGGCCGGCAAGCCGACTCGCTCTCCCGCTGGTCGCCGAGACTCCGGTCTGAACGAGCGGGAGGCGCGCCGTCCGGAACGTCACGGCCGACCGGCGCGCGCGGCACCACCGGCCCGCAGCCCGCTTCGAAACCGGTTGGCGCGGGCAATCTGCCTTGGCTGCCTTGATTGTCTGCTTGTCTGTACATGATACGGAGCGTTGGGTACAGTGAGGCTGTCTGTGGCTGGATATCGGAAGAGGATCATCATGAGAAACGTCAGTCCCGTCCGCGGTAGACGCGCGGGCGCAGTCATCTGCGGTTTCGTGCTTTGCGCGGCGCTGCCTGCCGCCGCCGACTACGACAGCACCGATGTGAGCGGCAATCTGCAGGATCAGTGCAAGGAATTCTCCGCCGCCGTGGTGAAGGATACGAGCTTCACCGTTTCGGCAACGTGCAACGATAAGGCGGGGGGCACCCGGTCGACGAAATTCGATCTTTCCGGCGACGTTAGCTGGGATACGAGCAACCACGTGCTCGCCTGGGACGCGACCCTGGCGGGGTCGGTGCAAGACATCGCCGCCAAGTGCAAGCCGAAAAGTTCGGATCCCTTCACGACCAGCTCCAGCGATGTGACGTTGGCCTTGACCTGCTCCATCCAGACATACGGCACGCCCGAGACTCAGAGCCCGTCGTTGGCGTTGAACGGCGAGCTGACAGCGACCGACGACGGCTATCTGCAACGCCGATAGCGGGAGTTGCCCTCTCGCAAATCGGGTCGGGGCGCGTCGAGGTGCCCGCCGGGACGGGTGAGGCAAGGGCGACCTCCGGGGGCTACTGTTGGAGCTGCGCCGACCACCGGCGCTGGCAGGCTGAAGCGTCGGCGATCATCGCCTGGATTCGCCGCCCAGTCTCCATGAAGGAGAGAAGATTCGACGAATCGGCGCCGGCGCTCGTCCTCGTCTCGGCTTGCATCGCGCGCAGATAAAGGCCAAGACGCCATCGACGCGGCGGTGATCGACGGGTTCTTTCCATCCACCAACAAAAAGAAGGACATGCAGTGAAAGTAGTGTTGCAGGGCGGCGCCCGGGACGGACAGAGAGAACTTTACGAGGCGGCGGGAATCGAGGTCACGGAGGGCGGCTGCCGGACCGAGGCCGAGATGATCGAACTGATCGGCGACGCCGACGGCGCGCAGGTGAGCATCCAGCCGCCGACAACCCGGCGAGTCATGGAGTCCTGCCCGAACCTCAAGGCGGTCAGCCGCTTCGGCGTCGGCGTGGATTCCATCGACCTTGATGCGGCCACGCAACTCGGGGTGATGGTGTGCAACGTGCCGGGTTCGAACACCACGGAAGTCGCCGATCACGCGATGTCGCTGCTGCTGTTGCTGACCCGGCGTCTGTACGATGCCATCACGAGCACTCGCGCTGGCGCCTGGGCGGACGATCCGCGTTCGAGGGGCACGTTCACCACGTCGATGCGCCGGTTGGCGGGCCATACCGTCGGCATCGTGGGCTTCGGCAATGTCGGCCGCGCGTTCGCCAACCGCGTGCGGGGATTCGGGGTCAACCGCATTCTTGCGCATGATCCGTACGTCAACCAGCTTGCCGGCGACCTGTATGGCGTCCAACTCGTGGACTTCGAGACGCTGACCGCCGAGGCGGACTACATCACCATCCACAGCGCGGCGACGGCCGAGTCCAAGTACCTTTTCGATGCCGGAACCTTCAAGCGGATGAAATCCACCGCGTTGCTGATCAATACCGCGCGCGGACCCATTGTCAGCGAGGAAGCGCTTGCCGATGCCCTTGAAGCGGGCGAAATCGAAGCCGCGGCGCTCGACGTGACGGAAATCGAACCGTTGCCTTCCGACAGCCGCCTGCTGCGTCTTCCGAATTGCTACGTGACGCCGCACGTCGCCGCCATGTCTCCGGTGTTCATCGCGGAAACGTCTGTCATGCAGGCGGAGAACATCATCTTCGTGCTGACCGGGAAGAAGCCGCACGGTCTGGCGAATCCCGACGTGATCAAGACCATCGCGATCATGCGGCACACGAATCCGGGCCGCTGGGCCGATGTGCCGGATGCCTCTACCGCGCTGCCGGTTTGAGCAGCCAGCAGAGGGTTTCGTTCAGCCTCGCGAATTCTTCAACTACGGGGAGGTGGAGGCGAGGTAGGCTTGGGGGCGTCCCCGTCTCGGGCGGCGTTCAGCACCCGCCAGATCGCTTCGCCGCGCCACCGCCCGGTCCAGTCCACCTCGTCGGGGACGAGTTCGAATGGGCGTATGAGGCTTGGCCCGGACATGGCGTCAGCGCTTCGAGGAGGCAAATCGCAGAGTCACGTGAAGGCCATCCTGAACGCTCGGAATGGCAGAAATCCAAGACGGCCAACTGCTCGAAATACGCCGAGCGATGAAGTCGGATTCGCCGAAACGGAATCCGGGCGGAGCCGTTACAGCCCGCCCGGTCCGCAGTCGTTCTTCAGGTAGTCGATCAGCGCGTTGTAGAACGTGATCTTGTGGTCGTAGAAGAGCGTGTTCGAGAAGTGATCGGCACCTTCGAGTTCCACGTACTTGTACGACTTGCCGTGCTTGTCCAGTTCCTTCAGGTACTTCCTCGCGTGGTCCACCGGCACGCGCTGGTCGACATCGCCGTGGACGATCAGCATCGGCACGTTGACCTTTTCCA
Organism: uncultured Pseudomonadales bacterium; assembly: GCA_964518405.1. Taxonomy (GTDB): domain Bacteria; phylum Pseudomonadota; class Gammaproteobacteria; order Pseudomonadales; family Azotimanducaceae; genus VXNE01. Next base: position 11,666 of record CAZFGB010000073.1, on the reverse strand, counting down.
CATCGTCGATCGGCGACATGCTCTTCAGCCATGTCTGCACGAACGCGAGGCCTTCGGCACCATCGATGTTGTCGCGGAAGTAGTTGACCTGCATCATCCGGTCCGCGACCGCAGCACCGGCGACGGTGCATTGGTAGATCTGCGGTGTGCGCGCCGCCGCGACCAGTGCGGCGTATCCGCCGTAGGACCAGCCGAACATGGCCATCCGGTCTGCGTCCGCGAGCCCCTCCTTGACCAGGTACATAGCGCCGTCGTCCTTGTCGTCCTGCATGGCGTAGCCACCCTGGCCGCCTTCCTCGAACGCGGCGGTGTAGAACTTCATGCCGTAACCCTGGGAACCGCGGTACTGCGGCTGCAGTACCAGGTAGCCGTTGTTGGCGAGCAGTTGCGCCCACTCGTCGAACAGAATTATCTCGTGCACGAACGGGCCGCCGTGGGGGAGGACGACGAGTGGGAACGGCGGTTCCCCCTGCGGGACGGTCAGGAAGCCGGGAATGGTCAGGCCGTCGCGGGACTGGTACTCGATGCGCCTGACATCCGCGAGATCTTCACTCGCCAGCAGGGGCTTCTGGCTGCCGACGGATTGGAACTTTCCGTCCTTCAGCAGGTAGTAGGTGCCCGGATCCCGCGGTCCCACGTTATGCACCACCATCGTCGCGCCGTCCCGGGAACGGCTCAGAATCCGCACGTAGTGCGCGTATGGAATGATGCTCTCCAACTGCGCGTGGATGGCCTCCTCGGTTTCATCGAAGTACTCGACGTGAAACCCGTCCTCGAAGTAGACGACCCCGGTGACCTGTCCCATGTTGGTCCACCGGTTGCTGTGGTAGCGGACGCCGTAGACATCCACGTCGGAGCGGCGGTAGATCGGCTCCATTTGCTTGGTGTTGAGGTCGAGCGACCACAGCCCGTAGGTATCCTCGCCGTTCAAGGCCGTTACGAGAATGCTGTCCGCTTTCATGTCGTCGACGCCATCGATCCCGAACCCCCCGAACTCGTCCTCGTGCTGGCGGTGCACCTCCTCCCAGCCCGACGCGCCGGGACGGCGCGTGTACCAGACGAATGACTGGGCATTCCTGTCGAAGCCCTGGGTAAAGCGGGGGTTGCCCTCTGCGTCAAAAAAGATCCGCCCGGTCGTGGGCCTGCCGCGAATTCGTAGCGTCGTCTTCCCGGTCTTGAGGTCCATCAGGTGGTAGGACCGGGACCGGTACGCTTCCTTCGACCGTGCGCCGGGTCCTTGCGTATCCGTCGGAAAGTACTCGATGATGATCTTGTCCGGTTCGTCGGGAAGGACATGGGCCACCTGGATATTGCGGTTACCCAACTCGGTCGTCTCTTTCTTGGGCACATCCAGGATCGCGAACTTGAACTCGTACACGCCCCGGTTGTAGCCCTCGATCCTGTCGCGGACTTTCTGGCGCAATACGAACACCAGCGCCTCGTCGCTGACCCAGGAAAACTGGACGATCTCCATGGGGTCCGCGTCGAGCCGGAACGGCTCCTTGGCGAGGTCGGCCGCCTCGTACACCTCGATGACCGGGTTGGCGCCGCGCGTGGGAATACGCATCAGCCCTATGTAGGTGCCGTCCCTCGACAGCGCAACGTTGCTGATGGTGGCGCGCAATGCCCAGTTCTCAAGAGGATAGGGTTCCGGTGCCTCGGCCGCGCCGACCAGCAGGCTGCCGAGGCATAGCGCGGTGGCGAGCGTGCTACGCAAGCTGGCCGCACGGTTCCGTTGGATCATCGCCGTCCTCCGACTACAGCGTCACCTCCTCACATGGCCCCAAGGCCGCCGAGCAGGTACCGGACGGTCAGGAAGTACCGCTTTCCGCGGTAGTCGTAACCGTACCCTATGGGCGAGTTGTTGGTGGAGAAGACCTCGGTTGGGTCAACTACCGGCGGCGGTGTATCAAACACGTTGCGGATGCCGCCGCGGATTTGCCACGCATCGCCGATCCGGCCGACGGAGACGCTGTGCAGGTAGTACTCGTCGGCGAAGCCCACGTCCCGGCACAGGAGATCGTTCGGTGGCCCGAGGCAGGTGTCAGATGCTCCCGTAATCGCGTCCTCCCAGTCGTCAACCCCGTCGGGATCCTGGTCGACGCTTCCGAGGTAGAAGGTGGACCAAGCGAAGCGCCATTTGCCGTACTCTGCCCGGACGTTCAGTTGACCCTGAAATTCCGGGTAGCCCCACTCGTCGTAATAGTCGTCGAAGTCCTCATCGCCCTGATCGTTGGTGAAGAGGTCCGACGCTTCGATCTGGCGGTGCATGGTGAGGTCGATGGTGACGTCGATGGCCCGGTCGAAGACGGTCCAGGAATCCTCGAAGGCGATGTTCAGATCCACGCCCCGGTGGATTTCGCTGTCGCGGTTGATGAAGCTCCGGTCGATGTAGTCGATGAACGGCATAACGGGATCCGACTCGCGCTGGATGCGCGGGCAGAACGAGCCGCCGGTGGTCGAGTTGTAGCAGTCGTAGACGATATAGCCGGTTGACGGTTCTATGATCGAGTCGTTGACCTCGATCTCATAGTAGTTCATCCCGATGGACAGGTCGAAGGCGTTGGTGAACTCCTGCTCGTAGGCGAATCCCGCGGACAGGGACTCCGAGCGCTCTTCCTGCACGCCGGTCGTGCCCCCCGCTCCGACTTCCACGCTGTAACTGTTGAACCCGCTATTGTGAGCGACGGTCGGATCGACGCCGTTGGCGCGGCAGTTGTCGAGCACATGCTGCTCCCGATCGTCGTTCGCGGGAATGTAGCTCCCGGTCAGATCGTCGATCGCGTCTGCCGGGATCAGGCACGGGTCGAAGACGTTGAGAAACCCGGTCTGCGGAATGATGAAAAGCTCCCGCAGGTTCGGTGCGCGATAGGACGTGCCTGTCGTGGCACGCAGCAGCAGCGAGTTGATCGGGCGGTACGCCATCTTGTAGGAGTGCGTCCAGGCGCCGCCGTAGAACTCGTCGTCGGTGAATCGTGCCGAGACATTGAACACCAGCTCTTCTGCCGCGGGTTGTCCCGCGATCACGGGAATCTCGATTTCGCCGAAAAACTCCCGCGTGTACTTGTCGCCAATGGCGCCGCCATCCGCGAAGTAACCGAAGAAGAGTCCGTCACGGGCGACGTGATCCGGGATCGACTCGAGGTCGTCAATGCGGTACTCGAAACCGATTCCCCCAATGATCCAGTCGGAGGGAAGCTGGAACAGGTTGCCGGTCATGTAGAAGGAAACCAGCGTCTGGTTGTAGACCGTCTCGAAGTCGCGGTCATCCATGACATAGTTTCGCTCGGCCGATGTCGCGAAGTCGCCGACCACACTTGCCGGATACAGAGAGGGCGCGAACAAGTTCACCGGCACGCAACCCGCCACGACATCGGACGCAAGCTGCGCGCCGGTGTCGTTTTCGCACGGCGTATGGGTGGTCGAGTATGCGCCGAGGGCGTAGTCGAGCTTATCCTCCCGGACGCCCGGTCGGCTCGACGTCCCGTCGGATGTCGTCTGCACGACGCCGAAGTCGAACGTCCAGTTGCTCAAGCTGCCGAAATCCATCCACGGCAGGTCGCCCGACACCCCTCCGACGAATCGAAGCTGTTCGATGTCGACGTAGGACTGTACGCGGTCTCCGCGCACGGACACGATCGGTCGCGTTCTGACCGGTCCCATGGGAGGACTGTAGAGGAAACCAAACGCGGGAGCACCGAAGTTGGCAAGCATCTGGTTCTGGAAGTTGGGATTGTTCAGGAGCGCGTTATAGGCGAGGCCGCAGTCGACGCCGTTCTCGGCTGCAGGGTTGCAAATATTGAACGGGTTGTTCGCGGGGACCCAGGGAAACAACTGGAACGCGCCAGAGTCGCTGAAGAAGTCCCGCCTTGTCCAAAGGACCTCGAAGAACGGCGTGAGGTTCATGTCGCCTTCGAGCGTGTATTCGCCGTAGGTCATGAAGGAGTCTTGCGTTATATCGGGGCGCAGATGCGCGAACTGCGTCTTGCCGTTGAGATCGTAATCGCGGAAGCTGACGTCCGCCTGGCCGTCGCCGTCGCCGTCGACGCCGAACGCACCGAACATGGACGATTCCGAAAAATCCGGCCAGCCGCCATTGCTATAGCCGGGCGTGTAGTAGATGCTGCCGATGCGTCCTGGGGGGACAATTACGCGTCGCGCGAGAGAACCGAACGCACAATCGTCCCATTTCATGTTGTAGACCTGCGTATAGAAGATGCCTCCCTGTTGCCGCCGCTTCCCGGCCTGGTCAATTTCTTCGTGCCGTTCGCAGCCCGCGGTCCATGGACGATCATCGAGGGTTATCGGATCCCACTCGGACCGTTCGATGGCAGCGCCGACGAAGCCGCGGTCGAAGTTCCTGCCCCAGGTCAGGGTCATTTTGCTCTCGAAGCCGTTTTCGTGCGACGGTACCGTCGGGGAGACGTCGAATTCGAAGCCGTCGAAGTCCTTGCGCAGGAGGATATTGGCGACGCCTCCGATCGCGTCGGAACCGTAGACGGACGATGCGCCGTCGAGCAACAGGTCGAATTGTCCCACGAGGGATCCCGGAATGAGGCCGACGTTGGGACTGACCGGTGCTCCCTCGACGCCGGACGGGGCCATGCGGCGGCCGTTGATCAATATGAGGGTGCGGTTTCCGCCCAGGCCCCGAAGACTGACTTCCGTGGCGCCAGGACCGTTGTCGAGCACGTAGCCCTGGAACGTGAGGTCGACCTGGTTGCCGGTCGACGCGCTGGATTCGCGCAGGATGTCGTCGGCGTCGATCAGGCCGGCTTCCCTTGAGACCTCTGCCGTGATGATCTGCAGCGGCGCGATGCTGGAATAGGTGTCGCGCTTCAGCCGCGAGCCGGTGACGACGACGAGTTCATCGGCTGTGGGTTCCTCATCTTCTGCCGCCACCACCGCTTCTTCGACAGCCGGTGCCTCCTCCTCGGTGCCTTCGTCCTCTGCCTGCGCAAGAATCTGCGGCGAAAAGGCGATCAGGCAGGCCGAGAGAACGATGCGAAACAGGTTCTGCATCCAGGGTGTTTGTGGCTTCTCGTTTGCGTTCATTGTCTTCCCTCCCTTCGCGCTCCGATTGTGTGGTGCAACGCGGGTCGCTGACATGTTTGGTCAAGCGACGTTAACGCAACATTTTCGAATTGTTGCCGTTTTGCCTTGCCCTCGAACCCCGTCTCAACCAGTTTCCACGGCACCACAGCGCGGTTGCGGCGAACATTACACCTAGGTAGACGTTTTCGCACGTAAATTCGCGCAATAGTCTCGACAAGAACCGGGCGTCGTCCGACACAGGTTGGAAACATGATTGGTCAACCGTTTCCCGAAACGCCGCGTTTGCATTGAGCGCTGAACGATGCGTTGCTTATCGATCCTATTCGGGGTGCGTGCCGCGATGTCGGGTACGGCTACCTGTAGTGCCGCTTCGCGCATAAGGACTCGCCTTGGTTGACGTAGATCACTCCCGCCGCCGAGCGGCGTCGAGCAATGCCCGGATGGTCGCCCGCAGCAGCCGTCGGCCGCCGGGCCGCCAGCCGAGGGCGCGCAAGCCGTCGCAGCGCATGATGTCGTCCGGCGGCGGCGCCTCCGGCGGCAGCTCTCGGCGTGGTTCGGCGCCATGAGCGGTGTACATGCGCTCGGCGATCTCGCGGGTGCTCACCAGCAGATCCGAGCAGTTGAAGGCGCGTCCCCCGACATCGGCCCCCCGCGCGGTGAGCAATAGCCACACGGCAGCGGCGACGTCGTCGCCGTGGACTTCCGTCGACGTGCGCGTCGCGGTGATGGGCCGGCCGTCGATCACGTCGCGCGCCATGTCGAACCACTTGCTGCGGCTCGAAGGATGCGTGAGTCCGTAGACGCCGGTGGGCCGTACGCAGGTCGTGCCGGGATACACGCCCGCCAGGCCTTCGAGGGCGGCCTTGAGCGCACCGTAATGCGTGTTGGGGGAGGTGGCGCGCGTGTCGCCGACGCGCGTCCTCGCGGCACGACCGAAGACGGCTCGACTGGACAGCACGACGATGCGCCCGACGCCGCAGCCGTTCGCGGCGCGCAGCAGGCGCAGGCTGCCCAGCAGGTTGGTGCGCCAGAAACTCTCGACATCGTCGCCCTCGCCGCCGCGATAACGGCCGGGAAGATGATCGTAGGCGGAGTGCACGAGCGCGTCCGCGCCTTTCACCAGCGACCCGAGCGCGGCCTCCGTATTCAGGTCGCCCTCGATCCAGGTTACGGGGAAGTCGAAACCGGTTCGGTCGCTTTCGGGACGGGCCAGCGCCACGATGTCGCAGCCTTCGCGGGCGAGCCGGGCGGCGACGAAGCGACCGACGATCCCGCTGGCGCCGGTCAGTGCGACTCTCATGTGCGTCCGGACGCGCGAATTGCGCGAATGTCGTCCGGCAGCGGCCGTCCTTCAAGCACCCGGTACCAGAGGTCGATCAGCGGCGCGAGCTGTTCGCGTTTCGGGTGATCGGCCTGCCACGGCTTTTCGTACTGGTAGTGGACCGCCTTGATGCTCGGCCAATGCCAGAGATCGGGCAGATTGAAGAATATGTACTGCAACGCGTTGTACGTGTAGGGCAGGCCATGCCAGTCGGGATAGTACGATTCGAGAAACGTCTGATCAGTGCGCCGCCAGAACACGTCGGGCGTGTCCAGGCGTTCGAGCATGGTCTCGTAGGTGCGCTCGCTGGGTTCGGCGACGAAAACGCCGGAGTTCAGCCGGTGCATGTCTTCGAGCGTTTCGTAGAGGTTGGGCGCTGCCGAGAACTCGGGATAGCCGAACAGCTTGTCGATGTTGCGCACGACGATGGCGTCGGCGTCGATGAAGACGATGCGCTCGTACTCTTCAAGACGCCAGAGCTCGAGCTTCATGAAGTTGTCGATGGGGTCGTGGAACGGGGGTTTTTCGCCCTTGGTGAACGGACTCGTCGCGTGCTGCGCGGCGCGGCTGTGGCGCGATTCGAAAGCCTTCGAAAGCGCTGGCCTGTCCGTCTCGCGGACGATGCATCCTTCGCCTTCCAGAGCATCGATCCCGGCCGTTCCCGGCTTCGCCATCACGACGAGAGGACAAGCCGCCGAGACGCGCTTCAGTGAACGCGCCAGCGCCGTCGCGCCCAACGCGTAGTCCGCGTTGGTCACCAGGGTCGCATAGGCGAACACGGCCTGGCTCAAAGGGATCCGCAGCTACGGATGAGTCGGGAGGTTCCCGGACTATTCGATCGCGTCGCCATTTGTGCTGGCGAGGTGCTCGGCCCGTTCCCTGGTCCATGCGGCCGTGCTGAGGATGCGGCTGCGGTCGATGCGGTGCGCATACTTTTTCGCGACATCGACGAGTTCTTCCAGCAACCCCTCTTTCAGCGTCGTCGGTTGCAGACCGAGGTCGAGCAGATGGTCGTTTCTGACCGCGAGTTCGTTTTCCTCGGGCTCGTTGCGGGGGTTCGGCAGCCAGGCGATTTCGGCGCCGGTCATTTCCTGAATCAGGCGGGCGAGATCGCGCAGACGATGGGTCTCCGTCATCTGGTTGAAGATCTGCGTCCGCGCGCCGCGCTCCGGCGGATTCCTCAGGGCGAGTTCTATGCAGCGCACGCAGTCCTGGATGTGTATGAACGCCCGCGTCTGGCCCCCGGTGCCGTGCACCGTCAGCGGGTGGCCGATGGCGGCCTGTATCAGGAAGCGGTTGAGGACGGTGCCGTAGTCGCCGTCGTAGTCGAATCGGTTGATGAGTTGCACGTGGCGGCGGGTCTGATCCGTGTGCGTGCCCCAGACGATGCCCTGGTGCAGATCGGTGATGCGCAAGGCGTCGTTCTTGGCGTAGAACTGGAAGATGAGCTGATCCAGGCACTTCGTCATGTGGTAGATGCTGCCTGGATTGGCGGGATACAGGATATCGCGCGTCGCCGTGCCGCCGTCATCGAGTCGGATGTCCACCGGGAGATAGCCCTCGGGAATCGTCGCGCCGATATTCGCGTAGCCGTACACGCCCATGGTGCCGATGTGCACGAGGTGGGCGTCGAGAGAGAGTTCGACGAGCGCGTTCAGGACCTGATGGGTGGCGTTGACGTTGTTCGAGACCGTGTAGTTCTTGTGCCGGTCGCTCTTCATCGAATAGGGGGCGGCGCGCTGCTTGGCCAGGTGCAGAACGGCGTCGGGGCGCAATTCGCCGAGCCAACTCTTCAGGCCGGGGTAGTCGCTCGCAACATCAATACGTTCGAAACCGATATCGCGGCCGGTTAGTTCCCGCCAAACGCGCCGGCGCTCCTGGATGGAGTCCATCGGCGTCAACGACTGCACGCCGAGTTCCGTATCGATCCACCGCCGGCTCAGGTTGTCGGCGATGAACACCTCGAAGCCGAGATTGGACAGGTGCAGCGTCGCCGGCCACCCGATGAACCCGTCTCCCCCCAAAATCGCGATTCGCACGTCCGGACCCCGTCGATTGTCCGCGTATCGAAGGCCTATCTTACCGTTTCGCGTCGGCGCGTTCGATGCTGCTGGCGGAGAGAATGTCGGGCCATGTTCGGCCGTGGCGATCGAACAGCATCCATATGTGGCCAAAGCCGAGACAGGCGAGGCTCAGTATGCCGCCGGCCATGCGCAGGTGGGCCTGGCGCAGGCCGATGGGCGCGTTGCCGTCCGTCACCCGCAACCGCCATGCCAGCATGCCGAGGGTCTGGCGCCGCCGCGTCCAGAAAAAGACAAAGAACGCATACGCTTCGATCAGCAGGAGAAGCTGCACCCAGAGGCCGGCGACCGCGGCGCCGGTCGCTCCCACGAGCAGCACGACGGTGAGAACCCACGCGGCCAGGAGGACGAGGGCGTCGTAGAGCATGGCGAGCAGGCGCAAGTGGAGCGGAGCGCTGTTGGCGGCCCGGGACACCGGTTAGAAAGTAACGGTCCCGCCCGCGTCGATGCGCCCCCGCTTGCCGCAGAACTCTTCCGCCATCATGGCGTCGAGCACCTCGGCGTCCCTGGTATTCGCCCATGTCCGGCGGCCGTCCGGCAGAAGGCAGGCGGCGAGCCCGATGTCGGGGCCGTCGCGGCCGAACATCACGGTATACGACTCGATCGCGGCGGGGCCGCAGGCCGATTCCGAGAGTTCTCGGGTCGGCGTCGCATCGACCTGTTGCTGGGGTTCGTCGTGTCGGAATTCGCTGGCCGGCGGTTCCGAACCGAATACGCAAAAGGCATGTTTGGTCAGGAAACCGCCATTGCCGGTGACGAGGCCGATGTCGCCCTCGTGCCCGCGCAGCGCCTCCGCCATGCGGGCGATGCCGTGCATCGCGTAATTGTTGAGCGGGCCGCCGGCGAAAGTCATGCCGCCGGTGACGGTCAGCGGCCTGCTCTCGTCGACGCCGAGTTCCGCCGACGCCACCTGGACCGCGGATGGAAAACAGCTATAGACGTCCAGATGGTCGACATCGTCGATCCCGAGTCCGGCCATTTCGAGGCAACGTCCGCCGGCGATACGCAATGCCGGAGCTCTGTGCAGGTTGTCCCGATGCGACACCGCATGGGTGTCGTGGGCCTCGGTGGATGCCCAGGGGAATATCCACTTGGCGCGCGGGATGCCGAGACGCCGCGCGACGTCGGTCGATGTCAATATGAGCGCCGCCCCCTGGTCCACTTTCTCGTTCGAGTTCATGAGCTTCGGATAGGGAAAAGAGACGGGACGATTGCCGGGACCGGGCGTGCGGAGATCGAGCGGGGTCCTGCATTCCCGCGTCCACGCATGGGGGTTCTCCGCCGCCACGCGGCTGAAACCCGCCCATAGCCGCGATATGCGTTCCATGTGGCGATCGATGGTTTCGCCGCGGGCGCGGCGGATGGCGTTTTCGAAGATCGGGTACATGTGAATCGGGTCGACTATGCCGCGCGCCGCCTCGGCGCGGTGGCGCATCCGCAGTTCGGTACCGATGGTCCTGTCGGGTCTTCCGGGGGCCTCCCGCCATGCGAGATCGGTATCTGCGCGGCGGGCTCTCGCCAGGGTATCGCCGCATTCGGCGCCGGTCAGGATCACGATCTGGTGGGAACCGCGCTGAATGTCCAGCGCCGAAACGCTGAACAGGTGGTGCACGGCGGTGCCGCTCCAGAACGACATGCCGGTTTCGGCGGCGGGATTTCCGATCGCCTCGGCGACGGCCCGGGCGGGGTTTTCGTATGGCCACATGCCGCGGATCACGCGCACCGCGCCGGCAGCCGTCAGCAGTTCCGGCGCGCCCGCATCGCGGGCGGCGGCCCGCGTAGCCCGTATCATCAGGTCCAGGGGTTCCTCGGCCGTCGACGGATCGTCGGCGCGCTGGGTCACCTGGGCGATGCCAACCAGGATGGGAGCCTTCAGCCGGGGGAGCTTGCCGGACCGCTGACGCGTAAGGGAGTGCTGGCGTTTTCCCCGTCGCCGGCGGCGTACCTTTGTAGAAGTCGGCTTGCGTGCTGCCATGGATTCGGTGCCCGTTCGTCCCGGGCGACGAATGATACGTCGAAGGACGCCGACTCGTTTGACTTCGTATCCGCGCGACAGACATTTCCGGCATGTCCGGTACAGCCGATACTGACGCTCCCGAAGAGCAGCCTCGTCGCGCTGATCGGCACGGGGTCTCGGGTCGTCCGCGCGCTGCGCCGGCCAGCAGCATCGATCCGGCTGGCCGTTAGTCAGTCAGGGATACCGCGCGCTTCGCGATACTGCCGCCACCGTTCGACAGAGGCTTGGATATCGGCCAGTCGGCCGGACACGCCGTCGGCGATTTCGGGATGCGGGAGTATGTAAGCCTCGTCGTGCCGGATGGCATGGAGCGTCATGTCGCCGACGATGGAAGGGTCCAGCATGCTGTCGAGAAACTTCGCATATGCCTCGAGGTTCATGGGCTGGGGAGCGGAGTCCGGCTCGGTGCGAAGTCCATCAGGCCGGTTGCGCTCGGAAGTAAATATGTTGGTGTCGACGAAGCCGGGACAGAGCACGGAGACGCCGATGTTGTGCGCGGCAAACTCGGCGCGCATGGTTTCGGATAGCCCGACGACGGCGAACTTCGTGGTGTTGTAGACGCCGAGCCCCGGCACGGCCACCTGTCCAGCCAGGGAGGCCGTATTGACGATGTGGCCGCCTTCCCCATGCGCCATGATGCGGTGGACGAAAGTCTGCACGCCGTTGATCACGCCGTGCAGGTTGACGCCGACGACCCAGTCCCAGTCGGCATAGGACACCTTTTCCATCGGACCCGCGATGCCGACGCCGGCATTGTTGCAGACGACATGCACCTTGCCGAACGCGCGCTCGGTCTCGTCCGCGGCGCGCGCCATCGCGTCGCGGTCGGTGACGTCCACGCGCAGTGCGATCAGTTCGGCGTTGCCTGGCGCGAAGGACGCGGCGGCCTGCGCCAGGGCCTGTTCCTCGATGTCCGCGATGGCGACTTTCATGCCGGCGGCGGAGAACGACCGCGCCATGGCCAGACCGATGCCGCTGGCGCCGCCCGTGACGAAGGCGACCTTGCCCGATACTTCCCGCACCTGCACACCTCCGGTAGCCGAGTTCGGATGGTACTACGTCGAATCCGTGAATCCGTCGTTGGCGGGACTGTCCTGCGGCGACATGCGGCGACATGACTGTCCGAAAGCGTGCGGCCGCGCAAGCGGCGAGACGGGTTGAAATTTCGGGTCAACATTCTAAGAATAGGCGC
>CAZFGB010000072.1:0-14967 GCA_964518405.1 uncultured Pseudomonadales bacterium | reverse complement strand
GCGAGTGTAGCTGCGAGGGATTTTTGGTTCCTGGCGAGGCGCGACGACGCCGTGTGGCAGGCACCACACAAGGAGGAGCAACAAAGTCCAGGGGGCAAAAAGACCCGCAGATACCCGCAGATTTGGGCTTGACGGAGCACTAGTTGCTCCAGCCGCCATCGATGACCTGCGCCGTTCCCGTTGTGAACGCCGCCTCCTCCGAGGCGAGGTAAACGGCGAGTGCCGCGATCTCCGCGGGCGAACCCACGCGTCCCATCGGCTGCCGCGCGACGAATGCCTTGCGCGCCGCATCGGGATCGTCCGCGGCGGCGACCCGGTCGCGCCAGGACGGCGTGTCCACCGTTCCGGGGCAGATCGCGTTGCAGCGGATCCCCGCCGTCACGTAGTCCGCCGCGACGGACTTGGTCATGCCGATGATCGCCGCCTTGGTGGCGCCGTAGACGAACCGGTCCGGCGCGCCCTTGATGCTCGAGGCCACGGACGACATGTTGATGATGCTGCCGGAGCCCCGCGCCGCCATGCCCGGTATGAACGTGCGCATCATCCGGTACATCGAGGTGACGTTGAGTTCGAACGAGAACCGCCAGGCATCGTCGTCGCAATCGAGGATCGTGCCGTGATCCACGAAACCGGCGCAGTTGAACAGCACATCCGGCGTGTCGATTTCCTCCGCGAGCGCGGTGATCGCAGCGGGGTCCGTGACGTCGAGCACGCGCGTTTCACACGACGCGAGGCTCGACAACGTTTCGGGATCGATGTCTGTTGCCAGCACCCGGGCGCCCTCGCGCGCGAATGCCTCGGAGACGGCCCGGCCGATGCCCTGCCCGGCGGCGGTGGTGAGCGCGAACTTGCCGCTTAGTCTCATCCTTGAGGATCGGATTGCCTGCTTACGCGACGTCCTGCGAGCCGGGCCCGAACAATCTTTCGGCCTGTCGCAGCGCCGTGCCGCCGATCTCCTTCGGCGCATGCCACTCGTGGCGGTGCGCATTGGCCTGGTCGATGATCCGCTGAATCGAGTTCAGCGAGTGCTCGTGGATCACCATGCCCGGCGCGCCCTCGGTACCGGGGCCGGCGCGAATCTCCAGGTACTCGGCCCCGTCGGCACCGCCGGAGTATTTGTACGGATGGCCGTTGGGGAGGAAGAACGCCGATCCTGCCCTCAAGTGGCGTCGGCCCATGACAAGCTCGCCGGCAGTGACGAAGTAGAGACAGTCGCCGTGAGCGGGGTGGCTGTGGCTGAACAGGGGAAAGTGCGGACCGATCCAGATATGGGCGACGCTCATGCCGGTCGGATTGAGCTGGCGCATGGTCTCGGGATCCCGATCGCCCTGGCAGAAAAGGCCGGTGATCACCATGCCTCCGGCCAGCGCCTCCAGCATCTCGGCGAGTTTCCCGCGAACCGCCGTTTCGCCGTACTTCTCCCCGAGCGCGCCGATCTCCCAGTTCTCCACCGCCTTGTGCACGTCGACACCTTCCCACGTATGCCCCGTGCTCATCTCGGGATTGGCAAAGATCTCGAACGGCCCGCGCTCCGAAACGAAACGCTTCGGCCTGCCGGCGGTGTTCTGGACACTGGTCATGCGGCGCCCCCTTCAGCCTTCCGCCACATCTTAACCTGTGAGTCATCCACGCATGGGTTGAGTTGCGACTTGGCGACCGGACCCTGCGTACGCGAAGCCAGGTTGCGCGGGCCGCTTTCAGAAAGCGCCGAGTTCGCGCCCGATGTCGTCGCGAACGGGATACGGCAAGGCGGTGTGGTCGAACGCGGTCATTCGATAGTGCGGTGCTGGCTCGGAACCGCCGCTACGCGTAGATCACTCCATCCGCGACCAGCGCATCGATGTCATCGCCGCTGAGGTCAAGGTCCTCGGCGACCACTTCGCGCGAGTGCTGTCCCAGGGTCGGCGCGGGCTTTATCGCCACTTCGCTTTCCGAAAGCCGCGGCGCCCACCCGAGAATCTTGATCCTGCCGAGCGCCGGGTGATCGATCTCGTGCACGAACCCGCGCTCGAGGAGGTGCGGATTCTCGAACAGATCCTTGGTGTCGAGCACCGCGCTGGCGGGCACATCCGCTTCGCAGAGTTCGCGCATGGCGGTGTACTTGTCCCGCTCGCCGAGCCAGGCGGCAATCTGCTCGGTCAGCGCCGCGTCGTTTTCCGTGCGCGCGTCCTTGCTCGCGAACCTCGGATCTTCGAGCAGGTCGGGACGGTCCATCACTTCGCACAGGCGCTCCCACATGGGATCGGTGGTCCCCATCAGGAACAGGTAGTCGTTCGGCCCGTCTCCCTTGCACTTGTACAACCTCGAGGTCGGCGAGCGGCCGTTTCCGGTCCGCAGCGAGGCTCTCTCGCCATAGTTGCCGTGGGAAATGGCGGTCCTGAGGTAGTAGGTCATCGACTCCTGCATCGACATCTCGATGAGTTGGCCCTTGCCGGTATTGAGCTTCTGCACGTAGGCCGCGGCGACCGCGAGCGCCGTTTGCACGCCGGTGCCCGCATCGCCCATGGTCGGTCCCGGCCGCATCGGCGGCCCGTCGGGAAACCCGGTAATGGAGAATGCGCCGGCGGCGGCCTGGGCGACCATGTCGAAGCACTTGTAGTTGGACCACGGACCGTCCAGCCCGAATCCCTTGATGCGTGTGTAGATGATTCCCGGGTTGATCGCTTTCAGGACGTCGTAGCCGAGTCCAAGCCGCTCCATCGACCCCGGGCTGTAGTTCTCCACGAACACATCGTAGTTCGGCACCATGTCAAGGACCAGTTCGAGCCCCTTGGGTTTGCGCAGATCGATCGCGATGCTGCGCTTGTTGCTGTTCCAGAACACGAAGTACCCGCCGTTCGCGCGCGGCCCGCCGCGCCCCGGATCGCCCGTGGGGGGTTCCACCTTCACCACGTCCGCGCCGAGCCACGCCAGCGCCTGTGTGCATGATGTCCCCGCCTCGTACTGCGTTACATCGAGAACCCGCATACCCTCTAGCGCACCCATCGCAAACCTCCCCTTGTGGTTGCCGTCTGCGTGTTTGTCGCACGCGTCCATGGACAAGTCAACGTGACCTGCCGCGCGTCGCGCCGCGGTTCGAGGGGTTCGCCCTCTCGCTGTCCGAGTTATTCTCTCCGCCTGCTTTCTGATCCTCGGGCATTTTCTTCAAGGCGTGGACCCGTCATGAGCGATGTACAAAAGCTGGCGATCGTGGGTTGTGGCGGACACGCGAGATACAACTTGGCACCGTTGTGGCGGGAGATTCCGGAGGTTGAGCCGGTGGGCGCCTGCGATGTCGACGCGGACGGGCTCGCCGACTTTGCCTCGGCCTTCGATATCGGGAATACCTACTCCGACCTGGAAACGATGCTGGCCGAGCAACAGCCCGACATCCTGATCGACGCGTCATGGCCCTCTGTTCATCGGCAGAACGTCCTCACGGCTGTTCGCTGCGGAGTCCGGGGGATCGTGTGCGAAAAACCGTTCGCGGTTGACGGTGCGCAGGGCGAAGCGATGGTGGAGGCGGCGAAATCCGCCAGCGTAATCCTGATGGAAGGGCTCATGTTTCACTACCAGCCGCAGATTCTCGCGGTGAAGCAGCGCATCCTCGAGGGCGCTGTCGGCGATGTGCGTTTCGTGCGCGCGACCTTTTCGTCGCCCATGGTGCCCAGGGGAAACTGGCGCCTGCGCGCCGAACTCGGCGGCGGTGCCGCCATGGATCTCGGTTGCTACTGCGTCAGTTGTATCCGCTACCTGGCGGGCGCCGAACCGCAATCCGTATCCGTCGCCGGAACGCTCGCCGCCGGCACCGAAGCCTGGCAAACGCTCGTCGGCCGACTGAATTTCGCGGACGGTGTCGTGGCGCAGTTCGACTGCGGCTTCGGGTGGCCCTGGCGGGTGGCCTACGAGGTGGTCGGCAGCGACGGCGCGATCACCGTCCCAGTAGGGGACTGGTCGATTCCAAAGGAGATCGGCGAGGGTATCGAGACGCGGTACACGCTGATACGGGGCGACCCCCACGTAGATTTCCACCAGGAGACCGTCAAGGTGGCTGGCGTGAATCCCTACCGCGAGCAACTGTTGGATCTCTGCAACGCCCTGTCCAACGGGACCCCGACGCGTCTCACGGCCGATGATGCGCTCGCAAACATGCGGGTCATCGATGCCATCCATGCGTCCGCCAGCATCGGTCGGCCTGCGGACGTCGCCACGTGACTCCCGTCACCACGGCGTACGTTCCCGATAAGTCGAAACGCCTGCGCTCTACCAATCTCCCGCGACATTGCGGGCATGCCAGCGGAGCGCGTCCGGATGTGGATGGTGCCTTTCGTCGTAGGGCACTCGCAGTGGGCGCCCGCGGAACTGATTCAACCACGCGTTGCGGGAGTCGCGCTCCACTTCATCGGAAACCGAGATGCGAAACTGCGCGTCGACCCAGACCATCCCGAGGTCGAACGCCCAGTGAAGTGTGCGGTTCAGAGCCAACCCGTTCTGAATCAGATCCCTGCCTCCCCGCGAAACCGGAATGATGTGTGCAGATTCGACCTCGTAGGTGGCACCCCCATCCCCGGTGGCATGCGCAAGCTCCATGCCCGAAATTGCACATCTCGATTCGTAGGCTTCCAAGACTCCCGACCGAAATATCTCCGAACGGACTCTTGTTTGTCGTTCGGTCAATGTCCGGCTGTTGATCGCGTCCAGCAAGTCACCGAGACTCCTGGCGAGTTGGTGCCCATCGGCATATGGTTCTTCCGTCTGCAGTTCACTGCACCATTGGCGCACCTCCGCGAATTGCCCTGCATCCGTGTCGCGTTCGATCCATTTTTCGAATTGTTCCGGCAACAGTGCCATGATGGTGTCGGCCGACATTTCGGCGAGGTCGAAGCAGTCCGGCAGGTTGTTGAGGTGCTTGCAAAACGCTCGCAGTCCGCTTGCTTTGTCCGAATAGCCACGCTTGGGTTTTCCGACAATGTGATCGAAGTACATTCGGCTTGCGGCCATCAGTGCTCCAGAGCTGCCAAATATCCTCGGTCGCTCGGCGATGTGGGTGGAAGCGATGCGGTGGACATGCAGCGGGGCTTCCAGCAGTAGATCCATTTGGCTGCCGGAGCCGTGCCGCCGATATAGCATATAGGGCCCGCGCAAAAGGTGACGATTGCGCCGCCGAGCCTCTACGTCGTTCATCAGGTATCGGCCGTCAACGCCCGGTTTTCGCTTGCCGTCCTGGTCGGGAGGGCAGATGGCGTCGATGTAATACAGGGAGAGCCATTCCCACATGCCCGGTTCATCGCCGTCTCCATGGAATCCGGCGGCGCGAAAGCTCTCATCAATGTATTCGACAAAATCTCGCCTGCTGTTGAATCCGCGCACTTCGATTCGCACGTCCCCGCCCGCGAAAAGCGATCATCCTTCAGCAGTTGCCTGGGCAGCGCAGTGCAGCCGCCTCGGCGCAAGGCCTTCAGATAGCGCTGGAATAGCCGGATTCCGTTTGGCGACAAACTCCTGACCAAGTCCAATCTGCTCACCTTTTTCGTTTGGTTTCCATCTCCCGCCAAGGATTTTTCGGTCTTGAGCGGGGGGACATGAATTGATGCATGGTCAAAAACACAGTGTCAAGCAACTTTTGCTTTACTAGTGCTCTGTATATAAGGAAAAATTGACAAAAGTAAGTTGATCGGTTTCATTGCCATGGTTGAGTCTGTATTGACTTCCAAGGGACAGACGACGATTCCGAAGGCAGTCCGAGATGCGTTGGCGGTACGCGCTGGCGACCGGATTCGGTATGTCATATCGGAAGGGGAAGTGCTCATCCTGGCCGTACGTCCAATTAGTGGGCTCTTTGGGACGTTGAAGCACGAAGGTCCTCCCGTGACATTGGCCGATATGGAACGGGCCATCGTAGAAGGAGCCACCGGAGAAAGCTCACGGGGCGAGAAATCCACGCGAACGTGATTTCCCTGGACACGAACATCTTGGTCCGTTATCTGGTCAACGACGATATTGATCAGTCGGCTGCCGCTCGGTCTCTTGCTGTTGCGCTCACCGCCGAAGAACCGGTTTTCGTTTGCCGGGAAGTTCTCGTCGAATTGGTGTGGGTTCTGGAACGGTCCTACGGCTTCTCCTGCGATGCGATTTCGACCGCGCTGCTCGACATGCTCGCGACAGCTGGACTCATTCTTGAAACTTCCGATGACGTCGCTCGTGCGGCATTGCGTTACCGGCGCGGGGACGCCGACTTCTCGGACTTGATGATCGCGGCGGCAAGCAGGCGGCCGGGCGCTGCTCCCCTGTACACTTTTGATCAGAGGGCTGCGCGCCTCGACGGAGTACGTTTACTCGACGCGTAGGTCGAGTGAGGAAAAGGGTAGATCGTTCCCATCTATTCCATCCAGCCAAGAGTGCGGCCGGATGACGCAGGCCAGGAGCGCGTCGCCACGGGTGTACTATCACTTTTTCAAAGGCCTTCGGGAACAAGTAGGCGCGGTCGAACCCGATGAGTGACGCACCCATCCTCCTCGTGGACGAAGAGATGCAAGGCTTCATCCGCGAGGGGTACATCACCCTGCAGTCGGCGCTTCCGAGGTCGTACCACGATGACATGTGCGCGCGCCTCGAACCGCTCGACGGGCAACTGGGCCCGGGCCACAACAACATCCTGCCGGTGGTGCCTCAACTGCGGGACCTGCTGGATGACCCGGTCGTCCACGGCGCCCTGTTGTCGATCCTCGGGCCGGACTACTACCTGCACTTCCACCGTCACGACCAGGTGAACTTTCCCCAGTCAGAGCAGCCGATCGAGCCTTGGCACCTCGGTGACGGAAGGCTGCACAAGGACGGTGACTACCACTCGCACCACATGGTGGACGGGCGGCGCCACCACGCGCCGCGTTTCCTGATGATGTTCTACTACCCGCAGGACGTGTCCATGGAGATGGGCCCGACCGCCGTTGCGCCGCGCAGCCAGTATCTCCCGCGGCGGGCCCTCGAGATGCAGCGGGCGATCTTGCGCGCACGCACGCAGGACTTGCGCAAGAGCATAGAGGCGGACATGCAGTCCAGCATCGACAGCGATTCCCGAAACCGCCGCCCGGTACGAACGCGACCTTGCGGCATTTCGCGTCGAGCAGGCCAAGCTGTTCGAAGCGGTGGAAGCCCTCGATGCCCCGTGGCAGGCGACGAGGACTCCCATCGTCGCCGATGCGGGAACGGTCACCATCGTGCACCACGACATCGCCCACGGCCGCTTCGGCATGAATACGGCCGGTACTCCCCGGCACATGGTGAAATTCCTGTTCACGCGCGACCGCGAACCGACAGCGCCCGCCTGGAACAACAGCAACCCGGAGTGGATTTCCTCGGGAAACCCGCAGGAACCCATTTGGGAGTACGTCTGGAACTGGTGTCGCGGCGCGGGGGCGCAGGAGATCAATCGCGCGGTCGACGAAACCGACGCGCTGGTTGAAGACCTTCGAAGCATGGATGACGCCGAGGCGATCGGTGCCGCTTACACGCTGGGCAACATCGGCGAGATCGAACCCTTGATCGAGGCGCTGACGAGTCCCGATGTCGCCCTGCGCTGCATCGCCGGATACGGCTTTGCGCCGCTCGGGTCCGCGGCGGTCGCCCCGCTCCTCGATCTGGTAGACGGTGCGAGTCTGGAGCTTCTTGCGGCGGTCGCCGACATCCTGGGAGACATCGGCCCTGCCGCAGTCGATGCGCTGCCAGCCCTGACCCGCCTCCTGGGTCACAAGGAACCGCGCGTGCGCCAATACGCGGCCGAAGCCATCGGCACGGTCGGACAGGCGAACGCGAAAGCGCCGGCGGAACTGGTCGACGCGCTCGGAGACGAAGACGCGCTTGTCAGGCAATACGCCGCGATATCGGTCGGGCGTCTTGGTGCGCGGGCCGGGGCGGTTCCCGGAGTCGTGGACGCACTAAAGCAGAATCTCGTCCACGGCCATCACCATGTGCGCGGCTGGTCCATCGAGGCGTTGCGCCGATTGGACACCCCGGAAGCGCTCAACGCCGCCGTCGATTACCTGATGACGACGCGCTGGGATCATGCGCCGTGGTCCGGAGTGCCCTGGGAGTACGACCTGAAACGCACGCCGACCCGGGACCGGCACCTGCTTCTCAACTCTTGGGATCCGTGATGGCGCCGGTCGCCGGACCCGCACCCTGAAGGCGCATCCCGCAGCACTCGTAGCGACGTCTCATGCGTATGGGCGGTACTCCAGCAGGGCTGACCGACCCGTAACGTCGATGATCCGTACCAGCATCTTCGTTCCTTCGGCGTCGGTCAAACGCAGATCTTCTCCTGGTGCAAAGGTCACCGGCTGCGTCTCTCCGCTGTTGATGGCGATATTGGATGCATACAGACAAGTTCTGTCCAACGTATCCCTGATGGGGTTCAGCCTCCCCGCCAAACCGGGAACGTACCCCTTTGCCTCCGGGAAAATGACCGCGCCGCCGGGCGTTGGTTTGTCGAGATCGACATGCAACATGCGCTCGGCGGGGATCCAGTGATGCTCAAGATGAGCGCAACGTCCGGCGCCCGCCACATAGACCGTCATCGGCAGATGAAGCGAATGTAGATCAAGCACCGCCTCGCCACTTTCATCGGTGGTCCCGTGCCTCCAAGTCTTGTTCGGGAACAATGCAAGAACGTCGGCGCCGGCGACCGGGCGACCGTTCGAAAACACGGAAATGGTGTGTTCCGGGTTTGGCAGGCATACCGCGCGCAGCATCGACCAAGGTATGAGCCGCCCCTCTTCGCGTTGCTGGAACCGGTCGCCGCCATAGCCGACCGCGGCATCGAATTCCGAAGACGTATCGGCAAAGTGCCGTCGAACGCGACGGATACCGTCAAACAAACTGGAGGATGCCGTCGTTGAAGACTTGGCTTCGATCAGCGAAAGACCAGCGGGTCGGTCGATGACGAGATCCACCTCGGCGCCGTTGCTATCCCGGTAGAACGACACGCCCCCCGTCAGTCCGCGGTTCGTCCGGTGCTTCAATATCTCCGATACGACCCAGGTTTCGAAGATCGGTCCCCGCAAAGGATGCGAGCGAAGCTGCTCGGGAGCCCGGATTCCCAAGAGCCAGCAGACCAAGCCGGTATCGAAAAAGTAGAGCTTCGGCATCTTGACGAGGCGCTTGCGTGGATGCGCATGAAACGCCTGTAGGCGAAAGACGATGAAACTCGCCTCCATCACGCTGAACCAGGCTCTGGCGGTCGGCTGTGAAATGCCGCAATCTCCTGCCAACGTCGAGTAATTGAGCAACTGCGCTGTGCGCCCGGCACACAGTTCGACGAAACGTTGGAACGTC
Organism: uncultured Pseudomonadales bacterium; assembly: GCA_964518405.1. Lineage (GTDB taxonomy): Bacteria > Pseudomonadota > Gammaproteobacteria > Pseudomonadales > Azotimanducaceae > VXNE01. The sequence goes on along the minus strand of CAZFGB010000072.1, from coordinate 5,658 downwards.
GCGAGGTCGCCGACATTCGTAATCGTCCTGACGTCCCGTTCGAGATAGGTTGCGACATAGGAGCGCAGCCAGTCTGACGGGTCGAGCCCTCTATCGAATATACGGGGATAACTGCCCGCAAAGAGCGTCTCCTCGAGGGTCGATGGATGCTGTTGAAAGCGAACGATCTCGCCCCGGGTCAGCGGCAGAAGGTTATGCACCTCCGTTCTGCCGGCCAGGGACTGGCTGATGGACTCGATGAGAGACAGATTTTGCGAGCCGCTGAGAATCCAGCGACCGGGGGTCGGATCGTCGTCGATGACTCCCTGCAGGTAGGAGAGCAGATCCGGGACACGCTGCACTTCGTCGAGAATGGCACCCTCCGGGAACTGGGCCAGGAATGACCGTGGGTCTTCGGTTGCGAAGCGGCGATCGTCCGGCGCTTCCAGGGTCACGTACGGGCGTTGCGGGAACACGGTCCGGCAAAGCGTGGTCTTGCCGCTTTGCCGTGGCCCGGTAAGAGTCACGGCCGGGGCTTGCGTGGCGGCCCGAACCAGCTTGGGTGCGAGATCCCGGACAATCATCGTGAAAGGACCTTAGCACTAAGCTAGGCTAATTAAAAATCTAATTTTTATTTAGCCTAGTTTTTCGGTCTCTCTGATGGCAGCGGGAAATCAAATCTGCGTCCCGTCAGGCGTAGAGGTCTTTCGCGCCTCCCCCGTACTCACTCGCGTAAGCCGAGATGTACTTCTCCGCGTAGGCGGCTTTTTCGGCCCGGTCTTCCTCGGTGTGGTAGCCGGGAATGACTGACTGCTGCGTCAGGATCGCGAACCGCGTGGAATTGCGGTCGAGCGTTTCCTGCGGAATCTTGCCGATGAAGTCCTCGAGCGTCCGGATGTACGGCCGCACCATGTAGTTCGTGACGCTCACCCGGAGCCCCGGCGCCCTGCGGTTGAACGCGCCGTGCCACAGGTTGCCGTGCCAGACGATCAGGGATCCCGCCTTGCCTTCGACCGGCACCGCCTGCGCATTGCCGAATTCGCCGGGGTTGGCCGGCACGATGCACTCGGCGCCGATCGGATGGCGGCACCACTTGTGGCTGCCCGGCACCACCGCCGTGCCGCCGTTCTCCCGATTGAAATCGGTCAACCAGTACGTGCTCTGGCACACCACGGACTGCTGCGTCAGCGGTGACGCCATCGGGTTGTCCGTGTGCAGCCGGAACGTGGTCTCGTTCGGTCCTTTCATCCAGCAGGCCATGGTCGACAGCACCGCGTTGTAGCCGCAGAGGTAGGTCGCCAGCGCGAGCATCACGGGGTTCATGAGAGACTCTTCGAACACCGGGTTCTCGAGCAGCAGCGAATGCATGACGTCGCCGATGGGCGAATCGCGGTCCTCGCTGTCGGCGCCCCGCATGCGGCTCCTGGGCCGCCCTTTCTTGACCGGAGCGGACATCGATTGCACCTGCATGTGCGCGTGCGTGGAGCCGGTCTCGAGATCCGGCCGCTCGCCGTTGCGCCGCTCCGCGATGTCGAGCATGGCTTCGAGCATCCGGTCCGCGAGGCCGTTCGGGCTTGCGATCCCGGGCGGGATGATCGTGTAGCCGTAGGCGTCGAGATCGGCGACATAGGACTGCAAGCCGAGCTCGCAGATGTCGTTCCATGCGCGGTCGAGGCCTGTCTCCAAGTTGGTCGCTGGTTCCGCCATGACCCTTCCTCCCCGGTGCCTTGGCGGCATTCTACGCCTGCCCGCGGAACCTCGCTTCAGGCGCGCGCACCGGTTTCGGACAATCGGTTATTCTTCCCGCCGGAAGATGACAGGGGGAATCATGTCCGAGCCCATGAAAGTCGGCCTCGTCGGCACCGGGGGCATTTCCAACCGACACATGAACGCCTATCTCGCGCATCCCGAGCGGGTGCACCTCACGGCGGTGTGCGACATCGTCGAGTCTCGCGCGCAGGAATACGCGGAGAAGGCGGGCGTCGACACCATCTACCTGGACTACGACGAGATGCTGCGGAAAGAGGACATCGATGCCGTCGACATCTGCACCAGCCACGACCTTCACGCGCCCCAGGCGATCGCCGCCGCGCAGGCCGGAAAGCATGTGCTCGTCGAGAAGGCGATGGCGACCACGCTGCAGGGCTGCAGGGATATGGTCGAAGCCGCCGACATGACGGGGGTGGCGCTGATGGTCGCCCAGCACCTTCGTTATTCGCCCGAGGCGCCGGCGGTGAAACGCTTCATCGACGAGGGCCACATCGGCGAAGTGCAGGCGGTTCGAACCCACGCGATCATGGGCGGTGGCCGGCGCCCGCGGAAGAGCTGGATGAGTGACGCCAGGCACGGCGGCGGCATCCTGATGGTCAACTCCGTGCATCACCTGGACCTGCTGCGCTACTACGTCGGCGACGTCAAACGGGTGAACGGGATCTGCAGGACCATCGAGGCGCAAATGGCCAACGGCGCGGAGGACCTGTTCTTTGCGACCCTCGAATTCGAAAACGGGGTCATAGGCGATGTTTACGGCAACTGGACCACGCGCTTGGCGCCCGAGGGGATGTCGTACATGGTCTACGGCAGCAAGGGCTCGATGCACTCGACCCCTCCGTTGCCCGAGAATGCCAGGGGGGTCAACCAGTTCGGTCCGATCATGTTCGCCCTCAAGAGCGAGGAGAAAGACCAGATACGGGCGCAGCTTCCGGTCTTGCAGGCGGCGGGCGAAGAGTTCTCGGCGGAGAAGGTCAGGGAGTTGCTGGATCCGGGCTTCGAGCCGCTCCCCACGAGGGAGGGCGATCAGCCCAGCACCGATTTCTTCATCAACGAGATCCTGCACTGGGAAGAGTGCTGCAGAACGGGCGCGGAACCCATCAGCAGCGGGCGGGACAACATCGGGACGATGAAGATCATTTTCGGCATCCTCGAATCGTCCCGGACGGGCAGGACTGTCGACCTGGACGACTTATAGGCCGCAACCCGTTCGCGTATTCCACCAATCTTTCAAGGCAGGCTAGTTCCATGAACGTCGGAATCTTCAACTTCATCACCGAATACTCCATGCCCATCACCGATCTCGCGCGCGAGGTGGAGGACCGTGGCTTCGACTCCCTGTGGGTTCCCGAGCACACGCATATCCCGACGTCGCGCCTGTCGCCCTATCCGGAAGGCACGGAGCTGCCGGAGGAATACAAGCACACGCTGGACCCGTTCGTGACGCTCTCCGCAGCCGCTGCGGTCACAACGAAGATCAAGCTCGGCACCAGCATCATTCTCATCATCGAGCGGGACACCATCACCACCGCCAAGGCGGGGGCGACCCTCGATTTCCAGTCGAACGGGCGCCTCATGTTCGGCATGGGCGGCGGCTGGAACCGCGAAGAAGCCGAGAATCACGGCACCGAGTGGGATACGCGGTTCAAGCGCCTAGAGGAGCAGATGCAGGCCATAAAGAAGATCTGGACCGAGGACGAAGCCGAGTTCCACGGGGATCACGTCGACTTCGACCCTATCTGGGCGTGGCCGAAACCGATTTCCGATCCGCATCCGCCCCTGTTTCTCGGCGGGGAGACCATCCACACCCTGCGCCGGGTCGTGAAGTACGGCGACGGATGGCTGCCGCGCGCCGGCTGGCCGGAGCAGGTGCTCGAAGGCGTGGGGAAGCTCCGGCAACTCGCCGAGGAGGCGGGCAGGGACCCGTCGACCATCGACATTTCGATCTTCGCGCTGCTGCCGGACGACGACTACTGGCCGTCGCGATTCATCGACGAGGGCGTCAACCGCATCATCTTCTGGTTGCCGCCCCAGGATGCGGACGCGATGCGGCGAATGATGGACACGGTCCAGCGCTACCTGGACTGAGGGCGGCGTGTCGCGTCGAAGGGAGCAGGGCGTCAACTCTCTTCGCCCGGCGATTCGGAACGGACATGGCTTGTCGCTGGGTCGGCGGGCATGGCAACCCGAAACCAGCGTCCGCGGCGTTCCCTCAGGCCGTCATGATCGATACGTCGTACTTGGCGATGTCCGGGTCGCGGCTCAACAACGTCAGATCGCCGAGCCGGGCTTGTGCGACCAGCAATCGGTCGAACGGGTCTCGATGGTGCATGGGCAACTCGGCGCATGCCGCAAGATGAGATATCTCGATACCCAGAATCTCGTAGTCGTCCGCGACGATTTCGTAGAAGTTGTCGGGCAGAGCGAGCTTGCCGATGGAGCCTTTGATCGCGCACTCCCACAAGGTTGCGATGCTCACGTAAAGCGTGGTGTCGCTTGATTCGAATACGGCCCGGGCTTCTTCCGACAACAGCGCTGGCGCCGCTCTCGCCCAAAGCAGCGTGTGCGTGTCGAGCAGATACCTCACGAACGCGCCGTGATGCCCAGCGCCTCCGCGAGGTCGGCAGGCCATTCGTCGAAATCCTCGCTGATCCGGATCTGACCGGCGAGGTCGCCGAGCTTCCTCGGCTGAACTCGGGTTCCATACCGAACGACTTTGGCTACGGGTTTCCCCATCCGGGTAACGACGAATTCTTCCCCTTGGGTAGCCCGCTCGATGATCTCCGAGAATCGCGCCTTGGCGTCGCTGAGGGTGACGGTGGATTCCATCGAGGCATTTGGTTGGTCTGACTTGGTCAGACTATATTCGTCAACGGTAAACGACGCAACAATCAATCCGTTTGCTTCGAGAATACGTCCGCGAAACCTCCGCGCGGCAACCATCCACGTTCTCGGCTCGAGGACGGCGAGTCAGCATGGCAACCGGTGAAATTTCTTGAAAATGTGCTTGTCAAAGATAGTTATGCGAGCGCGACTCTCCGTGGAAACGGAACCAAGCGCCTTCAACCGCCCCCGCGGGGGCGGTTGAAATCAGCGATCCGTCGAATCAGGGCCGTGTCGCGATTACCAGCGTGCGATGCCGCGCAGTTCGATGGCGTGGTCCGCGGGCAGATAGAGGCTTTCGCGGCGCGATAACTCAAGCCGGGTCTCAAAGCCCTTGTCGGATCGAAGCTGCAGGCCCAATCGCAACGCCTTGAACCCGCCGCCGGAATCGCCGCCGAGATACGGCAGCCACAGGCCGAGGCCCCTAGGCCGGTTCAGGCCGTAACGCAACTCGGCCCGGAACCGTTGCGCGGGAATCAGCGCGGCCTCATGCAACGAGGTCTCATGCAGCGGGTCCTGACGAAACGCGGTCTCGTGCAACACCGGTTGGTGGGGCGGGCCTCCGTTGAATGCCGCCCTGCTGCGGGCCAGCGTGCGGGCAGACCGGCTGGACCACACCGAACCAACGCCGCTGTCCGCGACCCCCCAGGTGGAACCCAAGGTCGCCGACAGGCCGCGGCCGTCGCCGCCGGCCCGATACGCCACCAGGCCGCTGAAGCCCCATTCCTCGTAGTCGTCGGCCTGGGAGTGGCTCACCAGTGAGCGGGCATTGACCTTCGCCGACAGTCGGCCCGCCGTATAGCCCAGCCCGGCGCCTACCTCCAGTCCGCTGCCGGTCTCGCCGTCGCCGCCGTCATAGCGCACGCCGACCTCGATCGACGGGGCCAGCGTGGCGTTCGAGGCGAGCGTCCTCGTGTGCGTTCCCTCGAACATCAATCGGTGCCTGCTGGCATCCAGATTCATGCTCCGGAGGCTGCCACCCCCTTCGACATCAGCACGCGTGAACGCGGTTTCGGCCTTGATCGT
>CAZFGB010000071.1:0-3313 GCA_964518405.1 uncultured Pseudomonadales bacterium | reverse complement strand
CAGGCACTGATTCGGGAGCCTTCAGCCGGGGAGCGCGAGGGGGCACCCCTCGCAGAAAAGAGCCTTCAGCGGGGGAGCGCGAGGGGGTACCCCTCGCATGAAATAGCAGCGCGAGGGGGCACCCCTCGCATGAAATGGCAGCGCGAGGGGGCACCCCTCGCATGAAATGGCAGCGCGAGGGGGCACCCCTCGCATGAAATGGCAGCGCCGCGAGGGGTTCCCTCGCATGAGACAGCAGCGCGAGGGGACGCCCCTCGCAAGGAGAGAGCCGGGATGAATGTTCTGATCATCGGTGGGGGCGGCCGCGAGCATGCCCTGGCCTGGTCGGCGGCAAGGTCGGACGCGGTCGAGCGCGTCCATGTGGCACCCGGCAATGCGGGCACGGCGTCCGAGCCGAAGGTTGGGAATGTCGACATCAGCGTCGACGACTTCCCCGCCTTGGCCGACTTTGCGGAGAACAACGGCTGCGGACTGACGATCGTTGGACCGGAGGCGCCCCTCGTCGACGGCGTCCGCGACTATTTCGATGCGCGCGGCCTCGACTGTTTCGGCCCGACGAAATCGGCGGCCCGGTTGGAGGGATCGAAGGTCTTCACGAAGGAATTCCTGGTCCGCCACGGCATTCCGACGGCCAGCTACGAGTCATTCACCGAGATCCAGGCGGCGCGGGACCATATCCGCCGTCGCGGCGCGCCCATCGTCATCAAGGCGAGCGGCTTGGCTGCGGGGAAGGGCGTTACCGTCGCCTTCGAGGAGGACGATGCGCTCGCCGCCGCTGAAGGCATGTTGGGCGGAGAGAGCTTCGGCGATGCCGGGCGCGAGATCGTCATCGAGGAATATCTCGAAGGCGAGGAAGCCAGTTTCATTTGCGTCACCGACGGCGAGAACGTGGTTCCGTTCGCGACGTCGCAGGACCACAAGCCGCGCGACGACGGTGACCTGGGTCCCAATACCGGGGGCATGGGCGCCTATTCGCCGGCGCCGGTGGTGACGCCCGAAGTGCATGCCAGGATCATGCGCGAGGTGATCCATCCCACCGTGCAAGGCATGGCCGCCGACGGCGCGCCTTACCAGGGGTTCCTTTACGCCGGACTGATGGTCATGCCGGACGGGTCGGTCAGGGTCATCGAGTTCAACTGCCGCTTCGGCGACCCGGAGGCGCAGCCCGTGTTGATGCGGCTCGAGAGCGATCTCGTGATGTTGTGCCGGGGCGCGCTCTCGGGCGACCTTGACGGCGTTGACCTCGAGTGGGACGCAAGGGCCGCCGTCGGCGTCGTCATGGCTGCGGGCGGCTATCCGCTGGCCTATGAGAGCGGCCATGCCATCGCCGGTATCGACGACGCAATCCCGGATACGAAGGTCTTCCACGCCGGTACCGCGCGCGCGGACGGAGGGGTCGTCACGGCCGGAGGCCGGGTCCTGTGCGTGGCTGGCTTGGGCGAATCGGTTGGCGCGGCGCGGGCGTTGGCGTATGAGCGGGTCGGCCGCATCGCCTGGAAGGACGCGTACTACAGGAAAGACATCGGATATCGCGCAATCGATCGCGAAAAGGGCTGACAGAGGCCGGGCCGCTGGTTTGAGAAGATGTGCCCATGCTGGCGCAGTTGCTCAAACGGTTCGAACCCTTCGCGGGACTCGACGACCGCGCCCTCGCCGTCGCGTCGAAGCATGCGAGCCTGATCGAGTTGCCGGCGAACCGGTGGCTTCTGAGGCGTGGCCGGCGCCTGGACCGGACCCTGTATCTTCTGGAAGGGACTGTCGAAGCGGTCGAATCAGGCGGCAGGCGCCGGCGCGTGGAAGGCGAGATATACCGCCCGGGCGACGACGTCGCCCTTGAAACTCGTGCCAACACCCGCGTGCTGTCCGTCGATGTGGGCCCCATCGAGTTCCTGCTGCAGTCGAGCGGTTTGCCGGAGCCGGACGTCGGTCCGGTCGAACCGTGGCTTGACCGGCTGCTTGCATCGCCCCTGGTCAAGGTCCTGCCCGCAGTCTCGTGGCAGAGGCTGTTGCGCAGCGCCCGGGAACGTCGTTTCCTGGCGGGGGAACGATTGTCTGCCGGAGACGCCGTGTATCTCGTCAAGGCGGGCGCGGTCGAGCACGCCGGGTCGTTGTTCCGGGCGGGCGATTACTTTGGCGAGGACATCGCGTTCGCGGGACGAAAAATAGGCGAAGGCGAGTATCGCGCAAGGCGAGACGCCGTCGTCCTCGTGATCCCTGGCGATGCGGTCCGGGCGTTGATCGGCGAGTATCCGTTCGAGGATGTCCCTGGCGAGGTCCAGGCGACCCTGGATCTCGACGAGACGCCACTCGGCGCACTATGCGAGGCCGCGGGCAGATTCGATCCTGCCCGTCGCGTCGCTATTCGCGGCGGCACGGCCGGCGATCGCGCATATGCGCTGATCACGCTGACGCGCCTGGGTTTTTCCGCCGTGCCGATGGCGGAATAGTTCTTGTTCATAAACTCTCGAACTTGTTCGAATCCCCATGCCGTGGACCATCCCGTCGCCTTGGCTTCCAGCCTCCGGCAGCCAAGATACAGCGCTTTGCAACGTTATCGAGAGGGTATACCCTCGGATGGCAGTCAGGACAGCGAGTCGAGGACACCCATGAGCGGAATGGATGACCTGATCGGCGTATTCGACCGCGCGTTGCGGGCGCTGACCGGTGGGGATGTCGCCGAGCGCCCGGCGCCGGACGGGGAGGAGGGATCGCTGACGGAAGCGGAGCGCAAGCACGCAGCGGGCTTGATGCGCGTGAACCATGCCGGCGAGATCTGCGCCCAGGCGCTGTACGAAGGTCAGGCGTTGACGGCGCGCGATGCGCAGGTGCGCGAAACATTGAGGACGGCGGCCGCCGAGGAGAACGACCATCTCGCCTGGTGCCGGGAGCGACTCGACGAGCTGGACGGTCGCCCCAGCGTACTGGATCCGGTGTTCTACGCGGCCTCGTTCGCCCTCGGTGCCGCGGTCGGGGCACTGGGCGACAGGGTGAGCCTTGGATTCGTCGAGGCGACCGAAGACCAGGTGAAGCGGCACCTCGACCGCCACATTCGCGATCTTCCGGAAACCGATGAACGCAGCCGGGCGATCCTCGAGGAGATGCGCGCCGACGAGTCGCGACACGGCGAAAACGCGAAGCGGGACGGGGGCGTCGAGTTTCCCGAGCCGGTCAGGGAAGCCATGACCCTCGCTTCCAGGTTGATGACGGAGTCCACTTACCGGATCTAGTGCTCCGTCAAGCCCAAATCTGCGGGTATCTGCGGGTCTTTTAGCCCCCTGGACTTTGTTGCTCCTCCTTGTGTGGTGCCTGCCAC
>CAZFGB010000070.1:0-12276 GCA_964518405.1 uncultured Pseudomonadales bacterium | reverse complement strand
CCTTCGGCGGGCGGATTTTTCTCTTCTTCAATCTTCACCTGCGAAGTGAAACTGCCGGAAACCCGATTTTCGCATGTAACACCCCGCCACCAAAGAATATTCCAGTGACTCAGGGAAATCCTTATCCGGGCATCAGGGTTCGAGATGACGAATGTCCTCTCGGGTGGCATAGCCTTGTCCTACTGTCTCGTCAATCAAAGGTTCGCCTTCAACCAGTCGGCACGTTTGGCCGGAAGTCCTTTCCATGCGGTTGCGCCAGTCAACTCCGCGACGAACAGCGAATCGTCATTGTCGACGGCCTGGATTAGATCGTCTCGAATGTCAGCAGCCGACCTAGCCGTGCTCACGATGATCCAGGAGGACTCCGCGATGAGCGCCCAGGTGCCCGAGATGGCCTTGATGCGCTCGTACAGGCCCGAGTAGTCGCGCTCGGGTTGCGACAGGTCGTAAGTGACCATGTAGGCGGCCATGCGTATTTCCCTTTCCCGTTTCCGATCTCAGCGGGAGTCGATTTGCATTCGATCAAAAATTCTCGCAGCCCGCAGGGAACTGTCAAGGACCTCGTATCGTGGCCTGAATTTAGCGCGACGGCACAGTGAGAGCCAGCGGACATTGACAATCCCGATCATGCGAGATCGCCACTTCTCGCGTGAGAAATGTCCTGAAGAGCGGAACCGAAACCCGAAGTAGTTCAGCTGCGAAAACCGGGATCGGGATGTCCTCGCCTACGGGGCAAGACCGACGAAGTACGCGGACACGAGCATGGTGACGCGGGAGCGACTCTGGCTGATGTCCAGCCGGTCCACCACCAGCTTCCTGGGGTGGGTCGCGAAGGCGTGGAGCAACTGCAGTTCGGCGCCGATGCGATGCCGCGCCGTGAGGCGCGCCTGCACGCGCCAGACATCGGGCGCGTCCGCGACCGGTTGCGTCACGCCGGGCTGCACGCGCGTATCGGTCAATCCGGCTTCGCCGGCAAGCTCGCTCAGCGCGGCCAGCAGGCGCGCCCGGGCGACGCCCTCGGTCTCGGCTTCCCACAGGTTGGCGGTGAGTTCCGCGGCGGCGCGGCGCTCGGCTTCCAGCAATAGCGGCCAGTCCTCGTCGTCCCCCGCGTTCTGAGCGCGCTCGAGGCGGGCGACGTCGCCGGCATACTCGGCGCGGGCCGCGTCGAGGTCGTCGACGCGAACGAAAGTCCAGTAGAGGACGACAAGCGCGACAATGCTCCATGCGCCGAGCCGCAGCCGCATGTTGGTGGCGAACTCCCGGCGCAGCGGCGCCAGGGCGGCGTCGAGGCGCGAAACGGGGCTCGCGGGAGTCATGGCTGCACCACGAGCGACATGCGGATCTCGTTCTCGTTGCGGCCCTGTTCCACCTCGACCCGCTCGAACATCGGTTCCGCCTGCAGCGCGCGAACGTAGGCGATGGGGTCCACGCTCTCGTCGAGGAGCACGACCCTGAGTTCGCGCTGCTGGTAGTACCACTGGCGGAAGCGCGCGTCCGGGCTCGGGACGGCGTTGTCGACCAGGCCCATCAGGTAGGCTTGGGACGGTTCGCCCAGGGTCTCCGCGAGGGCGGCATTGCGCCTGCGCAACGCCAGCATCTCGTTGCGCGCGGAGAGGACGGGATCGAGGTCCTGCTGCAGCCCGGCGAACTGTTCCTCGGCCGCCTGCTGGAGATGGCGGACGTTCCAGTAGCGCACTTCGTGCCAGGTCGCGGTCAGGACGAGGACGAGAAGCACGGCCGCCACCAGCGGGCGCTCGTTGTCTTCCAGCCACTCCAAGGGCGTCGGCGCACTGGACCAAGGCTCCCGCTCACCTTCGGACTCCTGCTCTTCGGGCTCGGGTTCGGGCGTTACCCCGGCCGCACCCCATTGGGCCAGGACGCTGTCGATGCGGGCCTGGTCCGGGCGCTGCCGGAACCAGTAGGAGTGCTCCAGCACGCGCTCGCGCCAGTGCTGCAGCTCGAAACCTTCGCGGCAGGCCTGCAGGACCACGCCGTCGGACATGCGGGGCAGGAAGATAGTCTCCGGACGGACTTGGGGCGGCGTCCCGGAGGAAGCGGCGAGGAGGTCCCCGGGATCCGCGTCGGCGGCGGCAACCGGGGGCACGGCGTCCGCGTCCCAGAACCAGACCATCGCCCTGCCGCCTTCCCAGACGCAGTGATGTCCCGTGCGCGCGAACGGGCTCCACAGGGGCAGCTTGAGGTCGAGGGCCGCGCGCCGCCTGTTGCGGGGCACGTTGCCGAAGTCCTCCGAGCGGTACATGCACAGGCCGCGGCCAACGATCCAGTGCGAATGGAACGACGTGAAAGGCAGGCGCTCCGTGCCCTGCCGCGTCTGCATGACGTTCGGCTTATTGGAGAAGCGGCGTCGCAGCCTGGAGAACGCCGGCATCGCTCGACTCGTTGTCAATCGCGGGCTCCGTATAGCGGTAATCGATGCGCCAGGGGGCATCGCCGAAAGGGGTCAGCGCCATGCCGGCGAAGGACCGCAAACCGCCGGCATTATGCCAGATGGAGATCCTCACCAAGCTGGACGGCAACCACTCAAGGGCCGCGGGATCTATGTCCACGTGGGTGCCCGTCAGCATGTGGATCAGGTTCAGGCGCGCCACGGAGCGTTCGGCGCGCGCGTTCACGATGCTGTTGACCGCATCCTGTTCCAGGTCGAGGACGGCGGCGAGAACCTCCGGCCGCATGGTGTTGAAGTTGTAGCCGTAGGTCTGGCGAATGGTCAGCATGGGCAGGAGCCGGCGCCATTGGTCGGGGGCAATGATGCCGTCGACGCCGAGGACGCGCTTGAGCTCCAGCGGCGTGGCCATGGACCAGTTCGATGGATTGGGCAACCCGACGCCGGAAGCGGCAACCCCGCTGCGGCTTTCCGCAGCGAGGCTGAGGTCCCATGTGGCTGCGGTGCCCGGGGCCTGGTCCCAGACAGGTGCAGTCGCGCCGGTCCGGGACGGCCTTGCGGCGACCGGATCGGGGGCGGCGGCCTTGTCGTAATCGAAACGCTCGGCTCCGCTCAGGCTGAGGTCGTCGTCCGTGTCGATGTAGTCATCCGCCCTGGGGACGATGCGATCAATGTCCGCGGGCGCGATGCCGGCGTACGACAGGGCGGCCGCGAACTGGGCCGTGCGCGGGAAGTTGACGGATACGAGGCCGTTCTCGTCCTGCAGCGAGAAGCGCGTGCCGCCGAGGCCCGCGTAGGTTTGGCCCGTGACGCCGATCACGCCGGCGCTCCGGTCCGGGCCCCTGATGCCGTCGACGTCGGTGAAGGACTGCTCAGGCTCCAGCATCAGGCCGCGGTGGTTCATGCGCCCCGTCGACAACAGGTAGCCGAGCGTGGCCTCCGTGCTGCGGCATGCGATTTCCCGTTCCAGCGCCGCCTTCGCCACGGCGGCCCGTTCCATGTCGGCGGACGCGACACCGTCGATGTACGCCGCAAGGACAGCCATCGCCGCCAGCGTCCAAAGCGTCGCAACGAGCACGAAACCCCGGTTCGCGCCCCGCCCGGGATGGGTATCCCTTCCCGTATGGGTGTCCTTATCCGGATGGGTGTCCTCTTTCAGAGGATGGGTGTCCACGAACGGAGGGGCGTCCTCTTTCAGAGGATGGGTGTCCACGAACACAGGGGCGTCCCATCGACGAATGTCCCATTTCAGGTGGGTGTCCTTTTCAAGATGGGTATCCACAGACGGATGGTTCGGACGCGGCGCGGGATGCGTGTCCCTTTCTCGCCCCCGATGGGTGTTCCTTTCAACGTGGGTGTCCTTATCAACGACGTGGGTGTCCTTATCAGGGTGGGTGTCCTCTGCCAGAGGATGGGTGTCCCAAAAAAAACGGGTGTCCTTAACGAGAACGGGGGTGTGCGGCACGGGACGGATCACTGGGAATCCCTTGGGTTGCCGACCGGTTCCTGGTACAGGCCGAAGCTCGCCGTCCAGAGGGTCTGTCCGGCGGAGGTGACGAGGCGGACCTGGCGGGGAATCCATTCCCGCGTGCCTGCGATGGGCCAGAATTCCCGCCAGACGCGGTCCAGGCCGGCGTACTGGAATGCCAGCGGCCTGTCGGATTCGAGCACGGTCCAGTGAGGATGCCCCAGGGCCGAGGTGACATGAAGGCAGGCGAGTTCGCCCGGCTCCCGGTCGGCACCTCCCGCGTCCGAAACGCATGAAGACGTCTGCTCCGTGTAGATGACGGCGGCGCCCTCCGCAGTTTCGACGACGGACCAGCGGGCGGCTACGGGGACGCCGGAACGGGCGCCCAGCGGCTGCAGGGTGACGCCCTGGAACGCGGCGGAGTCCCCGGCGAAGTTCCTCTCCGGGGACAGGTAGGGCACCATGCCGTGGACGGTGGATGCGAACCAGCGCTGCTGCAGCGCTTCCGAGGACGCATGGCGGCCGATGCGCTTCACGTTGTCGTACTGGCCGAGGAAGAAGCCCGCGCCCTGGATCATGAGCGTGCCCACCAGCGACGCGAGCACGAACACGACCAGGGTCTCGAGCAGCGTCAGGCCGCGCGCCATCCGGCGCGCCGTTACGCGTGGCACTTGCCGCAGGCGCGCGGTCAGCATTCCAATCATCTCCCCTTACTCGATGAAGAGTTCCGACTGGCGCACCCGCCGGTAACCCGCAAGGCGTAGGCGGTAGGCGCTGTCGGGAAGGCCGTCCCGGCTGAGTTGGATGTCGACGTCATAGAGGCCGATTTCGAAACTGCCGAGATAGCCCACGGTGGACTGGCCCTGGCGCACGGGTTCGACCAAGCTCGACGACCAGGCGACATCGAAGCCGCCGATTGCGAGCTGACCGGCGGGTTGTTCGTGGATGTTGATCGAAGCCAAGTGCTCGACGGCGGCGAGCACGGCGGGTTCCCGACGCGACACCTCGGCGGCCTTGCCGAGCCCGATCAGGTTGCTGTTGAAGAGGCCGTAGAGGGCCATGCCCCCGGCTGCGAAGATCGTGAGGGCGACGATGGCTTCGAGCAGCGTGAAGCCCGCGATGGGAAGGAAACGCGTCCGGCGCGGAGGTGCGTCCTCCCGTTCTGCGCCCGTTACGCGACGCGCGTCCTCTCGCCCGGGGAGACGCGACAGCCGATTCCCTGCATCCCGGTTCAAGATTCAGGCGTCCGCGTCGACACGGCAGTACGGGGGCGAGAGTTCGATGCGCACGGCCTCCCCTTCTGCATGGGATAGCGTCAGTGCCCCGCCCAGGCAGACGCCGTTCGCGCGCACCACCAGGGGGCGGTCGAGTTCCAGGCGCCATCCCTCGGGCACGTCCACGACGTAGGTCTCGTACTCGGCGTAGCGCGCCGCTTCGTTGTCGCTCGGCGCCTGGGCGCTGCCGAAGACGACATATGCGCGCCCGCGCAGCATGGCCTCCCGGCCGAGGGCGGCGACCTGGTCCAGAACATGGTCCCGCTCGCTCGTCCGGGTGGCGGCGGCGTAGAGGCGCTCGAGGTTGGGCATGGCGATCGCCGTCGCGAGCCCGAGCAGAGCGAGCACGATAAGCAGTTCGAGCAGCGTAAAGCCGCTCCGGCGGCTACGATGTTCCGTCCGGCAGGTATCCGATATCCGCATTGTCGCCTTCCCCGCCCCTGGCGGAGTCCGCGCCGAATGAATAAAGGACGAAGCCCTGCAGATTGTCTACCGGAGCTTCGTACTGGTAGGGGGTCCGCCACGGGTCGTCCGGCAATTCGTCCTGCAGGTAGGGACCCCGCCAGTATTGCTCGACATCCGGCGGCGGCGACATCAGGGCGGCCAGGCCCTGGACCGTGGTCGGATAGGTGCCGACGTCGATCCGGTAGGTCTGCAGGGCACCGCGCAGCATCCTGATCTGCGTATCGGCGACATCGATCTTGGAATCGTCGAGCTGGCGCATGAGCTGGGGGCCGACGAGGCCGGCCAGCAGGCCCACGATGACCAGCACGACCATCAGCTCGATCAGGGTGAAACCACCGACCCGGCCGTTCGCGCGACTTCTCTGGAAGCACGCCGCCAGCGACGGGGGAGCGCCCACCGCTTGCTCGCGCGTCGGCGGTCGGGGAAGCTTCCTTTCTTTGCGAGGGACACCCTCGCGCTCCCGGGGCTGAAGGCTGCTAAAGCACAATCTCATTGACACTCGTTATCGCCAGGATGATGCCGACCATGATGGTTCCCAAGAACCCGCCGATCAGCAGTATCGCCGCCGGCTCGATGAACGTGAGGACGCGCCGCATGCGCCGCGCGCTGTTCTCTTCGTACAGTTTCGCCAGCGCGCGCATCATTTCCGCCAGCCGTCCGGACTGCTCGCCGACCCGGATCAGATTGTAGCCGGTCGGCGTCAGCGCGTCCTGTCTCTCGAGCGCCGCCGACAGCGCCACTCCGCTTCGGACATCGTCCGCGGCGCGGTCCAGGATCTCCTTGCGGCGGCTGATCCTGACGCTGCGGGAGGCGAGCCCGAGGGCGTCCATGAGTTCGACCCGGCTCTCCAGCATGGCGCCCATGACGGCGGCCCACTTGGCGGTGTCGACCTCGGAGAACCAGCCGCGCACCAGCGGCAGCACGGCGGCGGCATCGGTCATCCTGCGGCGGAACCCCTCGCGCCGCATCAGCGTCACGCCGATGGCGACGGCGGCGGCGGCCATTCCCGCCACCAGCCAGACGTTGGCGTTGAACCAGACGCCGGTGCCGAGGACGGCGGTCGCAAGCAGCGGCAGGTCCGCGCCGGATTCGAGCAGGTTGGAGAACTGCGGCACGACGAAGGTGAAGACGAACAGCACCGCCGCAATGCCGGCGACGATCAGTATCGACGGGTAGGCGAGCGCTCCCCGGATGTCCGAGGCGACGCGCAGGTCGTACTCCATCTGCTGCACCGCGCCGCGCAGCGCTTCCGCCAGGCGGCCCCGGAGTTCGCCCGCCTCGACCAGTTGGTAGACATAGTCGGGAAGCGGCAAGGCGCTCGTCCGCAGCACCTCGAGGTAGCTCTGGCCCCGCATGAGGTCGCGCCCCATCTCGTCGAAGGCGGCGGCCAGACGGGGATGATGCGTGCCCCGGCCCTGGGCCGTCACGGCGTCCCCCAGGGACACGCCGGACTCGAGCAGGGTGGCGAGTTCGTTGAAGGCCACGACCACGTCCTGGGCCCTCGGACCGCGGCTGAACGCGCCCGCCGCCGGGGCGCGATGCTCGTCGACGGCGACCACCGTGTTCCCGTCCCGGGCAAGCCGGCGCACGACGTCCGCGCGCGAGCCGGCCTCGACGCGGCCCTGGCTCGCCCGGCCGTCGCTGTCGACGATCTCGTAATCGTACTCCGGCATCGTTCGGTTGCGCCCCGTTACGTCCGGAAACGGCCGGGCAGCCGCGAAGTGCTCCCCTGCTCCCCGCAGGCCCGACGGCGCACTAGCCGGCCTCGGCGTCTATCACCATGGCCCGCATCAACTCCTCCACCGTCGTCTCGCCGCGCGACGCCTTGATGAGGCCGTCCTCGACCAGGGTTCGGCAGCGCGCGCCCATTTTCCGCGCCGCGCGCCTAAGCTCGTTCACGTGCGCGCCGGAGACGATCAGATCCTGCAGACCTTCGGTCATCGGCACCATTTCGTAGATGCCGGTGCGGCCGCGATAGCCCGTGTGGCGACAGCGATCGCAGCCTTCGACCCTGACCCAATTTTTTCCGAGCATGCTTTCCCGCACCCCCTCGAGGTAGCCGTCGGCCAGTGCCGGCCGCGGGATCACCACTGAACAGTTGTCGCAGGCCTTGCGCACCAGGCGTTGCGCCTGCACGCCGCGGACGGGGGCCGCCACGAGAAACGGCTCCACGCCCATGTCGATCAGGCGCGTGAAGCTCGATATGGCGTCGTTGGTGTGTACCGTGGACAACACCACGTGGCCCGTCAGCGCCGCGCGGATAGCGATCTCCGCAGTCTCTAGGTCGCGGATCTCGCCGATCATGATGACATCCGGATCTTGCCGCAGGATGGCGCGCAGCGCCCGGGCGAACGTGAAGCCGATCTCGGAGTGGACCTGCATCTGCGTAATCGACGGCATCTGGTATTCCACCGGGTCTTCCACGGTGATGATCTTCTTGACGCCGTCGTCGATCCTCTCGAGGGCGGCCGCGAGCGTCGTGGACTTGCCGGAACCCGTCGGGCCCGTGACGAGAATGATGCCGTTGGTGCTGATGAGCCAGCTCCGGAACATCTCCTGGTGGTCGGGCTCCATGCCGAGGTTGCCGAACACGAGGTCCTCGCGCTCCTTGGCGAGCAGGCGCAGGACGATCGACTCGCCGAACGCGCACGGCACCGTCGACACGCGGATGTCCATCTCGCGTCCCGAAATGCGATCCGTGATGCGTCCGTCCTGGGGCAGCCGGCGTTCGGCGATGTCGAGACCCGAGACCAGCTTGATGCGCGACGCCACGGCGGGAAAGCGGTCCATCGACTGCGTCAGCCGGGCGTGCATCACGCCATCCACGCGCATGCGCACGGAGAACGTCTCCTCGGCGGGTTCGACATGGATGTCGGACGCGCCCAGATCCACGGCCTGGGACAGCAGGTTGTTGACCAGTTCGATCACCGGCGCCTGCTCGGCGAGATCGCGCAGTTGCTGCGCTTCGCCGCCGGCGAACAGGTTCTCCATCGCCCGCTCCTTGCGAACCTGGTCGAGGGCGCGGTCGAGGTGGTG
This sequence comes from uncultured Pseudomonadales bacterium, assembly GCA_964518405.1. Classification (GTDB taxonomy): domain Bacteria; phylum Pseudomonadota; class Gammaproteobacteria; order Pseudomonadales; family Azotimanducaceae; genus VXNE01. Next base: position 3,629 of record CAZFGB010000070.1, on the reverse strand, counting down.
GTTCGCGGTCAGGCAGAAGCGGATGGTCGGGGCCGCGTCGGCCGCGGGGCCGGGGTCGCCGATCTGGCCGGGCTGCTGGTCTGACTGGTAGAAGTATTCCAGCGTCTCCGTCACCGTGGGGTCGGGTATGTCGCGGGCGAGGCAGTGGATCTCGTCGTCCTGCTCCCACATCAGCACGGCATTGTCGAGGAACCACTCGAGCTTGATCGGCGAGGCCGACATGAAGCGGTACATGTCGAGCGTGTCCGGCAGGTCCTCGGCGTCGTCGAGGTAGAGCGCGCCGATCTGCTCCGCCAGCGTGCGCAGCAGCGCGTCTTCGGAGATGGCGCCCGTGCGGACCAGGAGCGCGCCCAGCCGTCCGCCCACGGTCGGCTGGATCTGGAGCGCCCGGTCGACGTCCGACTGCTGGACGGCGTCGCGCGCGACCAGCATCTCGCCCAGGCGCCGGCCCGGATGCTGCCAGGGCCGCTCTCTCGGCTCTTGCTCTGGTGTGGCCGAAGGAGGCCTCTCTATCATGTGTGTCGCGTGCCCGGGAATCGCTTCAATCGCTCGGGGGGCAACGGTACCAGACTCCCATTGAAAAAACGCCCCAAGAGCGCAGTCAAGAGCGCAGTCAGGCGCCGCTTGCCCGCCGCGCCCGCAGGTCCGTAGACGAAACGTCGCTGCGGAACTCGGCTTCGCTGATTCCTTCGGACATGGCGCGCAGCCTGTCCGGCAACTCGAGGTCGTCCAGCGCGACGAAGCGGTCGCCCCCATCGCCGCCCAATGCGCGGCCGAACACGAGGAACCGGCATCCGGTCTCGGCGAGTTCGTCGACCGCCCTGTCGACATCGCCGTGTTCGTAGTACTTCGCATCCGCGATGCGGCACATGGTGTCCGCGCCGACGACGAACGTCGCGCCGCCGAACACGCGCGCCTTCTCGACGAAGGTGGACGCGTTCGTCAGCCAGACGTCCTCGGAGGCGGCGAACTGGTCCCGGCGCGCGCGCATGTCGTGGAAGTTGAGCGGCGGCTTGTCGACGTTGCGTATGCAGAGTTCGTACGCGACAGGTTCGCCCAACCTCGCAGCCGCGGCGGCGGCCATCTGGCGATGGCCCTGGTGGAGCGGGTTGAAGGCGCCGGGGAGAATCGCTTTCGGCGCGCGGTCGTGGGGGCCGGGACCGACGGCTGACCGCGTGCCGGACAGGAGCGCCGACAGGTCCCCATCGCCCACCTCGACTTCCGCCTGGAGGGCGTCTCCGGTTGCGAGTTCGACGTGGGGGCCGGCTGTGCCCAGGGCTTCCGCCAGCGCCGCCAGCGCGACATCGGCGAGAAGGCGCTCCTCGACTTTGCGGGTGCGGGCCCCCTTGGCCAGGTGGAGTGAGGTGGTGTGTGTCCGCGTGGATGTCTGCAGGGCGCAATAGGCGCGGTGTCGGCCCCGTTTCGGGCGGGTCGAACTGAGGCTGGCGGTGATCGCGAAGCCGAAGGTCGCGGAGTCGTCCGTGGTTGTCGCGAGTTGTTGCGCGCGCAGGAACGCGCACATCGCGAGATCGCGGGCGGTTTCGGGGCTGCAGGCCTGCTCCGGCGGCGCGCCCAGCAGCGATGCGAGCGACGCCTCGGCGTAGGGGATGCGGGCTTCGAGCAGCGTCGCCGACGCGCCCGGGACCTGCAGGAGGTCGGACAGCACGAGCGAGCCGCCGCCCGTCACGTAGATGACGCCCCGATGGGGTCGATCATGGAGCTTCCTGACGATGTCCGTCGTCGGCGCGCGCTCAGGCAAGCTGGTTCCCTTGCGAGGAGTTCCTCCTCGCGCTGCTGCTTTGTCGCGAGGGGTATCCCCTCGCGCTCCCCGGCTGAGGGCTCTCTTGCGAGGGATCGCCGCTCGCGCTGCTCGGTGGAGACCCCGAGCATCCCGGGTCGGCGAGGAATGCGCGGGCGATGGACAGGAATTCAGTCAACTGGTCGTGGTGGACCCAGTGGCCGGCGTCCTCGATCACCGCTAGGCGCATCTTCGACAGGTAGCTCGCGCGCTCGTCGTTCGCCGGGCTGGGCACCCACGATTCGGAGCCGTAGACGAGCAGGGTGGGGCAGGTGATGCGCTCGTGAAGATGGTGGATCTGTTCCGCCGTCAGACCCACCGGCGCCGTCGCCCGGACATAGTTGTCGAACTTCCAGCTATACGTCCCGTCCTCGTTCTGGTTGCTGCCATGGATCGTGAGGTGGCGCGCCTGCGCTTCCGACAGGTGCGGATTCTCCGTCTGCATGCGATGGAAGGCTTCCTCCAGCGTCGGATACCGGCGCGGCAGCCGGCCGGCGATCCTGCGCGTATCGCGCACCCAGTTGTCCAGCATGCGCCCCGTCGCCGCTCCGTCGCCGCTCCTCGCGCTCTCGGCGGTCCTCGCCGCGGCCGACGACAGCCCCATCCCCTCGATCGCGATCAGCGCCTTGACCGTCTCGGGATACAGCCCGGTGTACAACAGCGACACGGACGCGCCGAGCGAGTGGCTGATGATCGTCGCCGGCGTCATGTGCTTCTGATGCAGAAGCTGCGCGATGTCGTAGACATAGTCGACCGTGTTGTAGCTGCCCCCGATCATCCACTGCGAGTCGCCGTGGCCGCGCAGGTCGGGCGCGATGACGTGATAGTCGCGACTCAGGTCGCGCGCGACCCAGTCCCAGTTGCGGCAATGATCGCGACCGCCGTGCACCAGCAGCATCGGCGGCGCCTCTTCGTTTCCCCAGTCCACGTAATGCAGCCGCAGACGCTGGGAAAAATAGACATGCGATGTCGGGCCACTCTCGATCATTCGTCGATTATAGCGGCCGCATCCTCCGCCAGAACGCCGCCGGACATGCCCATGGCCGGGTACGCGCATACGCGCATGGCTGTCCACGCCGAAGTGAAGCAGGTACGCCTATGGCTGTCCATCCATTTTGTCCACGCCGAGGGATACATGGCTGTCCGCGCCCGTACGGGTACGCCTATGGCTACGCCCATGGCTGTCCATCCATCCCAGTCCATCCATCCCAATGGCTGTCCATCCATCCCGCTGTCCATCCATCCCGAGAACGATGGCTGTCCACACGGGTACGCCATGGCTGTCCTAGTCACGCCTTATGGCTGTCCTAGTCACGCCTTCCATCGCCACTGTCCCGCCGTCCATAGATGGCCGTCCTACTCACCCCTCGCTGTCCTACCTGTCCTACTCACCCCGTCCTACCCCCCCCTCGCTCTGTTCTCGCGAGCGTCCCCCGGCGCTGTGGTCCCGCCACCGTTCTTGCAACGTCCCGACCTTTGGCGAAGAATCCGCCCATGCCGTGGAGCGCTCCCCGACACGACTGGCGCACGCATTGAGATGAATCAACCACTGATGACGCCGACTGCTGAGGTGGCGGAAAGATCCAACCTGGCGGAGTTCATGCGGCGTCAAGGGTTCAACGACTATGACGCGCTGCATACGTGGTCGATAGAGCACCGCGGGGCGTTCTGGCAGGCACTTTGGGATTTCTGCGACGTCATCTCAACAGCCGAGGCCCCGCGGGCACTGGAAAACGGCGATGACTTCCTGGGCTCCCGCTGGTTCCGGGGCGCCGAACTGAACTACGCGGAAAACTTGCTGCGCTGGAACGACGACCGCACAGCCATCGTC
>CAZFGB010000069.1:0-3122 GCA_964518405.1 uncultured Pseudomonadales bacterium | reverse complement strand
ACACTCGCATCTTTAGACTTGACGGAACACTAGCCGGCGCTCAGATGCTCAGGCTTTGCCGACGACTCCCTCGTTGAGCGACCCGGAGCGGAAACCCGCAAGATCCAGGACAACAAATCGGTAACCGCAAGCCCTTATCCGTTCGACGATGGCGTCGCGTCGCGCCAGTGCCTTCTCGAACTCCGGCGGAACGAGTTCCAGGCGGGCGACATCGTCGTGGTGGCGGACCCGGAACTGCGAAAAACCCAAGGCGAGCAGCGCGCTCTCGGCGCGCTCGATCTGGCTCAGCAGACCGGCGTTGATGGCCGTGCCGTAGGGCACGCGGCTCGACAGGCAGGCGGATTGCGGCTTTTGCGCGTTCGCGAGACCAAGGTGCTCCGCTAGCTGTCGGATGTCGGCCTTGGCGAATCCGGCTTCCGCGAGGGGTGATCGAACACCGTGCTCCCTCGCGGCGACAAGCCCCGGACGGTGATCGCCAAGGTCGTCCAGGTTCGTGCCGTTGAAGATTGCGTCAAAACCCTCGTCGTCAGCGATTTGCGCCAGGTGCGTGTAGAGAGATGTCTTGCAGTAGAAACATCTGTTGGTGGGATTCGCGCGATAGTTGGGGTCATCGAGTTCGTCCGTGAAGATGACCCGGTGGGGCATGTGCCAGCGGCCGGCGAGTTCCTTCGACAACGCGAGATCGTCGCGCTTGAGGCTCTTGGAACCGGATGTGACCGCCAACGACCTGGACCCCAGCACCTTCGCGGTGACATAGGCCACAAGCGATGAATCGACGCCGCCGGAATACGCCACGACGGCGGAGTCGAAGTCGCCGATGAACGACTTCAGCGCCTCGTATTTCGCCTGCAGGGAGTTCATGCGCGAATGTTAACCGAAAAGCGGCATCGCCTACCTGGGCGAAAGCCGTCCAAGTCCCCGGCAAAACGGCCGGTCTGTCTCGTACTAGCGCCATGAAACTCGCCCGCCCTTCAGGCGGGACGTGTTTCACCCCCGCCCAAGCCCACCTACGAGGCTGCGCCTTGACCGGCACTTGCGTGCCGTTCTACGGCGCACCCTCCTAGAGCCGATTGATCCGGCTCGCCAGGAAGCCGGCGCCGAACCCGTTGTCGATATTCACGACGCAGACGCCGGATGCGCAACTGTTCAACATGCCGAGAAGCGCGGCGACGCCGCCGAACGATGCGCCATAGCCCACGCTTGTGGGAACTGCGATGACCGGTTTGTCCACCAGGCCCCCGACAACGCTCGGCAGCGCTCCCTCCATGCCGGCCACGACGATCAGCACCTTTGCCGCCCGCAATGCCGGAAGCCTCGCCAGCAGACGATGCAGTCCGGCGACGCCGACATCGCTGATTCGCGTTACCGGCGTGTCGTAGAACTCGCAGGTGACTGCCGCTTCTTCGGCCACCGGCGCGTCGGAAGTACCTGCGGTGACGACAGCAACCGTGGTGGGCGAAGGCGTGCCGGCGGTCTTGTGTGCGACGACGCGAGCGGTCGCATGGTACTGGGCGCCGTCGAGTTCGCCTTCAAGTGCCGCGAACTTGTCGGCCTGCACGCGGGTGATGAGGATGTCTTCGCCCCGCGCTCGCAATGCCCTGAAGGCGGTCAGGATCTGTTCCGGGGTCTTGTGTTCTCCGTAGATGACTTCCGCCGCTCCGGTGCGGCGCCGACGGTCATGGTCGACCGTCACGTCGCCTGCGGGTTCGAAATACGAAGCGTCGATGCGTTGCATTGCGGCAGCGCGCGAAACATCGCCCGCCCGATACGCATCGAGAATGGACGCAAGTTGCTTCAGTCGTTCATCCATTGCGCTATCTCCGAGTCGACCGCGTCCTTCAGCATCAGGTAACCGTCACCCCGCGCGCGGGCGAGGGCGCGGATATCCTCGTACTCGGACTTCCAGCGCTTGCGACCGCCCGGCAACTCCGACACCTTGACGCGAACCTTGCCGAACGTCGTGTCAACCGTCACTGTGCGTCGCGGCAGCATCCACTTCTGCACGTCGTGAAAGCGCACCCCGATGGTGGTGGAATTGTCCGTCAGAATCTGAACCAACACCTCCAGACGGTCCGGCGGGGCCAAGACCGATACCCTGTGTCCCGGCCGGGACTTCTTCATCAATGCTGGCGTCACCGCCACATCCCGGGCACCGGCGGCGAACAGGTCCTCCATCAGCGGCTGGAACGCTTCCGGTCGCATGTCGTCGATATTGCACTCTATCTCGACATTGGTTTCGACATCGTAGCCGGAAGCCTTGTCGCTCGTGGTTGTGCCGAGAACGACGCGCAGGACGTTCGGACGGTCGAAATCCCTGTGCCCGACGCCATAGCCGGTGCGTTCGGCAACGAAATCCCGTGGTTCCCCGAATGTGTCGACGGCACACTTCAGGATCGTCGCGCCCGTCGGTGTGGTCGCTTCGCCATCGACGCCGCCGTAACGGCATGGGACGCCCTGTAGCAGCAACGCGGTCGCCGGCGCCGGCACCGGCATCCGGCCATGCGCGCAAAGTGTCGTGCCGCCGCCGACCTCGACCGGCCGAGAGAGCACGGTGTCGACGTCCAGGTACTCAAGACCGAGCGCGGCGGAGACGATGTCGACAATGGCGTCCGTGGCGCCGACCTCGTGAAAATGCACCTCTTCGATGCCGATTCCGTGGACGTCGGCTTCGGCTTCCCCGAGGGCCTGGAACATCGCTATCGCGCGCGCTTCCACGGCCGGACTGTAACCGGCGCGTTGGATGATTTCGACGATGTCGGCCAGACGTCGATGGGGTTTCGGCCTATCGCCGCGCAACACGACGGCGGCCTTGGCGCCCCTGATCCCCATCTTCGTCGCCGCCTCGACTTCGAGTTCGAATTCCGACTTCAGGGACAGCCTTGCAAGCTCGCCGCGCAAATGGTCCACCGGAACGCCGATATCGACCAACGCGCCAATGTGCATGTCGCCGGAGATGCCGCTGAAGCAGTCGTAGAGTAGGGTCCTGGCCATCGGGCGATGTTAACGCAGGGTAGGGCGGCGCGTTCGGTTCCGGCCGATTGGATTTGATGCTTCGACGGGATAGTGCCATGAAATCCGCCACCCTACGGGTGTGGTTTTTCACCCCGCCCAAGCCCTTGTTT
>CAZFGB010000068.1:0-5617 GCA_964518405.1 uncultured Pseudomonadales bacterium | reverse complement strand
GATGACACCCTGAACGCAAAAGGCAACTTTCGCTTTGAGCGTCAGCTCCTGGGATGGCGAGACCGGCAGTTGGTTGATCTTCGTCGCAAACGGTAATACTTTTATGTCATATGGTCCGATCAACCCGGTCCCAGAAAACCGAACGACTCAATGCCGCCTATACGCTCATCTCGCAAGGCGTCTCGGCAAACGAAGCGGTACAACGGCTGTCGCAGCGCTTTGGGCTATCGCAGCGTCAGTCCTATCGCTACGTCCAGAAAGCGCGAGCCATGGACCGGCCGGCCGAGCCTTCCGAAGCGTTGATCCCGATCACCATAAAGATCCCAGGCACGCTGGCAGATACCCTGCGGGCGTATGCCAGAAGCAGCGGTCACTCCATCGGCGAGATCGTCGCACAGGCTGTGCGACGCTTTCTCTCAGACGCTGGTCGGCATGGTTGAACACCGCCGCAACGCTCGCCCCACCGTTCGCCACGCTTATGCCTTTGATCGTCTGCTCCCCGCCAAACTCCAGAACGCCTACGCGATTCTGGTGCCCGACCAGGCTCACAAGATCCCGGCCCGGTTACCGGACATAGGAGACGACCATGAAAATCGCAGCGACATACGCACGGGTTTCGGGCGAGCAGCAGCGAGAGAGCAACACGATTGCCAGCCAGACCGCCGCCCTGGTCGCGTACGCCGAGCAACAGGGTTACAGCGTCGCGCCCGATAGGATCATCGAGGACGACGGCTATAGCGGCGCCGTTCTCGAACGCCCGGGTCTCGAGCGGGTCCGGGATCTTGCCGCCGAAGGTCGTATCGATGCGGTTCTGATCCATGCCCCGGACCGATTGAGCCGCCGCTATGCCTACCAGGTTCTGATCATCGAGGAACTGGGCCGCCAAGGTGTTGAGACCGTGTTTCTCAACGCGCCGTCCACGAAAACCCCGGAAGATCACCTCCTCGTGCAGTTCCAGGGCATGATCGCCGAATATGAGCGCGCGCAAATTCTGGAGCGGTCGCGCCGCGGCAAGCGTCATCGGGCGCGACGCGGGAGGGTCGCGGTCCTTGGCGGTGCGCCCTACGGCTACCGATACCACAAGAAAACCCCGGACAGCGATGCGTTTTATGAAATCCTCGAACCGCAGGCGTCGGTGGTTCGCGATGTCTACCGTTACTACACCTGCGACCATATCAGCATCGGCGCGATCACCCGCAAGCTCAATGAAGACGCAATACCTACGTCTACCGGTCGCTCGCGCTGGGAACGCTCGACGGTGTGGGCGATGCTGCGCAATCCGGCCTACAAGGGAAGGGCGTGCTTCGGAAAGACCCGCACCTTGCCGCGCGAGCGCGTGACACGTCCACTGCGCCTACGCGGCGGCGTGGCCAGCGCCACCAGCGGCGGCCACGAAAGACCGCGTGAGGAATGGATCGAGATTCCGGTCCCGGCCATCGTCACCGAAGAAACCTTCGCCCTGGCCGAAGAGCGTCTGGTGAAGAACAAGGCTCACTCGCCGCGCCGCACCAAGACACCCAGCGTGGTCCAGGGATTGGTGTCGTGCAGCAACTGCGGCTATTCGCTGTATCGCACGTCAACCAGGACCAGCGCGCGCGTGATCTATTACTACCGGTGTTTGGGGTCCGATGCCTGGCGTCATCTCAACGGACCGGTGTGCGACAGCCGGCCGGTGCGCCAAGACCTTCTTGATGACATCGTCTGGAACGAAGTGGTTCGCCTGCTTGAGAATCCGGCGCTCATCCGAGCCGAAATCGACCGGCGACTTCAAGCGGCTCGGGCTTCCGATCCAAACCAGCAGCGCGAGGCGGACTTGCGCCACCGGCTGACCCGGATACGCAAGAGCATCGACCGCCTGGTAAGCGCCTATCAGGAGGAGTTGATCACCATCGACGAATTGCGCAAGAGAATTCCCGAGCTGCGTCGGCAGGAGCAGGCGCTGGACCGCGAACTGCAATCCGCTATCGATCGTGCCAAGGATCAGGAAACCTATCTTCGACTCGCCGAAACCCTGACAGGCTTTCTGACAAGGTTACGTTCGTCCGCCGAATCGCTGGACGTGGCGGAACGGCAGCGTCTCGTCCGGCTGCTCGTCAAGGAGGTCTTGGTCAGTAAGGACATCATCACCATACGCCATTCAATCCCAATCTCGGGATCGCCGGGCGGCAATCAGAATCCGACTAAATCCGAGTCTGACAGCCCCGAAGACGAAGGTTACCTTTTGCGTTCAGGGTGTCATGACACCCCCTTGGGGTGTGCCGGTTACCGGCCTGTGCACGGTGCCCTCTTCGAACACCCCCGCGTTCAGCCATTTGTCGATCATGCGCCTGACGACGCCGTCCTTGATCCGCAGGTCGAGGAATGACCGCAGGTGCGTGTGCGAGATTGAGTCGAAGTACGCCTTCAAATCCGCATCGATCACCCACCGTTGGCATTGCTTCATGGTGCCCGTTCGTACTGCGTTCAGGGCATCGTGGGCTGACCGTCCGGGCCGGAAGCCGTAGGAGCACGGCAGAAAGTCCGTCTCGTAGATCGGCTCCAGCAACATCAGGATCGCCCGCTGCGCCACCTTGTCTTCGAATGTCGGAATACCGAGCGGCCGTTTCTTGCCGTCCGCCTTCGGGATGTAGTGCCGTCGCACCGGCGGCGCAACGTAGCGTCCCGACTTCATCCGGCCCAGGAGGTCATCAAGGTTGGCCTCCAAGTCCTTCTCGTAGTCGGCAGCCGTCACGCCGTCAATGCCCGTCGCCCCATCCTTGCGCGTGTGGCGATACGCTTCCCGCATCCAGTCTTCGTCAATGAGGTGGTGCAATGATGTAAACACCCGTTCCGGGTGCTTCCTCGCCTGTTCGGCTATCCACTGCTGTTTCGTGTACGTGTTCATGGAACTCAGCGTTTCCCATCAGTGGTTCTGTACAGGTGACGCTCCGCTTCCCTCCAGCGGGTCCCGATGGCCACGGTTCCCCGCCTTCGGCGGTACTATCAGAGCGCTACGACTTCCTGCTCCCACATGTCCTTCGGCTTATTGGTTTCGCCAGCCGGTCCCGCAGGGTGCCTGTTCGGTTCGTGTCCGCCACAAGGCGCTCCCGTCGCTGTACAGGCATGGCGACGGACCGGGGTTGTGGATTTTATTGCTGGCATTCCCCTTTCCAGCGTGCTTGCCCGCGGGCAAGAGCAGGATCTCCCAGGTTCCCTGGCGACCCATCCCGTGACTCTGCGCCGGTCCACGACCCCGGACGACCCGTTGCGCCTTGCCAATAGCGGCGCTTCCGGTGCTGCCCCCACACGATTAACAATGAAGGCGTCATCGCTTTACCGATTTCGAGGCTTACCCCGCCGCTTCATCACCTGCTGTCTACGCTTCACGACGGGCGTTGCCGCACGCCATGCAAGACTCGCTTCCGGCTGGCGGGCTGCGCCTTTGCCGGGCGGGAGTCGAACCCGCTGGATCGCGGTAAGAGGTTTCAGATCATCTCATCCTCCTCCCCAGGGCTTAGCCTGGCGCAATAACGGTTCGGTCGTCCCGGTACGCCCCAATCCAAACCGCGGCCTCGCTACGAAGAATGCCATGGATCGGGATTGGAGCATTTCAGAGTCGCGATTGAAGTCGGCACGACCGCTCTGCAACCGACGTCCCGCGTCGCCTATCCGCACCTGTTCGATGACCGGGGAATCCGCGGATACCTGGGAAGGCCGGCACCTGCATGGTCCGAGCCTCAGGCGTCCGGCGGGTCGCAAGGCTCCGTGCCCATGTCCGCGGGCACGCTGACCTCCAGAAGCTCGAAGGCGTCAGAGGTCGCGACCTCGTTGTGTGGCGTGCCGCCCGGAATATACAGGCTGTCCCCGGCCTCGAGATGCACGATCCTGCCGCCCGCGAACGCGAGGTCCACCCAACCTTCCAGCATGTAGACGAGCTGGCCGTCGCAGACGTGGACGTGCCAGCCGGTGGGCTCCGAGAGGCCCTGCGACGCCGAGGTGACCTGCGCGCGGATTACTCCCGCGCTCGCGTCGGTGACCCCAAGCTCCCGGTACTTCATCCAGTCGCGGCGTCCGTCGACGTAGACCGCCTCGTTCTTCTTGGCGAGGACGAAGTCGTCGCTACGTGCCGCCGCCGCGGCAATCTCGGCTACCTCCGCAGCGCTGCTGCTCATACGGGTCTCCTTTCTCTGTCGATGCGCCGCATCCCTGCGCTCGTGAGCTTCCTGCGATACTACGGACGGCACGTCGGCCCTGCAAGGAACACCTTAACCGGCAATCGCCCCTTTGGCGCACCGAGGCAGCGGGCTCGGCGCTGCGTGCCTGTCTCGGTCCCGACACGCCCTTTCTTTCGAGGGCACCACTCAGGTTTTCTCATCTCGAGCTGCCTTGCACTTCGCAGCCCGTGCCGGCACGACCGAACGGTTGCCACAAAGTCGTAACCGTTCGGTCGTGCCGGTATAGGCACTGGTAACGCGATCCGACATTCGCTATGGTGGCCGCCATGGCGTATCGCGACACGGAAGTCGATCCGGTCCCGCACCTTCCCCGGGCGGCTTCGCTGCCCGCGCCGCCGGACTACCGGCGGCTGTACGAGGAGACGCTTGAGCGGGCGGAGGCCGCGGAAGCGCGCGCCGAAGAGCTGAAGTGGGCGGAAGTGGCCGCGCGCAGCGACGCGGGCAGCTGGAAGTCGCGGTTCGAGGCGTCGCGTCGCAAGCGGCGCGAGGCGGTCGAGGACGCGAAGGAGGCCCGCCGGGCAGCGAAGGAAGCGTTCGCCCAGCGGGCCGAGGTGCGCCGTCTGCACAAGCTGCTGGCGGACGCCGGCGTCGAGTCGGGCCGCTACAGCGTCATCGGCCTGCGGCGCGAGATCGCCCGGCTGCGCAAGGACGTGCCGCGCGCGGAGGTCCAGGCCGCGAAGATCCGCAAGCTGCACAAGGAGAACTGGAAGCTGCGCGTCGACAAGGCGGCGCTGTGCTATCAACGGCGTGAACTTGTATCAGATCCACCGGTTTGAAGTTGTAGGTTTCCGGGACGTGTTTGCGGCGTTCACGTTTCCGGGTTGGCGTCTTTCATTCGGAAGCTACGGCCCTCTATGACGACTGTTTCGGCATGGTGGAGTAGCCGGTCGAGGACGGCGGAAGTCAGGGTGGCATCGTTGTTGAAGATTTCGGGCCATTTTCGGTAGACGCGATTGGTCGTGATTACGGTCGAGCCGCGCTCGTACCTTTGGCTGATGATCTGGAACAGCAGGTCGGCACCGGTTTTGTCGATGGGAAGGTATCCGAGTTCGTCGAGCAGAAGCACGCGCGGCTTGATGTAGCGGTTGAGACCCTGTTTGAGCCGGTCGGCGGCCTGGGCGGCGGCCAGCGTATTGACGACGTCGATGGCGCTGGCGAACAGCACCGGGTAGCGTTCCTCGCAGGCGCGCAGGCCGAGTGCGATGGCCAGGTGCGATTTCCCAAGGCCAACGCCACCGACGAAGATGACGTTGCTGGCCTGTTCGACGAACTGCAACCGGAACAGGTTCATCACCTGCTGGCGGTTGATCTTTTTCGGCCAGGTCCAGTCGAAGGCATCGAGGGTTTTCTTTACGGGGAAGCGGGCCAGGCGGATGCGCCGGGCGATGGCGCGGTCGCGACGC
>CAZFGB010000067.1:0-15119 GCA_964518405.1 uncultured Pseudomonadales bacterium | reverse complement strand
ATAACCCGGGGCTGCCCGCGGCCGGTTCGCCATCACCGCAACACGGCGCGGTGCGCATGCCGTGATCGAACGACGCCTCCGAGCGACGCGGGGCCCCTCGTGCCGGTTGGCTGGGTGGCCCCGGCAATTTCACGGCAAAGCCCAGAAGAAGACGACCGCGACGAACCCGATGGAAGCGAGCTCGACCCGTCCTTCCCTCGCCAGGAGGACGAACAGGGCGGCGATCAGGACAACGCTCCACCCCTTGATACGAAACGAATCGGTAGCGAGGCGGTTGATGACCCCCTGAATGAACTCCAGATGCTTGAGTTTCGCTTCCATATGCGTGCGTCGTCTGCAGGAGGACGACCCCTCCGAATCGTCCCTCCGCATTTTCACCGCTTTTCCCGGCGAATGACACCCATGTACCATTTCGCCGTGGATGTCTCGGGGGCGGGAGAGCGATGGCGAACGTGAACAGGGAAGCGGCGGCGCGGGCGGGACTCAACGCGGAGCGCCTGCAGCGCGTGGTCGATCGCCTCGAACACGACTACGTCGAACCGCAGAACATCGCCGGCTGTCAGCTCGCCGTCGCGCGGCGGGGCGAGCTTGCCTGTTTCGCGTCATTCGGGCACATGGACATCGAGCGCGGGCGGGCCATGGTCGACGACACGCTGTTTCGCATCCACTCCATGACCAAGCCGATCACTTCGGTGGCGCTGATGCAGCTCTGGGAACGGGGCCTGTTTCAACTGAACGACCCGGTCCACTCCGTGATCCCCGCCTGGCGCGGACGGGAGGTCTACGTTTCGGGCGATGACGGGAACATGATCACGCGTCCCGCCAGACGCCCGATGACGTTCCGCCACATCCTGGGCCACACCGCCGGGCTTTCCTACGGCGGCACAGACCATCCGGTGGACAAGGCATACCGGCGGCTGGGGGCTCGCCGCGGCCCGGGCGAAACGCTGCGGACCTTCGTCGATAAGCTCGCCGGCGCCCCCCTCTTCTACGACCCCGGCGAGCGGTGGCACTATTCCTGCGCCACGGACGTCTGCGGCTACCTGATCGAAGCGTTGTCCGGCATGTCCCTCGACCGCTACTTCGAGCAGCACGTCTTCGAGCCCCTGAAGATGTCCGACACCGCCTTCAGCGTCCCGGAGAGCAAGGCCGACAGGCTGTCCGCGAGCTATCAGTGGCAACCCGGCCGAGCGCTGAAGGTGCTCGACGACCCCGAGACGAGTTCCCTTCGCACCGATCCCACCTTTTTCTCCGGTGGCGGCGGACTGATCAGCACCACGCGCGACTACCTGCGGTTCTGCGAGATGTTGTGCCGCGGCGGGGAACTGGACGGCGCGCGCATCCTCGGCCCGCGCACGATACGGCTGATGACGCGGAATCACCTTGCGGATGGTCGAGACATGACCGAAATGGCGATAGGGAGGTTCTCGGAGACCCCTTACGCCGGAGTCGGCTTCGGTCTCGGCTTCGCCATGTCGCTCGGCGTGGTGGGAACCGGCGGCCCCAGCGAGAGCGACTTCTACTGGGGCGGCGCGGCATCCACCATCATGTGGGTCGATCCGGTCGAACAGCTTTCCGTGGTGTTCATGACCCAGCTCATGCCCTACGGCGTCTTCAACTTCCGGGGAGAACTCAAGAACATGATCTACGCCGCGATCAAGGACTGACGCAAGCACACCTCAACCTCCACAAACGTGACCGCAATGCATGGGAGCAACGCATGGCAACGGAAATGGGAATCTTCGAAACGATGTACAACTGCCGCGCGATGCGGCGGCTCAAGCCGGATCCGGTGCCGGAAACCCTGCTGGTCAAGCTGATCGACGCCGCCAACCAGGCGCCGACGGGTTCCAACCAGCAGGGCGCCCGCTGGATCGTCGTGCGGGACGCGGACCAGCGATCGAGACTGGCCGCCCTGAACAGGACGGCCGCGACGCGATATATCGGAGCGCGAACGGAAGAAGAACCTCCCGACGAAAGGAGGGAGCGCCTGCTGGCCGCGGTGCGATGGCAGGCCGAGCACATGCAGGACATCCCGGCGCTCGTCATCGCCTGTTACCGATTTGGAGAGTCGGTCGTCGACAACCCCCAGATCGGTGCCAGGGGCGGAGGCTCGATATGGCCGGCGGTACAGAACCTGCTCCTGGCCGCCCGGGCGCTGGGACTGGGCGCCACGCCCACGACGCTGGGCCTGTCGGACCGCGCGGCGGTCCGCAAAGTGCTGCAGCTACCGGACGACATGGCGGCCTTCTGCCTCATTCCCGTCGGTTATCCGCTAGGGAACTTCGGACCGGTGACGCGTTTGCCGGTGGAAGAGACGATGCGCTGGGACCGCTGGACGGAATAACCGCCGGATCTGGCCTTCACCGGCAGTAACCGAACGAAGGACACGACCCGGGGTTGACCGTCGCGCGGCGGGCGTCTACGGTGCGCCGCCCACCCCGCCCGGTACGCGACATGTCCCGCATCCACCTGAGCCCCAACGAGGCGCGCGTCATCGGCTGCCTCATGGAGAAGGCGGTGCTGACGCCGGATCAGTGCCCGTTGACGCTGAACGCGCTCACCATGGCCTGCAACCAGAAGTCGAGCCGGGAGCCAGTGTTGGCCCTGGACCGCGCGACCGTCGAACGCGCGGCGCGCGACCTGCAGGAAGAGTCGCTCGTCACGCGCGACGAGAATTTCAGGAGCGGCGTCGTGAAGTATCAGCAGCGTCTGTGCAACACGATGTTCAGCGAACTGAACTTCGCGGACGACGAGTACGCGGTGGTCTGCCTCCTGCTCCTGCGCGGTCCGCAGACCCCGGGCGAACTTCGGGCGCGCAGCGGACGCCTGCACGCCTTCGCGGACAACGAGGCGGTCGCGGACACGCTGCGGCGCCTGATGGATACCGGCCGCGAGGGCGGCGCCGTGGTCGCGAGGCTCGCTCGCGCGCCCGGACGCCGCGACCACCAGTACGCGCACCTGCTGTCGGGCGAGATCGAATCCGTGCCGCCGGACGACCTGCCGGCGAGGACCCAACCTCGGGGCGGGCGGCTCGCGGAGCTCGAGCGCCGGGTCGCCGCGCTGGAACTCGAAGTGGCGGCGCTCAAGGGTCGGCCGTCGGATCCAGGATAGCGCCCGGGGGATTCTTGCCGCCGGGTCTGCGCTGGCCCGCCGCCCGCCTGCGCCGTCCCGCGGCGCAACCTCCTCGCCAACCGGTTCCTCGCCTACGGCGCTGGGCCGGGAAAGCGCTCGCGCAATAGACGCTTCAGGATCTTGCCGCTTGGATTGCGCGGCAAATCGTCGACGAAGACGACCTCTTTCGGCTGCTTGAAGCGGGCCAGGCGTCCCTGGCAGAAATCGATCACGTCATCCTCGGTCAGCGCCTCGTCGCGCTTCGCGATAACGGCGCAGGGCGATTCGCCCCAGGTCTCGCTCGGCTGGCCGATGACGCCCGCTTCGAGAATGCCCGGATGCGCCTCCAGCACTTTCTCGATCTCCGCCGGATACACGTTCTCGCCGCCAGAGATGATCATGTCCTTGATGCGGTCCTCGATGTACACGAAACCTTCCGCATCCATGCGCGCGACGTCACCCGTGCGCAACCAGCCGTCGACGATGGTCTCCGCCGTCGCCTCCGGCTGATTCCAGTACTCGCGCATGATGTGGTCACCGCGGACGAGGATCTCCCCCGGCGCGCCGGGTGGACACTCAGAACCCTCCGCATCCACGATCTTGACGTCCGTGTGGAAGAACGCCTTTCCGGTGGAGCCGATCTTCTTCAACGCGTTTTCGGCGTCGATCAGGCAGGCCGGTCCGCAACTCTCCGTCAACCCGTACACCTGGTGAATCTCGATTCCGAGGTCCGCATATGCCTGGATGAGCGACTCCGGCACCGGCGCCGCGCCCGACATGCACCAGCGGAGCTCCGAGTGGTCGAAACGGTCCCGGTCCGGCACCTGCAGCATGAAGTTCAGCATGGCCGGCACCGCGAGGCCGATCGTCACGCGCTCGCTTTCGATCAGCTCCCATGCCCGCAGCGGATCGAAACTCCGCATGACGATGCTCGTCACGCCCCGGTACACGTTCACGGCGAGCGGCGTCAGCGCGCCGACGTGAAACATCGGCAGCGGCGAAAGGAAGCGGTCGGCTTCGCGGTAGTAGATGGTGGCGGCGATGGTCAGGCAACCCCACATGGAAGTGCGGTGCGTGTGGACGACGCCCTTGGGCAGGCCGGTCGTGCCGGAGGTGTACATGATGTAGAGCATGTCGTCGTCCCCGCCGCCGAAAACCGGCTCGCGATCGGGGGCCGCATCCCGGAAGTCGGCGAAATCCTGCGCGAAGGGCGCGACCGCCTCGTCGCCGCTCACCACCTGCAACCAGTGGCGGACATCCGTCCTGTCGCCCCGGCCCTGGAGTTCGGCAGCGTTGTCGAGGAACTCCCGGCCGAAGACCAGCCGCGTCGAACCGCTGTCCGAAAGGATGAACTCGAGTTCGTCCGGCACCAGGCGCCAGTTGAGAGGGACGGTGACCGCGCCGATCTTCGCCAGGGCGAAGAATGTCTCGATGAACTCCGCGCAATTCATCAGCAGCAGCGCGACGCGCTCTCCCGGGGCTACGCCGGCGGCGAGGAACGCGTTCGCCAGGCGATTGCAACGCGCGTTCATCTCCGCGAACGTCAACCTCGGCCCTGAGTCGCCGTCCACGTACGCTTCCCGCTCCGGCGTGAGCAGCGCGCGTTTCGCCATCCATCCGCCGATGTTGTTTCGCATGGCGACCGATCTTCCCGCAAGCCAAGTCGACGAGAATTGTCGCAGAAGCTCCGCGCGACCGGCAGCCTGCCGGCGTGCAGACCGCTCTCCCAGGTCGCGCCATCGCCTCAAGCAAATGTCACGACTCGCCCGGAACCCCGCGGTCCGTGTCCTGGACAGCCCACGCAAGATCGCCAAAAGCTGTACATCCTCGCCCAATTTTGTACAATTTCTGTCCCAACGTGCATTGGACACAGGATGACCTCTGACCTGTACAGGATTGGTGCGGTCTCAAAACTCACCGATATCAGCGCCGAGCGGCTGCGGGCATGGGAACGCCGCTACAACCTCCAACCCGCGCACAGAAGCGGCAAGACCCGTTTCTACGACTCAAGTCAGGTCGAACGTCTGAACAAGATCAAGGTGCTGCTCGACCGAGGTCAGGCGATCAGCCAACTCATCAAGCTCACCACCGACGAGCTTGACGCGCGCCTGGCCGTCAAACCCGGGCGCGCCGGATCCACGCGCGTCGGGCTGGTGGGCGCCAGCCTGATCCTGGCCGAACGCGACCAGGATCAAAGCCGCCTGAACGTGCTGGGACGATGGGCAAGCCTCGAAACCTTCGAGGCCTCCACCGACCTGCTGCCGGCGCTCGATGTCCTTCTTGTACAACTCCCTAGCCTAGATTCGGAACAGATTGAACGACTTAGGAGCATCGTTCCGAGCACTCGGCTGGTATGCGCCTGCAGGTATTCGCAGGAGCGCGACTCCGAAACCGCTGCCGAACTCGGCGTTGCCCTGCTTCGATGGCCGGCGCGTTGGTCCGACGTCGAATACGCCTGCCTGTCCCGCGCGGCGGCGCTGGGCGGTGACAACCGCAAGGAACTGCGGCGCTTCACCGAGGATGAGTTGCTGCGGATTGCCATGTCGGAGTCGCAGGTGGGATGCGGCTGCGCCCGCGGCCTGGTGGAACTCATCACCGAACTGGACGCGTTTTCCGTCCATGCCTCCCGATGTGCCGACGGCGAGACCAGGCATCCGGGCGCCACCGCCGCCGAACATGCTCGCATCCGGCTGGAGGAAGCGCTGGAGGCCTTTGTGGTTCAGCATCGACTCCTGAATCCTGTATAGAAAAAATCTATACAAAAATTGTACAAAAAGACTTGACAAACAATTTTGTCCTGTACAAAATGCGCCACATCGTTAGTTTCAGGCGTGCGCGACAGACCTCCCAATAGTCCTCCCCCAAGAGTGTCCTTCCCCAATTGAGGTTTGTCCTCGGCGGTTTTGGAATACCGGAATCGCCGACACGCCCTTTTCGACCCCCTCCTCCCCGGATTGCTTCTCCGTACCTGCCGATGTCCTTCGCGACACCTGATCCGCGGCTGTCCCCAATCACGCAATAGCGAATGCGCGCAAGCTTCAGTGCCCGTCGCCCGAACTCCGGGTGTGTCGCGCGAGAAACCAGCGAATCTCCTCGGACAGACGCGCGGTCTCGGCCGAAGCGCCGTACGCGAAGCCGTGCGGCAAGCCGGGATAGAAGAGGTAATGCACGGCCCCGCCGGCATCCTGATACGCCCGAAGCAAATCGAGCGTCATGTCCCTGGGCACGTTGGCGTCCTCCCCCGGCTGCACGAGCAGCAACGGCGGCAGACGCTGCGCTTCTCCCGCCCGGAGCCGGCGCTGCACGCTCGCCTCGCGCATATGCGATTCGTCGCGGTAGTAGCGGAAGTGCGCGCTCACCAACTCGTCGCGACCGGTTTCCCTGGCGTGTCCCAGGCGCCTGAGCGGGTCCGACACCGGCCATAGGGCAACGACGCAGCAGACGTGCGCCGAAAGACTGTCGGCATCGTCTACCGTCGTCGGCGTGCCGCGATGCTCGGGGATGTCCGGCTGAATCGCGCTCAACAGCGCCAGGTGGCCGCCCGAAGAACTGCCGATCATGGCGATGCGGTCGGCATCGATGCCGAAGTCCGCCGCCCGTGCGCGCACGTAGCGGATTCCCGCCGTGATGTCCTGTACGGCGCACGGATGCTTGCCGTTTCTTCCATCCCGAAAGTCGAGCGAGAACACGGCGAAGCCCGCCTTTGCGAGGCCGCGGCAAACCACGTGCGGAGACTGGCGGTCATTGGAGGTCCAGGCACCGCCGTGCACCATGATCACCGCGCGGCCCCGGTGTGCGGCGCCGTCCCGGCTGACGTAGGACTCGAGACATAGCTCGACCGGGCGCGCGCGGTCCGCCGCGGCGGCGCGCGCATAGACGCACGTATCGACCTTGACGCCGGCGTCGCCGGCGACGTCGTCAGGCGGCGACACTGGCCTCGGCCACCAGCACCACCGTGTCGTCGGCCTTCGACAGCCAGACGAAAGCCCCGCTGCGACCCGCGTCGCGATCAATGCCAGTCGCGACGCCGCGGGCGGTCACGGTGTCGCCCGGCCAGGTGGGATTGGTGAACTTGAGGTCCAGTCGACCGCTCCGCCACCAGGCATCGCCAAAGTGATCCTCCAGGATATTCGCGGCGTACCCCATCGTCATGCGCCCACCGACGACGACATCCCTGAACCCCAGTGATTTCGAAGACTCCTTGTCGGTGTGGTAGTTCGCATTGCCGTGAAAGAACTCGCCGCACATCTGAATCGTGATCGTGCGCGCGAGACCGCCGAACTCCTCGCCGCCCGGCACCACGAACTTGCGCGCGCCGGGCTTTCTGGATGGATCCCGAAAAGCGACCTCGCCGCCCGGCGGTTTCTCGCGCAGGAAGCTCTGGTGGTGCCGGGTGCGAAACACCAGCGCGCCCTCGGCGTCCTTGACCTCTACCTCGTAGAGAACCACGGAGCGGTCGCGATGAGGATAGATGTCCCGGATGCGACCGCCGGTCGAGTAAGGTTGTCCGGCTGTCAACGGCGCGAAGCATTCCCATCCCTGGCGCATCCAGAGATGACCGATGTGGTTGGCGAACGCTATCTCGTTGAAGTACGCATTCTCGGCATCACTTGCGACCAGGGTGGGCACCTTGCCGTCCGTCCGCGGCGCGAGCGCAAGTCCGCCGTGATAGTCGCCAAGCAATCGGTCGGTGACGGTGAACTCGCGCGCGCTGAGCGGTTTTCCGACAAACGGCTCTGTCATTTTTCTCTCGCCCTTCCTCGACCGAGCAAGTGTAGTCAACACGCCGCGCACAAGCACCCGCAACACCGAATGCGAAAGCGGCAGACGCAGCGCGCAGGCGGGTTCATGGAATGCGAGGGCGGCGGGCACTATAGTGGCGGGCCATGACCCGCATGATCATCGACTGCGACCCGGGGCATGACGACGC
Source organism: uncultured Pseudomonadales bacterium (assembly GCA_964518405.1). Lineage (GTDB taxonomy): Bacteria > Pseudomonadota > Gammaproteobacteria > Pseudomonadales > Azotimanducaceae > VXNE01. The sequence goes on along the minus strand of CAZFGB010000067.1, from coordinate 7,075 downwards.
CGTCGCTCTCTTGCTGGCGCATCGGCACGCCGACGTGCTGGGCATAACCACGGTGTCCGGCAATGCGCCGCTGTCGGCGACGACGGCGAATGCGCTCATGGTGACGGCGCTGCTCGATGCCGATACACCCGTGCATGCGGGCGCGGCGCGTCCGCTGCTGGGCGAACCCAGGCACGCGCGGATCGTTCACGGCGCATCCGGACTCGGCGGCATCGAACCGATCGAACACCGACGCGCGGCGGCGAGCGATGATGCGGTCGAGTTCCTGCTCGATACTCCGAACCAGGACGTGTGGATCGTCGCACTCGGACCATTGACCAACCTCGCGCTCGCTATCGAGCGCGACCCGTCGTGGGCGCACCGCATCGCCGGCATTTCGATCATGGGCGGCAGCGCCACGGTCGGCAACACCACCCGGGTTGCCGAATTCAACATATTCGCCGATCCGGAAGCGGCGGCGCGAGTGTTCCGGGCGGGCGCCCGGCTCACCATGTGCGGACTCAATCTGACGCATCAGTTGCGTACATCCGATGCCACCGTTTCGCGCTTGCGCGGCATCGGAACGCGCCGCGCGGAATTCGCCGCCCAACTGTTCGACTACCTGCACGACCGCATGGCGGATCTCGTCGGCGAGCGCGAGGCCGCCCTGCACGATCCATGCGCGGTTCTCGCCGTGACGCATCCCGAACTGATCGAAACAGAACCGAGAGCCGTCGACATCGAACTCGACGGGACACTGACGCGAGGCATGACCGTCGTCGATCAGCGGATTTCCCGCCGGCGCGACCCCGCCAACGCCAGGGTCGCGTATCGGATCGATGCCGACCGGGCCATGGACCTCGTGTTGGAATGCATGGACTGACCCATGCAAGTTGTATCCGAACTGCGCGTCGTCGCCGACTACGAACCGGCAGGGGATCAACCCACCGCCATCGCCGAAATGATCGAGGGGATCGAGGACGGCCTCGCGCACCAGACCCTTCTGGGCGTCACCGGATCCGGCAAGACTTTCGCCGTCGCCAAGGTCATAGAGGCCGTCCAGCGACCCACGCTGGTGCTCGCGCCGAACAAGACCCTGGCGGCCCAACTCTACGGCGAGTTCCGGGAGTTCTTTCCGGACAACGCGGTGGAGTACTTCGTCTCCTACTACGACTACTATCAACCCGAGGCATATGTCCCGGCGTCCGACACCTATATCGAAAAAGACGCGTCCATCAACGCCCACATCGAACAGATGCGGCTGTCGGCCACCAAGGCGCTGATAGAACGGCGCGACGCGATCATCGTCGCATCGGTCTCCGCCATCTACGGCCTGGGCGATCCACAGTCGTACCTTCGGATGGTGCTGCACCTCGACCGCGGCGACCGCATCGATCAACGCCACATCGTGCGGCGACTGGCGGAGTTGCAGTACACGCGAAACGACACCGCGTTTCAGCGCGGCGCCTACCGCGTCCGGGGCGATGTGATCGACGTGTTTCCGGCGGAGTCCGAGAAGCAGGCGGTGCGCATCGAGCTGTTCGATGACGAGATCGAGAACCTCTCGGTGTTCGATCCCCTGACCGGCGAAGTCGCGAGCCGCGTCCCCCGCTACACGGTGTTCCCCAAGACCCACTACGTCACGCCGAGGGAACGCATACTCGCCGTCATCGACGATATCCGCGAAGAACTCCGCGACCGCGTCGACTACCTCAGGGCCAACGACAAGCTGGTGGAGGCGCAACGCCTGGAGCAACGTACGCGCTTCGACCTGGAAATGATCAAGGAGGTCGGGTATTGCAGCGGCATCGAGAACTACTCGCGCTATCTTTCCGGTCGCGAGGCGGGGGAGCCTCCTCCTACCCTGTTCGACTACCTGCCGAAAAACTCCCTCCTGATCATCGACGAATCCCATGTGACGATCCCGCAACTCGGAGGCATGTACAAGGGAGACCGGTCGCGCAAGGAAACACTGGTCGAATACGGCTTTCGGCTGCCGTCGGCGCTCGACAACCGGCCGCTCCGATTCGACGAATGGGAAACCCTGTCGCCGCAGATGATCTTCGTATCCGCCACGCCGGGCGGGTATGAAGAAGAGAACGCGGGCCAGGTCGTCGAGCAGGTGGTGCGGCCCACCGGCCTGGTCGATCCCGAGGTGACCGTTCGCCCCGCATCGACCCAGGTGGACGACCTGTTCGAGGAAATCCGGACGACCGTGGCGAAGGGCGAGCGCGTGCTTGTCACGACACTGACCAAGCGCATGGCCGAGGACCTTACCGAATACCTCGACGAGCACGGCGTGCGCGTGCGCTACCTGCATTCCGACATCGACACTGTCGAGCGCACCGAGATCATTCGCGACCTTCGCCTCGGCGTGTTCGATGTCCTCGTCGGCATCAATCTCCTGCGCGAGGGGCTGGACATGCCCGAGGTCTCGCTGGTCGCGATCCTCGATGCCGACAAGGAAGGCTTCCTGCGCGCCGAGCGTTCGCTGATTCAGACCATAGGACGCGCCGCGCGAAACCTGAACGGCCGCGCCGTTCTCTATGCGGATACGATCACGGGATCCATGCGCGCAGCCATCGACGAGACCGAACGGCGGCGAGCGAAGCAGATACGGTTCAACGCCGCGCATGGCATCACGCCGAAAGGAATCGTCAAGGACATTCCCGACATCATGGAGAGCGCCCGCGCCATTCCCGGCAGGGCGAAAGCCGGCCGCCGATCCGGCGATCGCCGGTCGGGCGAGCGCAGGCTAACGCCGGAGAATCCCGCCGAACTCGGCAAGCTGCTGGACAGGCTCGAACGCGAAATGCTCGATCACGCGAAGAACCTGGAGTTCGAGGAAGCCGCGGCGCTTCGGGACGAGATAACGATGATCCGCGACGCGCAGTTGATGCGGTAGTCCCACGATGTCCGTCGATCCACGGACATCGCCGCCAAAAAAAACCTCCAGCACCCTACAGCCCGCGCAATGCAGCCTCGATGCCCGCACCGCGGCCCTGCTTCGGCGCGGCAACGAGAAAATCCGCCCAAAGCTCCTCTATCCCTATAGTGTAGCGGACTGGACGTTCGATCATGCAACCCCGATGAGTGCCACGCGACCGCACGGGAGCTTCACCGACGGCGATTTGCCGCGACACGTGATGCGCCTGTCCGGGTTCATGATCATGGGATTTCTCGCCATGACCCTGGCGCAATTCGTCGAGGCGGTCTATCTCGGCATTCTCGGCACCAGCGCCATCGCGGCCGTCACCTTCACGTTTCCCATCGTCATGGCCTTGAGCGCCGCCTCGCGAGGGATAGGTATCGGGACCAGCGCCGTGCTGGCGCGCGCCGTGGGCGGCGGCCAGCATGAACGCGCGGCCGTCCTCGCCAGTCACGGCCTCTTCCTGGACCTCGTGTTCAACGTCGTCTGCGCCGTCCTGCTTCTCCTGTTCGCCGAGCCCCTGTTTCACCTGTTGGGCGCGCGCGGAGAAATCCTCGATCTCGTCGTCTCCTATGTCGCGATATGGGCCCTTGGATTTCCCCTCTTCGGCCTGGCGATGGTGGGGTCGGGCCTGATGCGGTCCATCGGCGATCCGGCGTTTCCGGGATATGTCATGGCGGTTGGATCGGGACTGCAGGTCCTGATCGGACCGTTTCTCATCTTTGGCTGGTTCGGGTTTCCCGCTCTCGGCGTCGATGGCGCCGCCTGGTCGTTCGTCCTCGCGCGTTCAGTGTCCTTCCTGATGACCGCATACTGGTTCGCGCTCAAGCGACGCATGATTCGGCTTTCCCTCGCCTCCTTTCTAGCCTCGGCGCGAACCATCCTCCATGTCGGCATTCCGGCCATGGCGACCAACCTCATCGAACCGCTGTCCTCCGCCGTCATTACGCGGCTGCTCGCCTCCTTCGGCACCGCCGTGGTCGCCGGCTTCGGTGTCGCCGCCCGCATAGACGCAGTGGTGTTCATGGTCGTGATCGGTATTTCGTCGAGCACAACGCCGCTGGTCGGGCAGAACTGGGGCGCCCGCCTGTACGAACGGGTCGACCGCGCGCTCGCCCTCTGCTATCGCTATTGCCTGCTGTGGGGCGCGATCGCCGCCACGATCATGTGGATAGGTGGCCGGCTGTTCGTATCGCTGATCAACGACGATCCCGAAGTGGTCGCCACCGCCACGACCTATCTCTACATCCTGCCCATCACCCTCGGCTTCGCCGGAATGCTCAACGTCGCCAATGGCGCGTTCCAGGCGCTATCCAGACCTGCCCCCGCGCTGGTCCTGTCGCTGCTGCGGCTGTTCGTGTTCTACGTGCCGATGGCGCTGGTGGCGAGCCGATATTTCGGCTACACGGGCATATTCGCCGCCGCCGCATTGACCAATGTCATCCTCGGAGTCTGGGGACGCGAGTGGAACCGCAGGGTGATCGCAAGGGAACGGGAGAGGCTACGAGGCGGCGCCGCCGAACGGCGCGCAAGTGCCGATCAAGGCGCAGGTTCGTAGGCGCTGGAACCGATTTCCAACCGGTACGGCGGCAGAGAATCCAGGATCGACCGGCCATAGCGGAACGTAACGACGCGGCGGTCCAGCAGGGTTATCCTGCCGTGGTCTTCTTCGTGGCGGATGAGCCGGCCGCACGCCTGCACGAGACGAAGCGCCGCCTCCGGCAGGGCGACCTCGAAGAACGGCGCGCGTCCCTGACTCTCCAACCATTCGGCGAAGGCCTGATCCACGGGGTTGTCGGGCGCCGCGAACGGCAGCTTGGCGATGATGACGTGGCGGCAGTACTCGTGCGGCAGGTCTACGCCTTCGGCGAAACTCGCCAATCCCAGGATGTAGCTCGGTTCGCCGGCATCCACGGCGGATCGGTGCGTCTGCAGCAGCGCCTGTTTGGACCCTTCGTCCTGCAGGCGGCAATGCTCCCGGATGCGTTTCGGCAACGCCGCCGTCACTTCACGAAACTGCCCCCAGGACGAGAACAGCGCCAGCGCGCTCGGTTCGAGTTCCAGCAGTTCCGGAAGCATCCCGGCGATCTCCTCCGTATGCGCCTGACGGTTGCGCGGATCGGATCGCATCTGGGGCACATTGAAGCTGGCGAGTCGCCGATAGTCGAACGGACTGGGGATGAAGTGCTGGCTCACATCCGACGGCAAGCCTGATTTCTCGAGGAAGCGGTCGAAGCTGCCCAGCGCGCGCATCGTACCGGACGTGCAGAGCGCGCCGTAGCAGCGTTCCCACATCCGTTCGCGAAGCGTATCGCCGGGTTGCAGCGGGGCGGACACGAACTCCAGGTCGGCGTCCTTCTCGAAGCTCAACCGGGTCACCCAGCGCGCCATGAGCCGGCCATCAACCTCGCCGTCGGCGCTTGACGCGTAGTCGCGAAACAGCATTGCGGCGTCCTCCGCACGCGCCGTCATCTGCCCCGCGGGACCGAGCCAGTCCTCGGCGAGATACGCATTGGGCCAGTCGCGTTCGCCCGCCAATACCTGCTCAAGGTAGCCGCGGAAGGTCGCAAAACGTTCGGCCAGACTGCTGAGACTGCCGCCAAGGGGCTCGCATGCATGGGCGATTTCCCGAGGGATGCGACCCAGGGCGAATCTGTGGTTGGCGCGCTCGTCCCATCCGCGGTCGAAGTCGAGCTGTTCCGCCAGGTGCTCGACGTCTCGAATCAATCCCGCCGCGGCAGAGACCTCTTGCGCCAGCGTTGCCGCCAGGGTGACAAGTTCCGGCGGTCGCGAAAAATGCTGGGCGCACGTGCCAACGGTCGTCTCCGCCTGTTCCAGCCAATCTCGCGTACCGCGCAGCCGGGCTCGCGCCGTCAGGTGTTCGCGGGCCTTGTCCGACAGGTGATGCGCCTCGTCGACCACCATGATGGCTTCCTCCGGCGGCGGCAGCACGACGCCCCCTCCCAAACTCAGGTCCGCCAGCACGAGATCATGGTTCGCGACCACGACGAGCGCATCTTCGACGTTGCGGCGCGCCTGGTAGAACGGGCAGCGGCCGAAGAAACCACACCTGTTGCGCGTGCAACCGCGATGGTCCGTAGTCACGGCGGACCACGCCTGCGGCCGAACGCCCTCCTCCCAGGTATCGAGTTCGCCATCCCAGGCGCCTTCTTCGAATGCGGCCAACATCTTTCGGTAGGTGGGCACATCCTGCGGTTCGGGCGCTTCCAGGAGGGACTCCTGCGCGCCGTCGCCATAACGCCGCTCGTCGAGCCGCTTCAGGCAGACATAGCGTCGCCGGCCCTTTGCGAGCGCAAAGTCGAAGTCGAGATCGGTATGCGCCTGCAGGTCCGGCAGATCACCGAAAACCACCTGCTCCTGCAGCGCTACCGTCGCCGTGCTGATCAGCACCCGCACGCCCAGCGCCTGCGCGATGGGAATGACGGCCAGGCAGTACGCGGCGGTCTTGCCGGTGCCCGTGCCCGCTTCGATCACGCAAAGACGCGGGCGGTCGCCGGTCAGGGCGCGGGTGACGTACGCGATCATCTCGCGCTGACCTCGGCGCGGCTTGAAGCCTCGTCCTCCCAACCACGACCGGTACGCTTTCTGGATCAGGTCTCTGTAGTCTTCCGCCACGGCACGAATCCGTTGTAGCTGTCCTTCCCGCGGCCGCGGCACGCGGCGAGTGCCCCACAGCCGGCGCCTTCGGCTTCGAACTCTCTCTTGCGAGGGGTATCCCCTCGCGCTCCCCGGCTGAGGGCTCTGGCCCGGCCCCGCTCGCCGACCATGGAAGTACCGGAGACGATCCAACGTTCCGGCCTCCTCCCCCTATCCTACGCGACCCCGGGATGGCGATACATGATCGGGCCGAGTGACGCGCGCGACGCAGCGCCGCACCGCACCGTTTCCGGGCGGCCACGCCGAGGGATCAAGGACGTTTACGGACGATGACCGGAACCGTGGCGGGATGGATGGCGGGAGGATCAGACCGCCGCATCTCTAGTGCTCCGTCAAGCCCAAATATGCGGGTATCTGCGGGTCTTTTTGCCCCCTGGACTTTGTTGCTCCTCCTTGTGTGGTGCCTGCCACACGGCGTCGTCGCGCCTCGCCAGGAACCAAAAATCCCTCGCAGCTACACTCGCATCTTTAGACTTGACGGAACACTAG
>CAZFGB010000066.1:0-20317 GCA_964518405.1 uncultured Pseudomonadales bacterium | reverse complement strand
CTAGTGTTCCGTCAAGTCTAAAGATGCGAGTGTAGCTGCGAGGGATTTTTGGTTCCTGGCGAGGCGCGACGACGCCGTGTGGCAGGCGCCACACAAGGAGGAGCAACAAAGTCCAGGGGGCAAAAAGACCCGCAGATACCCGCAGATTTTGGCTTGACGGAGCACTAGTTGAACGGCATTACCACCGACGCCCTGGCGCGGATTTGCTCCGGGATCGCGTCGTAGTAGGGGACCGGCTCAGCGATGGCGTGCGCCGCCCCGGCCGGATTCGAACCCCATCTTTCCGGAATGACCGTTCCCTTCCTGGCGAGCCTCGCGGCCAACGAGATTCTGCCGGATCGGATGTCGGCATTCCTTCGGAGCTCCGGGTCGGGGGCACCGAAGTAGCCGGGGCGCCAGTCTTCCTCCCTGTGTCCGTAAGCCAGGCTGCGGTGCAGCAACGCGGAGTGGAACACCGCGAACTCGCCTCTCTTGAGCGTCAGTGGCGTGATCCTGTCGTGGACCACCTCCGGCATTTCGTCGAACAGGCGCGGCATATCCCTGTCGAAACCGTCGATGGGCAAATGCGATCCCCTTATGTACTCGATCCTGCCGTGTTCCATGCCGAGATCGGACAGGGCCACGACAAAGGAGAAGTGATTGCTGGTGTCGTAGATCCTGACCGGGTCATTGCCGTTTTCGATGATGCGGTCGTGGTGCCATCGATTTTCTCCGACGCCTTCGTACTTCGGGAAGAACTTGGTCTGCCAGAGCAACAGATCCTTGCCGAAACAGTCGGCCACCGCGGACTGCAGGTTGGCGTCGAGAAAGAGTTCCCTTACCTCGCGAAACGCCATGTGCCTGTTGATCAACGTGGTGTGGCGCAGCTGATCCTCCTGTCCCGCCAGCGTCGCCAGCGAATTCTGCGCCCGTTGCAGTGCCTGTAGTCCGATGGCCACTTCAGACACCGCATCGAGGATCGACTTGTCAGCCAACTCGAACGGCCCCGCCAGGCCATCCCGCCGCAATTGATCGGTAAAGCGGCGCAGCTCCGACCGGTCGCGCGCCGATGACCAACCGCTGCTCTCGTCACGATTCACTGTCGTGCCGCCAGATGTGTCTGTTGCCATGCTCTCGCCTTCGCCATCCATCCCGGCGCCCCGCAATCGGCACCTGTCGGCCCCGCATGTTATCCCGCCGCATCGGCATCGCGCATGCGCCGCAGCGCGGCATCGAAGAAGTCCTCTTCGCCGGCGCCGCCCGCCTTGGTGACGAGGGATATCGGATCAGCGCCGGCCCAATGGCAGTAGCCGCCTCCCAGGTGGTCGAACGGGGAGACGCGAAGCCTGTCGATGCCCAGCGTATCGATGACGGTTCCCGAGGTCTCGCCGCCGGCGACGACAAACTTGCGGACGCCGATTCCGTGCAGGCATCGGGTCACGCGCCCCATCAGGTCTTCCGCCAGGTCTGCCGCCCCCTGTCGGCCAAGCGCTCCCTGCGCGCGCTCGACGCCTTCGTGATCGGTGGTCGTGGCGATGCCGACCGGCCCCTGTTTCAACTTGTCCGACGCCCAGTCAACGATCCTGTCCGCCGTGTTCGAGTCGCTGGCAGCCTGCAGCAGGTCGATCCTGAACAGGGGGTGCCGTTGTTCGAAAGCCCTGACCTGGCGGTTCGTCTTGGGGCTGCAGCTGCCGGACAGAACGGCCTCGTACCCGGGCGCCGGCGGCAGCAACGCGCGCGGCTCGGTTGTTTCCCGTCGCTGTCGCCAGTTGCGCGCCAGGTGGACCGGCAACCAGTCGGCCCCCGTGCTCAACGCGGAATCCGCCCCCAGTTCGGCGATTCGCGCGACATCCTCGCTCTCGATCGCGTCCGCGATGAAAAATGGGGTCCCGCCGCGCGTCCGCTCGGCGAGGAACTCTTGGGCGGCGGGTCTCCCGCGGCGCAGAACGCGAAGGGGCAAGAGCCCTACCCCAACCCGGCTCTGCGCCCGCAGGACTTCCAACAGGTTGGAATTGGTCATCGGCGTTGCCGGGTCGCGGCTGGCGCCCGACTCGTGCAGCATCACGTCGTTCACGAAGAGCCTCCCCAGGTACACGGTGGCGCCGCGCCAGGTCGGGCAGAACAGGACATGGTCGGCGCCGGTCAATGCCATCAGGGTCTCGGAGACGGGTCCGATGTTGCCCCTCTCGGACGACATGAAGAGGGCGCTGTACTTGTAGTAGATGCGTTTTGCCCGCTTGGCGAGCAGCGCCCGGGCGGACCGGCGCGCGTCCGCAACCGCTTCTTCCGGCGGCAGCAACCGAATCTTGCGCCCGACAACCACCGCTTCGGCATCCCGGTCAAGTCCGGCGAGCGCCTCGGTGGATGTCACCAGCGGGCAGGAAACACCTTCCCGCTCCAACAGGCTGGCCACCATCATGCCGCCGGTGAGGTCATCGGCAATGACGCCGAGCTCAAGCAATTCCCGGCTTCTCCGGTTTGTCCGGTTTGCCCGGCGTCACCGTGATCTCGAATGTCTTTTCGGGGCTGTCGTGATACCCGATCCTCGATACCACTGTCCTGAGGCGATGACGGCCGCCGGGCAGCCGGATGGGCGCCGTGTACATCTGCCAGGACGGCCGCTCGCCCTGTTCCAGGGTGAAACAGATGCTGCATCCCTGCGTCGGACTGAACAGCTGCAGTCGGTGCCGCTCCTCCGGCAGGCTGAACGCATCCGGTGCCCGTTCCTGCCCGTACGAGCCCGCTGCGAAGACGAGGCACGCTGCCTCCGTGCAAACCGGCTTTTCGCCATTCGGATAGTGGATGGCCTTCATGACCCGTTCGTCGAGCAGTCCAAGATCCCGGGTTTCTTTCTGCCAGAGATCGAGTTCTTCCCGCATGCGGTCAAGCACCTCCCCGTAGCGGTCGTCTTCGGCCAGGTTATGGACCTCCCAGGGATCGGTCCGGGTATCGTAAAGCTCTTCTACGGGCCGTTTCTCGGCGAACATGAGCGATTGCGTCTCATCGAGCGTGCCTGCCATCCAGCAGCGGTACCACTCCTGCATGATGGGATGCCGGTTCCGGAAGGCATTCCAGATGAGATACGGCTTCTCGGGAAACCCGTTCTTGATGTACTTGTAGGTCTTGTCCCTGACCGCCCTGACCATGTCGTTGTCGGCATCGGAACGGTCTACCGAAGCATGGATGTATTTCCTCTCGGGCGTGTCCTGCGCGCCCAGGAAGGCCCGCCCCTGCATATGCGGCGGCACGGTGATGCCGCAGGCGCTGAGCATGGTGGGGCCCAGGTCGACGGTGCTGACCAGCCTGTCACTGGTCGTGCCCGGCTCGATCACCTCCGGCCAGCGAATGATCATCGGCGAATGTATGCCCTGGTCGTAGGGGTGGCGTTTGCCCCTGGGCATCGGCCCGTGATCGCTCCAGTGCACGACAATGGTGTTGTCGGCCAGGCCGTCTTCCTCAAGCTGCCCGAGCAACGCTTCCATGACCTGATCGCAAAGGGACATGTTGTCGTAGTTCCTGGCGATACTCCTTCGGACTTTGGGCGTATCCGGAAAGTACGGCGGCACCTCGACGGAATCCGGATCGGTGGTTTCCTTGCACTTCGGCACGATGTAGTTGAACGGCCATGTGCGCTTTTCCTCCCACATGCCGGACTCGTGGGTGTATTCGGGGTTGAACACGGCGAAAAAAGGCGCCGATGGATCAGGCCGGTTTCTCCAGTGCGCGGTGTTGGAGCAATCATCCCAGGCGGCGAAAGGCGGTTCGAACTGGTAGTCCGTCTTGACGTTGTTGGAGCAGTAGTAACCCTCTCTTCTGAAGTACTCGCCGAGACACTTGGCGTAGTGCGGGACCGGTGCGTCGTAGGCTTGCCCGCGGGTCGTTCTCATATGGTGCGCGCCGATGCTGGTGGGATACATCCCGGTGATCACCGCCGCCCGCGCCGGCGCGCAGATTGGCGCCGTCGAGAAAGCATTGGGATAGATGCACCCCTGGGATGCCAGCCGGTCGACCGCTGGCGTCCTCGCTATCCTGTCGCCATAGCACCCGTAAAGCGGCAGGCAGTCTTCAAAACTGATCCAAAGAACGTTGGGTTTTCTGGCCACTGACAACGACCTCCTGTTGGTTACGCGAAGTCCGGTACGTTCGTGAGCAGATCCGTTACATCCCGCTGTTCCCTCGCATTCAGCTCGCGATAGACCGCCGACTGGTGCAGGCGCTTGCAGGCGGGTCTGGTGTCCCGCTTGGGCACCACATCCGGAGTCGCGTAATTCGTTGCCATCATGCCTCGTTTGCGGTCGCTGCGATTGAACCCGGCGCGGTGCCAGGTTCTCGCGTCATAGAGAATCATGCTGCCGCCCGGCGCCTCGAGGACTGTAGCCTCTGGTCCGCTGTAAGGCAGTTCACCACGCTGCAGCGGCGCGTTCCACTCTTCAGGCGGGCCGGAATCAACGAGGTGGGAGCCGGGTGTGAACATCGTCGCGCCGTTCAGGTGGGTGAAATCCGACACGAACGTATTGCGGTTGCACGCTTTGGGCGGCCCCTTTCGGGGGAATACGGGTTGAGGACTCGCCGATGGCGTATAGGGGATATCGGAATGCCAGCGACGGCCTGCCTGCGCCAGCGTTTCGGGCGGTAGAACGTTGAACCCGGGCGGGTGGCCCAGGTGTATGTCCCGGGTCTGCAGATACTCCCGAAGCACCCAGAGCGATACCGGCTCGGCCACCGCCTTGCCGACGGCGGCGTCCTGGCAGATCTTCGGAATGTCGTTGTCCTGCTCGAGATGCTCGTGGCGACCCGTGCGGGCGACGCGCTCCAGTCGTTCGACGGTCTCCGGCGGAAGGATGGAGTTGAGACACACCCAGCCTTCCCGCCGCAGGTGCGCGACATACGCGGAAGGCAGCTTTTCCGGACCATGGCAGAAGCGGAGGTCCTTTTTCTCCGCACCGACGTACAACGTGCAGACATCGTCATCGATGTCGGCCGCCAGCTCCTTGCCGGTTGCGATGTGCTTCACGCCTTCGGCCGCCCGATCCCAGATGACGCGATCATCGGCTTCGTCGAACAGGCCGAGGCGACCATCGTCGTCGAGACCGAGCATCCTGCCGTCGGCCGCGGTCAGCAGGGCGTAGTGATGTTCGGGACGCTCGAGCGTGACGATCCGGGGTTGTGTTTCCTGTTTGTTCGCCATCCCTGGCTCCTCTTGCGCTGCGTTTTCGAGCTGTTCTCTTGTGGTGTTCTTTGCGCTGCTTCTCGGCGCTACCCATTGTCCGCGCCTGCTGTGTCCAAGCGTGCAAGGATTTCTTTGGACAGGGTCAGGTCGAAGCCGATCAGGCTCTCGCTTAGCTGCTCGGCCTTGCTGGCGCCGGATATCGGAATGACGCCGCGCCCGGTAAGCCAGGCGAGAATCACCTGGTTGGGTGTGGCGCCGATCTCTTCGGCGATCCGAAACAGCGTTGCCTTGCGTGCATCCGAATCCGCATGCCGATATTGCCGCTGGATCTCGCGGTCTTCCCGAATGTACGCGCCGCCCAAAAGAGGTGAGTAGGCGACAAGTTGAAAGTCCCGCTCCCTGCAGTATTCGAGCAGGTCGTCATTGGTGGATTTCTGAAATCCAAAATCCGCATCCACCCGCGGCCGCAGGTACGTATAGCGCTGCTGCACGCAGCAGAAGGCGGTGATGCCGTTGGCCGCGCTCACCCCGGCCGCTTCGGCCAAGCGCCAGGCGCGGAAGTTGCTGGCGCCAACGTGGCGCACCTTGCCTTCCCGGACGAGTTCGTCCATCGTGCCGAGCTGGTCCTCGAGCGGCACGGAACGGTCATCGCAGTGGAAGTAGTACAGATCGATGCGATCGGTCCGCAGCCGTTTGAGGCTGCGCTCGCACTCGCGGCGAATGTGTTCCGGTTTCGACGACATGGGGGCGTCCTTTGCGCGACCGCCCATCTTGGTCGCAAGGACCATCCGGTCGCGGTTGCCGCGATCGGCCAGCCAGTTGCCCAGCATGGTTTCGCTTTCGCCGCCTCGCCCGTTCCATATGGCGTAATTGTTTGCGGTATCCAAGAAGTTGCCGCCACCGTCGACAAACTGATCCAGCATGGCATAGGAGACAGTCCTGTCGTCGCGGGAACCGAAGCTCTGGCCGCCGAGGCAGAACATGCTGACGTGCAGGTCCGTGTTTCTTATCGTGGTTGTCTTCATTTGCGATGGGTGGAAGCTGGTGGGAGGTGGCGGATAACGGATAGAAGCTAACCTTCGAATACTTGGCTCTGGACAATCCGCTCGAGAATCCTGAGCCGCATCGCATCCGCGACGCTCCGGTGCTCGGGGAGGCCCGCGAGATTGTGTTCTTCGTCGGGGTCATTCCTGCGGTCGAATAGCATATAGGTCTCGCCAAGACTATTGAGCGCGATCTTCCACTCGTCGTTCATCAGCATGAACTCGCCCTCGATTTCCGAGAGGGCGTCTTCACGATGCTGGCTGCCGTCAAGTGCACCGGTCAGGGACTTGCCGAACTGGCGATACCCCAGTTCACCGCCGGCGAGTTCCACCAGCGTCGGTCCCAGGTCGACGGTTTCCGCCGGACTGTCGTTCACGACCCCCGAATACTCGGCACCCGGCGTGCTGACGATCAGCGGCACACGGACCGCGCCGTCATAGAAGTTGCTCTTGGCGATGAGATCATGGTCGCCATTCATCTCCCCGTGATCCGAGGTGAAGGCGATGACCGTGGAGTCCATTTCTCCGCGTTCTTCGATGACGGCGAGGATCTCGCCAATCTGGTCGTCGATCAGGGAAACGCTGCCGGCGTAGTCGGCCCGCATAGCGCCCACTTCGCCCGCCTCGAAGGCGGGAAAGTTCCGCCTGTGCTCGAACATGCGGTCAATCCATCCTCTTGGCCGAGGCACGTCGGCATCGTGCTTCACGGGCTGCGGCATGGACTCGGGATCGTACATGCTCGCATAGGGTTCAGGCGTGTCCCAGGGCTGGTGCGGGCCGCCCCAACTGACCCAGCAGAACCAGGGCTCGTCCCTGTCGTAGGATGACAGGTACCGCTTGGCCTGCTGACCGACGTAGACGTCGTAGTAGTCCGCGAGCGGAAGAACCGAGGGACGAACCACGTGTGGCTTGTTGGCAGCCCGCTCCCGGAAGTCGTCACGGTACGCTTCGAGCAGACCCTTCTTCTCCCAGATCGCCGTCATATGGCTCATCGCGGTCGTGGAGGCGCGAGGACCACCGATCTCGGCCACATCGTCCAAGCCCAGGGCGTGCAGGAGATGCTCCTTGTCCCGAAGGTCCGAGGGGCCGTGCGGGTGCAGGTGCGTTTTGCCGAACAGGCTTGTTCTAAGCCCAAGATTCCTGATCTCGCGAATCCAGTGATCGGCGTCCGCCGGGACGGAGTAGGGGATATGGCCCCAGACACCGTTGTTGTGCGGGTACCTGCCGGTTGCCAGGGTCACGCGCGCGGGCACGCACAGCGGCGATGTCGTGACCGCACTGCTGAAGCTCACCCCCTGCCCGGCGATGCGATCCAGGTTGGGCGTATTCACCCAGCCGCCACTGGAACCCATCGCGTCCCAGCGCTGCTGGTCGGTCATCAGAAAGAGAATGTTGCGCATAGGGACCCAGTGCCGTGTCCCGCAAGCCTAGACGCTCGGCTCCAGCGGGTCATAGTCGGGGTGGTAAGACGGCAAGACCCGGTCCAACTCCCTTTCCGTCCACTCCCAGCTTGTTGGCACCGGACGCCGTGGTGCGCCGATCAGGTGATTCAGCTCCTTCAGTTCATCGTCCGTGAGTTCCCACTCGGCGGCCCCCACGTTGTCCTCGAACTGAGACAGCTTGCTGACACCGGCGATGACCGAACTGACCATGGGGCGGTGCAGCAGCCAGGCAATCGCGAGTTGTGCGGGCGTGTGCCCGCGTGACCGTGCAAATTCCTCCAGCGCTTCGATGGTGTCGTGGCCGGCTTTGGTGCCGTAGTAATCGAAATAACGCGTCGAACCGCCGCGCCCGGATCCGGCCCTGCTATCTTTCGGGGGTTCCTCCCCGCGCGTATATCTTCCAGCGAGGAGTCCGCAACCCAGCGGGAAAAAGGGCAATATGCCAACGCCGGCCCATTGGCAATACTGGCTGACGTCCGACTCAACTTCCCGCTCGAACATGTGGTAGTGCTGTTGCACGCTGATGGCCCTGTCCCAGCCATGGAATTCCGCCAGGTCGTTGCAGCGGCAGAGCTGCCAGCAATAGATATTGGACAGGCCCACGTAGCGGACCTTGCCGCTGCGAACCATGTCGTTCAGCGTCTGCATCATTTCTTCCATGGGAAATGTCGCGTTGTACAGGACGTGCACCTGGTACAGGTCGACGTAGTCGGTATTCAACCGTTTCAGGCTGCTCTCGAGTTGCCTGGTGAGATTGACCCGGTTCGGGATGCCGTGGGCATGGTGTCCACCCTTCGTTGCGATCACGAACTCGTCCCGGCGGCCGGCGATGGCGCTGCCGATGAACTCTTCGGAGTCTCCACCACCGTACAGGTAAGCGGTATCGATGAGCGTAATTCCCATATCACTGGCTGCGCCGATGATCTCGTTTACGGTTTGTTTGTCTACACGGCGGCGGCTGAAGGTATCGGTACCAAGGCCGACGATAGAAACTTCAAGACCGGATGTTCCTAACGGGCGGTGCTTCATCTGAACCCCTGAATCTGCTGTAGTGGTCGTGTGTCAAATATATCGTGCATGGGTTTCGGTGTTGACCTTAGTCAATCCAGGGAAACCGATAGGCGAAGGCACCTTCCCGCGTCGCATGGTCAAGTTGGCCACGGCCGGTAATGGGGAGCCTCGATCCATCTAGCTCGGGATCCATGTAGCTGGCGAACCAGTCGTCGAGCTCCCGGCGCAGGGCCCGAATGCGATCGGCGTGGCCGCGCTGACCGAACAGGTTGACGCGCTCTTCCGGGTCTTCCGCGACGTTGTAGAGCTCATGGGCTCCCGCCGGGTAGCGCCAGACCAGCTTCCACTCCTGCGAGCGGATCATGCGCACCGGTCCATATTCGTCGAACACGTAGACGCTCCTTCGTTCGCCGATGGGCCGGCCGTCAAGGAGCGGCGAAAACGAACGTCCGGGCAGGCCGTCGGGGACGCAGTCAGGAGCGCCGGTATATTCCATGAGGGTCGGCAGCCAGTCGTACTGGCTCAGGAGATCGGTGTTGACCCGATTCTCCGGGACATGCCCCGGCCGGCTGATCAGGCAGGGCACCTTGACGCTGGTGTCGAACATGTTCTGCGGCCAGGTCGCGTTGCCCTTTCCGTAGAGGCCGTGATGCCCCATGTTCATGCCGTTGTCGCTCATGAACACGACCAGCGTATTGCTCCTCAAGTCCCGGGCTTCAAGCCAGTCCAGCAGCCGGCCGACGTGACGGTCCATTCCTTCGATCGCGGCGAAGTAGCCCGCGAGATGCTGTCTTCGCGTTTCGGCATCGACGGGACCGGCGTTGAAGCCGACCGGCAATGGTTCGTCCGGACCCGGGACCGAATCGAACGCGCAGCGGTCGTGGTACGCGTCCCACATCGCCTGCGGATGATGCTCGCGTCCCCATGGCTTGCGCGGCGCCGTGTAGTGGACGGCGAGGCAGAAGGGACGGTCTTCGCTCGCCTGTGCCGCGAGGAACTTCAGCGCGTTGTCGGTGAACAGTTCCGTTGCATAGGTTTCGTGCTTGTCGAGACGACCGTCGGCCACGACGGGCACGTTGAAATAGCTGGTGCCGCCGTAGGGCATGGGGATCCAGGTATCAAAACCGCATCGGGGCTCGAGGCCGTCGCCGAGGTGCCACTTGCCCGAGAGGCAGGTGTCGTAGCCGCGATCGCGAAGCAGCTCGGCGTATGTCGGCATTCCGAGCAGGAACTGGACGCGGTCCGCCGGTACCTCGCGGTCGAGCCCGGCCTTGCTCGTATCCGACTGCCACATCAGGGCGTCGTGCACGCCATGTTGGGAGGGAATCCTGCCGGTCAGGATCGATGCCCGGGCTGGCGAGCAGACGGGCGATGTGCAGAAGAAATTGTCGAAGCGGATTCCTTCCCGCGCCAGCCGGTCCAGGTTGGGGGACCTGATCTCCGCATTGCCGGCGCAACCCATGGCCCACGCGCCCTGGTCGTCGGTCAGGACGAACAGGAGATTGGGTCGGTCCGGATTACGACTGGCCATTGGCATCGTTTCCTGAAATCCGCAATCTCGCGACCCGGTTCCACAGGATGGGTTCATGCTCGGCGTTGAATCGAGTCCAGCCGCCCAGGAGAAGGACCCGGTCGGAAGACTCGTGCAGGCGCACCGGTTCACGACCCCGGGTCCGCACCCAACCCGTCGCCACTCTGGAACTCCAGTCGGCTTCATCGGCGTAGTCCCTTGCCGTTTCGAAGTAGAGGACTTCGCCCGACGCAGCAACACGCGCATGGGGATAACTCATCACGGCGGCCCAGGCGTCGCCGTCCTGCGAGGCGTCGGCCTCGAAAAAGCCGAAGTAAGCGTCTTCTGGAGTGTCGAAATGGGTAGCGTTCATATGCGGGCTGTCAGCCGTTCCTGGCGTACGCCATCTCTTCCGCTTTTTTCGAGAAGTCTTCCCAATCGGCCGCAGTCAGCCGTTTCGGTTCGCCCAGTTGCCGGGCCAGCACGTACTGCCGGCACATGATCTCCAGGCGTTGGGCCTGGTTGACGGCGCGCCGCAGGTTCGGTCCGCGCGCGATCATTCCGTGGTTCCCGAGCAGGCATGCCGTGCGGTCGGCGAGCGCCTCGGACGCATCTTCGGCAAGCTTCCGTCGGCCGAACGTGGAGTAGGGGACGCACGGGACATCGTCGCCGCCGAACACGCCCACGAGATAGTGGAAGCCGGGCAGCCGCGTCACGTGGCTCGCGACGGCGACGCAGTAATCCGAGTGGGTGTGCACCACCGCCTGGGCGTCGGCGTACTTTTCGTAGATGGCCGCATGCATGCGCCACTCCGATGAAGGCAGGCGCTCGCCCTGGTGGTTCCCGTCGAACGACGTCTCGACAACGGTGTCGACGGCGATGGATTCCGCGGTCGCTCCGTTCGGCGAGATCAACATCCTGTCGCCGAACCTTACGCTCAAGTTGCCGGACGACATCTCGTTCAGACCGAGGGCCTCGACCCTCTTGTAGTGCGCGACCAGTTGTTCGCGCAGGTGCATCTCACTATCGGTGTCTGCCATACCGCTCCCCCCGGGTGATTACGTCTGGTTGTCATCTCGTTACGCAACATCTGGCTGGTTCATCACGCACTAGAGCGCGTACCCGTATTTTCCCAGTTCAAGGCGCAGTTCGTCCGCAAGCCAGTTGTTGCCCTCTCGCGAAGCATCCGATATCCGCTGCACGGTTTCGGGAGACAGCTCCACCGAGGCGGGAGAGTCACCGGCAACCGTCGATTGGATGACACCCTCCCGATCGGAGAAACCTATGGACTTTTTCCTTCTCTCCACGCTGGAGAGACGCCATGCGAGGCGACCTGCAAGCGACGAATGTATTGCCTGCATCCTGTTGACCTGCGACTCGAACAACCGGGTGTGATGGTGCTGACCCTCGGCCAACTCCATGGTCTCGTTCGCATCGACGCTCAAGTATTCCGAGACATCCCGCAGGTATTGCTCGGGGTCGGACTGGAATGCTTCGAAAAGAAAGACACCGACGTTCGCTGCGCCCAACAGCCTCAACGCCATCTCTACATACTCTCGATAGGCAATGACATCCCGCAGATTTCCGAGCTGTCGCTCCCGAGAATCCAACCATTCATCGAAGGTGACGTACCTGCGGGCCAACTGCTTCTGGTTGCCCCTCAAGTGCTGCAGATACATCGACGGCAACCGCGTAACCGGGTTTCGGAGGCTGATCAGTATCTTGCAGACGCCGCACGCGGCCGCGAGGCGCTGGAGGGACGTTTCGAAGGATGCGATTCCCTGCTGGCCCAAGCCCTCCCATGAGCCGAGAATGACCTTGTTCGCGCCCGCTCTCGGCACAAGTGTCTCGGCATAGAAGTCCTTTGCGGCGGCGATATCGCAAGGCTGGTCCGTTCGCCACAGCAAAGGTGCCAGAAACTCATAAGTGTCGGCCGAGGCGCATTCGCGCCCGTGCCTGCTTCCAGCGACCTTCCCCAAGTAGTGAATCTGCGAATGGTTCTGAAAGACGGCGCGTTGAAGCGTAGTCGTGGCGGTCTTTGAAAGACCTATATGCAGCACGATGCCGGTCATGAATCCCCGTTCGGACGGCGACAGATCACCCGGCCGCCACCTCTATGTCGACGGAGTGAATGACTCCAGTGAACTCGAACGGTGGCGTGTAGGCATCCGTCATGGGCCCCTGGCTGTCGCGGCCGACTTCCGCGCCGCGCATGCTTGAGATTTGCGTCACGTCCGGTATGGCGATCGCATCGATTTCCCGGTCCTGGGCGACGAGGACGAATCTTCCCTTGTCGTCATCGCCCGGTTCGAACACGACGCCCGCGGTGACGCGGCCCGTGGGCAGCTTCGTCGGCGCCCGAACCAACCTGGGTTCTCCGAGCAACCTGTAGGCGAAACACAGGGTTCCGTCCTGCATGAACAGGGAGAGGCTGTTCCGGAACGACCCTTGCTTGTAGATGACGCCTTGTGACTGGGCATCCCGGATTCCGATGTCGGCCATCACCGACCACCTGCGCCGCCCGAGGGCGGGTGACTGCGCCCTTGGTATGCGCGAGAGCGGCGGGACGAAACGCCAGGTCAGCGAGCCATGTCGCGCGGGGCGGCGCTGCCCGGCGCGATCGTCCAATGGCAAGACGCCGTGGCGACCGGCCTCCACCCACCACAGGTCGATCATTCTTCTCAAGATGTCCGGTTCCGCTTGCGCGAGGTTATTGACCTCCGAGAAGTCTTCATCCAGGTGAAACAGTTCCCAGTGGTCGTCGCCGTAGTCATCGCCCGGCTCGTGCCGGGCAACGGCCTTCCAGCCGTCGCACCAAAGCCCGCGTTTGCCCATCATTTCGAAGTGCTGAATGGGTTTCCTGGTCGGGCAATCCGCATCTTCCAGGGTATAGGCGAGGCTGGTCCCGGCGATGGGCATCTGGTCGTATCCGCCGTAGCGCGATCGGGGGCGCACGTTGACCATCTCCAGTATGGTCGGCGCTATGTCGGTGACGTAGTGGAACTGGTTGCGGATACCCCCGGGATCCGGGATGTCCGGCGGATAGCGGATGATCATCGGCACCTGCACGCCGCCGCCGTGGGTGTCCTGCTTGTACCAGCGAAGCGGCGTGTTCCCCACCTGCGACCAGCCCCACGGAATGTCGCAGTTGCTGTTGGGGCCGCCGATGTCATCCAGTTTTTCCTGTACCGCGTCGAAGTCCTCCAGCGGCGGCGGCCTGCCAAGTTTCTCCCCCAGGGTCCGTCCATCGTTTGCCGCGTTGCGCATGCCTCCCGGCTGGGCGTGCATGACGCCGTACGGCCCGCCGTTCTGGCTGGTGCCGTTGTCCGCGGTGAGAATGACCACGGTGTTGTCGAGCTGGCCTATCGCGCGCAGGTGCTCGATGAGGCGTCCGATCTGCGCATCGGTGTGTTCGAGGAACCCCGCCCAGGCCTCCTGCAGCCGGCACACGAACTTCCTCTGGTTCTCGCCCAGCGTTTCCCAGGGCCGCACCCCGGGATTGCTCGGCGGTAGCCGCGTGCCCGGCGGGACGATCCCGAGTTCGACCTGTCGCCTGAAGTAGCGCTCGCGAAGGACGTCCCACCCTTCGTCGAAACGGCCGCGGTACTTGTCGATGTAAGCCTTCGGCGCCTGGTGCGGGTAGTGCATGGCGCCGGTCGCGAAGTACGTGAAGAAAGGCGTCTCGGGCCGGACGGCCTTGAGGTCGTTGATGAACTCGATGGCGTGGTCCACCAGGTCATCGGTCAGGTGGTATCCCTGCTCCGCGGTCTTCGGAGGCGTCACCGGATGGTTGTCGCAAGTCAGGTCCGGATCGAACTGGGGCGTCGCGCCCGGCAGGAATCCGTAGAAGCGATCGAAGCCGCGCTGCAGCGGCCAGTCGTCGTGAGGTCCGGCGGCAGAGCCGGCGGGGTTGGGGTTGAGATGCCATTTTCCCAGGGCGAAGGTGGCGAAGCCTTCCCGCTTGAGCATCTCGGCCAGGGTCGCCGCGTGCCGCGTGATCCGTCCCCGCTGGTTGGGGTACCCGCTGTCACCGAATCCGGTGATGGTCGAAATGCCGACGGCGTGGTGGTTGCGGCCCGTCAGCAGGGACGCGCGGGTGGGGGAGCAGAGCGGCGTGACGTGGAAGTTGTTGTAGCGCAGGCCGGTTTCCGCCAGCGCGTCCATGTTGGGCGTCTCGATGGTCGAACCGTAGCACCCCAGGTTGCCGAAGCCGGTGTCGTCCAGCAGGATCAGGAGAATGTTGGGCGCGTCGCCCGGCGAGGCGGCCTCGGGCCAGTCGGGTTCCGATTCCTCGTAGGTGACCCCGACCCGGCCGCCGAAAATCCCTGATCCCACGCTTTTCGTTACACCCCGCGGACCATCATGCCCATTGGGGGACAGGACGCCTGTCGCAACGGACAATCATGAAGAACCTGTCCCCGATGACCTCGCCCCGAGCAGGCGAGGTCGTCGAGGAACCACTTGCAACCCGCGATATAGCCTGACGGCGATACCGCAAGGCCCGCTACAGCTTGTAGCGCACGGCGAACTGGAACCGGCGCCCGGCGTTGATCGCGCTCGAGAAGTGGTCCTGCTGGCCCGATCCGACCCGATTGTAGTAGTAGACGCTCTCGTCGGTCAGGTTGATCCCTTCCAGGGCGAACGAGAAGTTGTCGTTCGGCGCATAGCCGAAGGACGCGTCATACTGCTTGTACGGATGGACGAAATAGGGATGGGGCGCCCAGGCGAGCCCGATACTGTCCAGGAAGTCGTCGCGGGAGTTGTAGGAGACCCGGCCGCTCCACGGACCCTTCTCGTAGAACACGGTGAAGTTGATCGTGTTCTCGGAAAGTCCCGGAATGCTGTACGCGGCCATCGTCTTCGCGCTCACGAAGTCCGATCCGGAATTGATGTGCGTGTAGTTGGCGATCACGCCGAGCCCGTCGAACGGCGCAGGCAGCAGACCTTCCATCGTCCGCTGGAACGCCAGTTCCATGCCGACCAGGCTGGACTCTCCGGTGTTCAGCGGTCTGAAGGCCTCGAGGACAAGCGGTTGGTTCGTTTCGGGGTCGGTCACGCCGGGGAACGGCACCAGTTCGATGTCGTTCTGAACGAAGCCCTCTATGTCCTTCGCGAAGAGGCCGAACGACACGATCGAATAGTCCGCGAAATACCATTCCAGCGCCAGGTCGACCTGAGTTCCCACGGTCGGGTCGAGCTGGCCGTTGCCGCCCGACATGGTGCGGTTGTTCGGCTGCACGCTTGCATTGGGATTCAACTCCCGGAACGCCGGCCGGCTGAGCACTTTTGCGAGCGCAGCCCGCACGACGATATCGTCACGCGGATCGAATCGGAGATTCAGGGAAGGCAGCACTTCGGTGTATTCATGACCCACCTCGAGATACGCGGGGTCCGCCAGGATGAGCTCCGGCGCCGTCGGGTCGGAATAGTCGATCGAGAGGGGTTGCACGATCAGGCCTTCGGAACCGGTGCTGTTGTCCACGTAGCGCACCCCGACATTGCCAGAGTACGGCGTGTCGCCCAGGTTTCCGCTGAACGTGACCATGGCATAGACGGCGTTGCCGTCGTCTTCGTGGTTGATGTCTTCGTTGAAGCGGCCCGACGTGTATTCATCGAGGGATTTGCCGGTTCCCGTGTTGAACCCGCCGCCTGCCCGGATTTCGTCCGCCCGGGTGATGAAGGTTTCCTGCAGCGCGTCGAGGTTCGGGCTCAGGACAGGTGAAGGAAACTCGGCGCCCAGCGCGTCGAGGAAGTCCGACTCCGCCGGAAACGGAAGCCCGCCGCCGAACTCGGTGATCGGCTTGTTGATGAAAGCCCTGCTGTTCAGGTATCTCGCCCGGTCGCGGCGTTCCTGCCGGTAGGTCCGGACACCGGCCTGGACCGTGTCGAACCAGCCGTCAAGCTCATAGGTCGCGTCGGCCCTGAACTGCACGTTCGAATCATCGACCACATGCTCTTGTCGAGACTGTTTCACAACGCTCCAATGGTTGGCGTCCGTCAACGGCGCAGACGAGGTCAACGAAGGAACCGCGCCCGGGCCGTTCTGGCGGTAAGTCATCTGGGTGCGGGTGTTGCGCATCAGGGCGTCCCGGTTCTCGATGGGTACTTCCGTGTCGGACACCGCCACGTCGACGTTGAGGGAAAGGCGATCCGTGGCCTGGATCTGCAGGTTGGCGCCGTAGTTCACCGCCACGTTTTCGACCGTCTCGGTGGCGTGCTGGATGAACGCGCCCGCGCCGGAGGTGGAAAGCATGGTGAAGATGCCGGTGCCGTTGTCGTCCGCGACCGCTGCATCGGTGAGCCGGCCAAGCCCCTGCGATATCCGCATGGACCGCAGGTATTCGGTCTCGTCGGCCACGTTGCTGGCGTACAGCACGTCGAAAGTCAGGTCGACGCGATCCGAAGGCTTGAGTTGCAGGGAGGAGGAAACATTCAGGCGATCGCGGTCCGTGTAGTGCAATACGCCATTGAGGTGGTTCAGGGAGTAGCCGGTCATCGACACGCCGTCGACGACGACGGTCCTGGGATCGCGAATGTACCCGTTCTGGTGCAGGGAGTCCGACCGGAACACCCGGTTGTCCCACTGCGCCGAAACCATCACGCCCATGTTATCGGTCAAGACATCGCTGAACAGCGCAAATACGCCGGGCGCGGTGTCGTTCGACAACTCGTTTCGCGTCGTGTCGAGGGAAAGCGCAACGCGCCGCTCGCCGATGTCGAAGGGCTTGCGCGGCTGGATGTCGACGAAGCCGCCGAGCCCGCCCTCGACGTGATCGGCCCGCGGCGACTTGTGGATTTCCACCGCCTGCACGAGCCCGGACTGGAAGGCGTGAAAGCCGACGGCGCGGGATTTCGGGTTCGAATTGCCCCTGCCGTCGTGGCTTCCGGGAGCGACGTTGGACGCCGAAACACGCCCGGCGATCGTTGCCTGTACGAATTGGGGACCGAGCCCGCGAACGCTGACGAACGCGCCTTCGCCGCTCTTGCGGTCGATGGCGACGCCGCTGATCCGCTGCAGGGCTTCGGCCAGATTCTGATCCGGAAACGCGCCGATGTCCTCGGCGGTAATCGCGTCGACGAAGTGGTCGGCGTTTCTCTTGCGCTCCAGCGACTGCTGCATGCTGCCCCGGATGCCGGTCACGACGATCTCCTCGACGATGCCGGAATCCTCTTCCGCAGCCTCGGCGCCCGCCTCCTGCGCGCACACCGTACCGCCGATCAGCATCGCGGCAACAGCCGGGACGATTCGGGCAAGGGCGGAGCATGTATTGGTTTTCCTCAACATTTGAGAATCTCTCCTGTATTGACCTTGGTGATGCCACACGTCAATTCGTGGCGTAGTGTCGATTCGTGAATGCGGGGTCCGATTCGTTGGTCACCAATTGCGGGACCAGTCGGCAACCTCCCACCCCAGCCCGAATGCCGAAACGGATTGCAGGCCGAGTCTCTCCTAGTAGTCGACGCCCCCTTCGGGGGCGAGCGGCGCGTTTTTAACGCATATCTAGACCCGTCGCAAGGCGATAGGGCGGTCATCGCATTGCGAAATCACCCAAAAATCGATCATTTGAGCAAGTGACTACGAACCGTGTTGAAATACGCGCTTCCTGGACTCCAGAAAGACCGTCGCCGGGCGTCACTGACCCTCCCATGCATCCATCATCCGGCTATCTCCTGGTTCAGAATGCCGCCGGGCAACTGATCAATGCCAACGGGGGAAGACTCGGTATCAAGGCCAATGGCGACGACAGTTGCCTTTGGCGACATAACGGCGATCACCTTGTTCATGTGACCGGCCTTGCGCGCATGAAGCTGGACCCCGCCGGGAAGGCCGGGGCCTGCAACCTGACGCTCGAGGACGCCGCAGCCGAAGGGGCGCCATTCGTTGTGGTCGAGGGCCCCGAACGTAAACCGTCCGCTCACCTCGAGGAACTGCGGCAGCAGGGATTTACCGTCGTGCGGCACGTGATGGACGATGCTTCGATCGCACGCCTCAAGGTCGATGCCCGCGGGGTGCGGGCTGAACGCCACGCCCACGAGAGCAGCCACGACGGCACATTCTGGATGATGGACCCGCTCATCTGGAGCGCGGACGTCGCGCGGGCTTGCGCCCATCCGGTGGCGCTATGGATCATGCGGCAGTACATGGAGACGGAGGAGATCCATTTCTGCCATCAACCGGTGATCACCACGTTGAAACCCGCCGACCTGCTCCGCGGCACCTTTCCCGAGGAGGGGTGGCACAGCGACTACCCGTACCATCCCGGTGTCTTCCCTCGGGATGCCTGGCCGGAGCGCCCCGTATTCGGCGTCCAGTTCAACATCTGCGTCGATGCGTTCCGCGCCGACAACGCCGCCACGCAGTACCTTCTTGGATCGCACCTGAAGCGCGAGAGGCCAACGGCGGAATTCAACGCCGGCGGCACGCGCATGGGCCAGGGTGAGCACACCGATGTGCGGCAATGGCTGGCGCCCGCCGGGTCCGGGCTCATCTATGACGCGCGCATGTGGCACCGTGCATGCAATGAACTGAATACCAGCGGCCGTGATCGCCTCGCCATTCTCAACGCCGTAGCGCCGGCTTTTGTCCTGCCGATGATGGACAAGGACCCGTTGGGCAAGGCGTTCCCTGACTCGCCGGTGGCCCGCGCGCTCACCGGTCGGGAACGCATGGAGATCGAGCGCCTGTGCTGCGCGCCGACGCGGCCGACCCCGCCCGGAATGCCGCGGTTGAAGAGGCGCACGTCCAAAAAATCCGCATACCTCGCTGCCCGGCGGGAGAGCTGAGTTGAGCGGATTCCAAGCCCGATTCGAAACGCCCGAAGCCCGGAGCTTGGCTTCTTCGAGGCGGACAAGTTTGAGGAACGGGACCGCCTTGAGCGGCGGTCATGCGCTATCCTCACGCCCGCGTTGCCGTGTCGGCCGGTGGGCCGAAGCAGGCGTGATCAGGCCGCAGCAGGAGGATCGAGGAATGTCAAGAGACCAGTTGCAACGGGACGGATTGTCGGGTCCCTACGAGTTGGCCGACACATCGGGACTCGACGCGGCGTGCGAAGTCGTGCTGGAACTGAAAGCCCTGCAGCGGCAGCAGAACAGGGTGGCGAGGCTTACGGGCCTCCCGAACGAGGCCCCGAACCCGCTGATCGACAGGCATATGGACATCGAAGTTCTCAGGAACCTTTACTTCGACGACAACCTGCAGGCTGCGCTCGCCGAGCACTTCGGCAACGGTCTCTTCATCTGGAGAACCAATTTCTTTGTCAAGAGCGACGGCACCGGACAGAACAAGTGGCATCATGACCGGCACTTCGAAAACGGCAATGCGCCGCTCAACCTGTTCGATACCGGCAATCACTATTCCATCACGATCGCGCTGACCGACATCGACCTGAATGCGGGGCGAATCGAGTATGTGAGGGGATCGCATCTGCCGATCGCCGGGTTCGACAGGGACATTCCCCGCCACATAGAGGAGGTGCCCGAAGTCGTGCAGGACCGGGTCACCGCCTTGCCGCTCAAACGGGGCCAGTTCGTGTTGTTTCACGGCCAGCTGCTGCATCGCAGCCTGGCGTTCGGCCACGGGGAAAGGAGAATCTCGATGGCGGCCAGAGTCCTGCGGGTCGGGACGCAGATTCCCGACTACGGCATTCCGAATCCGGCCGGGGGGGCGCATTCCGCGGCGGAGCCTGTCGCCGAATTCCGCCGATCCGGGATACTGCCTCTCAACTGAAACGATTCATCGGAAGGCGGCGAGGCGGGCCGGTGGGCGTCGCGAAGATCGCGCTGGTAGGTTGCGGGAATCCGGCGCGGCGCTGGCACCTGCCGACCCTCGCGGAACTGGCGAAGCGAGGGATGATCGAGTTCGTGGCCCTGTGCGACCTGGACGAGACGCTCGCCGCCGAGAGCGGCGGGAAGTACGGCGTTCCGCACTACACCGATATCGACGAGATGCTCGAACGTCACAAGGACATCATGGCCGTGGATGTCGTGACGGGCGACCCGACGCATCACGTGATCGCGAGGCGGGTCGCGGACCATGGCAGGCACGTCATGGTCGAGAAGCCGATGGCGATCACGCGCGCCTGCTGCGATGTGATCGTCGACGCGTGCCGCAGGAACGGCGTGCACTTCGAGGTGGCGGAGAACTACTTCCGCATGCCCAAGC
>CAZFGB010000065.1:0-12490 GCA_964518405.1 uncultured Pseudomonadales bacterium | reverse complement strand
GACCACCGGCGCTTTACGATTTGGAGGATCGCGCCCGTGGACAGGCCGTGGAAAACGCTACTCGGCACCACCCACCGTGGTGCCTCTTTCAACACTCCCCAACCCCGAGTTTAGGCTCATCTTCTTATTGGAATATGCTGGTAGGAAGCGCCAACGACCTTGGTCTGACGCGGGTTCCGGCTTGGGTCGGGCCGGAACCCGCGGACTATTCGCCTCGTCCCGCGGCGCGCGGCGACAGGCGGCCGGTGGCGGGACTCGCGGCGATCGCCTGGTCGAACCACGCGCTCGCGGATGCGTCGTTGTAGGCGCGCATCGTCGCCTTGATTCTCACCGCCGCCCCGGCGGGATACGACGCCAGTTCGGCCGCCAGTTCCCGCGCCCGCGGCAGCACTTCTTCATCCGGTACGCACGCGTAGGCAATACCCATGGCCGCCAGTTCCGGCCCGGTGAATCGGCGTCCGGTCAGTGTCAGTTTCGCCGCCACCGATTCCGGATGCCGCAAACGCAGCCAGGCGACGTTGTAGGGCGCGACCATCCCCTGTCGCACCTCGCCCACCTGCAGGAACGCGGTTTCCCCCGCGATCAGGAGGTCCGCCGCCAGCGCCAGCGATGCGCCGCCGTTGATGCCGTAGCTTTCGAAGGCGGCGATGACCGGTTTGCCGCAGTCGTAGAGTGCCGTATGCACGGCGCGCCAGATCACGTTGAACTTCGGCAACCACTCGGGGGCCGGATCGGCATTGAAGGCCTTGATGTCGAATCCGGAGCAGAAGGCGCTGCCCGCGCCCCGAAGAACGATGGCGCTCACGCCGTCGTCCGTGTCCAGCGCGCGCAATTCCCCGGCGAGGGCCATGCCGAGATCGCCGTCGATCGCGTTGCGGCGTTCGGGCCGGTTCAGTACCAACTCCGCCCAGCCGTCGTGTGCGATCGTTTCCACCGTCGCCATATGCTCGATTTCCTTGGCTTGCCCGTCAAACGGCGCGTCCGGCCGAACTGCCACCATGTTACCTTCAACAGCATCGACTAGAACCGAATCGCGGATCTTCTGGAGCGAGGGAAAGTCATCATGGGCAAAGAACTTGTCTTCTACACCAATCCAATGTCGCGGGGACGCATTGCGCGCTGGATGCTGGAGGAAACGGGCGCCGCTTATCGCACGGAAGTTGTCCGGTTCGGCACCGAGATGAAGTCCGCCGACTACCTGGCGATCAATCCCATGGGGAAGGTCCCCGCGGTCCGCCACGGCGATGCCGTCGTCACCGAGACCGCCGCGATTTGCGCCTATCTCGCCGACGCCTTTCCCGAAGCCGCCCTCGCGCCTCCGGTTCATGCGCGCGGCGCCTATTACCGATGGCTTTTTTTCACCTCGGGTCCGTTTGAGGCGGCGACGACCGATCGGATGTTCGGCGTCACGCCGACCCCCGAGCAGGAGGGCATGGTGGGCTACGGGAACGCGCAAACCGTTGTCGACACTCTTGAGCACGCGCTGGCGAACGGCGACTACATTGCCGGCGAACGGTTTTCCGCCGCCGACGTCTATGTCGGATCCCACATTCAATGGGGAATGGAGATGACCGGTATGCTCGAGAAACGGCCGGTCTTCCTCGACTACTGGGCGCGGCTCGGTACCCGGGAGGCATACCTGCGCGCCCAGGAACTGGACGACGCGCTGGCCGGCAACGGGGACACCTGACGCCGGACTACCACCTGTAACGGACTCGCGCCTGGAAGTGGCGCGGCAACTCCGGCAGGACGACGACGCCGCCGAAGAGGTTGGGGAAGTTCGAGCGGAAGTACCGCTCGTCGGTGAGGTTCTTGACAGTCGCGCTGACGACCCAGTGCTCCGTCTCGAACACCGCCCCGGCGTTCAGTAGCATGTAACCCGGCAGCGTGATCGAGTTGGAGAAGCTGGAGTGGACGGCGTCGGCGTCGACGGCGCTGGCGCTGACGGCGAACCCGTTGCCGAAGTCGTAGGTGCCGGTAAGGGACCATATGTTTTCCGGTATGCCGGCACGTCGGGCGCCTTGCGCGCCCGGACGAACGAGGACCCCGCCCAGCGCCCCGCCGTAAAAGACTTCGGGCGCGATGCCGGGAATATCGTCGGCGCCGATGAAGCTGAAGCGGGAACCCGTCTCCTCGGTATTGAGGTTGACCACCTCGATGTTCGAGTACCCGACGGTCATCACCAGTCTTTCGCCGACGACCCACCTGGCTTCAAACTCGGCGCCCCGCGTGTCGGTGGCCTGGTTGGTGACGATGGACTGCGCCGAAAAGTCCGTGCGCTGCTGTTCGTAGATCGCGGCCGCGAAGTAAAGGGAGTCGTTCAGCAGGCTCCCCTTGAGGCCCACCTCCCGCAGTTCGGAGACATCGAACGCGGTGCCGTCGGCGATGTTCGCGGTGGTGATTTCTGACCCCTGTCCGGCAATCACCGTGGACTGGGCAGAGACGGTGGCGTAGGGCCGCAGACCCGACGGACTCTGGTAGCTCACGCTCAGGGTCCAGGAAAGACCGCCCACCTCGTCGTCGGCCTGCTGTCGGACGCAGTCGCCGGGCGGCGGGCAGAAATTGTTCGAGCTGGGGAGCAGGAGCTTGTCGACGGGTTGGCGGCTTTCCATGTCGATGACGTCATGGCGCGCGCCTGCGAGCAGGCTCAGGCCGTTGCTCCAGTCGGCTCTTGCCAGCACGGCGAACCCGAGATCGAGGTAATTGCCGATGTAGTACTCGGTGTAGTCGTCGTCGATCCGGGTGGCGAGTAGCCGGCTGTCGAGCGGTCCTCCGGGCCGGGTGAGGTCCCGGCGGTCGAAGTATTCGTTGGTGTAGTCGTCGGCGTGATCGAAGTAGGTGTAGCGCGCCGATGGAGAGATCTGTATCGAAATCTCGCCGCCGCCGACCTCGAACCCGTTGGACACCACCAGCTTCTCCTCCAGCACCCAGGTCTCGTGGAACTGGGAGAATCCGTAGGCGGACTCTCCCAGCGTGTCGGCGGACTCGAAGAACAACTGGTTCTTCCACTCCCAGCCGTTCTCCGTGAAGACAATCGCGTCGAAGTAGAGCGTGAGGACCCGGCTGTCGAGAACGTCATCGGGGTGGACCAGGACCTGGTTGGTTTGAAGCTGCGCCGTGCCCGGGTTCACCAGGCGAAGAAGGTCGGGGCGACAGCCGAACACGTTCGTATCCCCGATGGCGCAGGTCCCGGGGAAGGGGCCGGGGTGCCGCAGGGCGCCGGGGTCGCCGGGCGTCAATCCGGCGGCGAACGGGTTCAGGTCCGTAAAGCCGTCGTTGTCGATGTCGAACTCCTGGTGCGAAATCTGTCCGTCGCCGTCGGCATCCAGCGGGAACGGCTGGCCCGTCACATAAATGCCGTGGTCGATGAGTTCCTGCGTCAGGCGGTTCCAGCCCCCGACCTGGTTGCCCGAGTGATCGTGAAACATGCCGCCGAACTCCACGTGCCAGCGTTCGGCCACGTCGGTGTCGAACGATGCCTGCAGCAGCGTTTGCCGCGTGCCCGTGTCGCGATAGTAGCTGCCCGAGTCTTCAAACTCGCCATAGAGGTAGTAGCCGAAATGGCGTCCCCCGAACGGGCTCGCGCCGCCGACCTCGGCACTCAGGATGCGCTTGTCCCAACTGCCGAAATCCGCGCCGACAGCTCCCGTCCCGCCTTCGATGAACTGTCCCGTCTCCTCGATCCTGGCGGACTTGGGGTTGAAGTTGAGGTAGCCGCCGATCTTGGCCGGGCCGTAGATGGGGGAGGCGGGCCCGCGCACGATGTCGACGCGGTCCGACGCGCCGATGGGGGTCGGATAGTTGCCGGGATTGTCGAGCCGGCGCACGCCCCGGAAGTACGTCTCGCCGGGCGTGCCCCGGATATCCAGGGATCCGGCGACGCCGAAGAAGGACTGGGTGAAAGTGCCGGGTGCCAGCGCGATCAACTCGTCGATGTCGCGCATGTTGAACCGGTCCATCATTTCAGCGCTGGCCGTCGATACGGACCTCGGCGTCTCCAGCAGCGACTTGTCGAAGCCGAAGACGGTCTTCACGGCATCCCCCGGCAGGCTGCCGAGATCGCCGACGACCACGATTTCCTCGATGGTGCGGGAGGCGGCGTGGGTCTCCGCTTCATCCTGCGCGGCGGCGCAGGGCAACGCGAGGACCAATATCGCGGCCGCACGCGCGGTCATGCGTGAATGCCGCGCCTGTTGTTCAAACCTGGCGCGCACCGGGCGCAATCGCGAGTCCGAAACCCGCCGTCATGGTCTGGACGACGGCCGTACCGTCGAATGTCAGGTCGTCACGGAGGCTGCTGAACGATGCGGGCGATCGGGAGGACAGCTTCAACCGCCGCTCCCGTCGGTAGAGCGCGCATCGTCCTCATGGCGCGTATGCCGTTCCACTACCCTCAAGCGGGCGCCGAAACCCGCCATGGCGGTCTGGATGGCGGCGATTCCCACTTCCACCGAGCGCAGGCGCTCGTCGAGCTTGTCGACGCGATCATCGAGTCGGTTGATGTCATTGCCCAGTTCCTTGCGCAGGTTCTGGATGTCAATGCTCAGATCCGTACGCACACTCTGGATATCCTTGCTCAATTCCGTGCGCACGTTCCGGATATCGTCGCCGAGGCGCGAATGCACTGTCTGCATCATCGTTCCGAGCGCCAACCCGACCGTGAGCATCGTGGTCAGCATGGCGATGGTTTTGCCGTCGAGCCAGTTTGGCATGGTGTGGCCGCTCTTCCCTGGATGCATGAACTGCCTGATTGCCCGAACCCGAGCTTGCCTGAAGCAAATGCGACTTGCCACGGGACGATACCACTTCCGCCCGTGCGAAATCTCTCCATTCGGGGTGGTGTGAAGTGTGGTGTGCGGGGCGGGTTGAAGCGCGCCGCCGCAAGCTTCGCTCAGCCGTCGCGCAGGCGGGAAAGCGTGGCCGCCGCGGTGATCGCTTCCGGGTCGGTCACAAGATGCAGCAGCGCGGGCGCGCCGGCGTCTCGCGTTCGCGAGAAGGCGGCCGGGAAGTCCTCGTCGCGCTCGACCCGCTCGCCATAGCAACCGAAGGCGCGCGCGACCGAAGCGAAGTCGGGATTGACAAGCGATGTGGCGTGGACGCGTCCGGGAAACGCGCGCTCCTGGTGCATGCGAATCGTTCCGTACATGCCGTTATCGACAACCAGCACGACGACGCGCGCATCGTACTGTACGGCGGTCGCCAGCTCCTGGCCGGTCATCTGGAAGCAGCCGTCGCCGGCGAAGCAGACAACCATGCGTTCGGGGCGGCGCAGCTTGGCCGCGATGGCGGCGGGCAGTCCGTAGCCCATGGAGCCGGAGGTGGGCGCGACCTGCGTCCCGAACCGGCGGAATCGGTGGAAGCGGTGTATCCATCCCGAATAGTTGCCGGCGCCGTTGGTCACGATCATATGCGGGTCATCGACTTCGCGCAGCGTAGCCATGACCCGTCCCATCGTCAGTTTTCCGGGAGACGGGTGCGGCAGCTTCGACCACTGCAGATAGCCCGCGTGCAGCGCGTCGACATGGGCGGGACGTCTGCCTCGCGCTGTAGTCGCGGCAAGGAAAGGCGCGGGCCGGGCCCGGATGGCGAGTTCCGCCCGGTGGACGCGTTGCAGCTCCGCCCTGTCGGGATGGACGTGGACAACGGGCGTGTCGATGCGGGGCAGAGCGTACGACTGACTCGGAATCTCGGAGAACCGCGTTCCGATCAGCACCAGCAGATCGGTCTCATCGACTGCGCGACGCAACGACGGATTGAGTCCGATGCCGATGTCGCCCGCGTAATGAGGATGTTCGTGGTCGAAGAGTTGCTGGCGGCGGAAGACGCACGCCACGGGTACGCCGGCTGTCTCCGCGAAGACCGCGAGCGCCGCGGCGTCCGGAGCGCGCCAGAGCGAACCGCCGACCACCACCAGCGGCCGTTCCGCCGTCTCCAGCCGCGCGTCGAAATCCCGTATCAGCGCGTTGTCCGGCACCCCGTCCTCCGCCTCCACGCGACCGGCGGAGTCCGCGGCGCAGGGATCTCCCAACATGTCTTCCGGCAGCGAGATCACGGTGGGGCCTGGGCGATCGGACAGAGCGATCCGGAAAGCGCTGGCCACCTCGGCGGGTACGCTCGTGGCGTCTTGCACTTCGACAACGGACTTTGCCATGCCGCCGAAGAACCCCGGGAAGTCCACCTCCTGAAAGGCATCCCGTCCCCTTGCGGCGCGCGCGACCTGGCCGGCGAACAGGACGAGAGGCGTGGAATCCTGCTGGGCGACATGCACCCCGGAACTCGCATTCGCCGCGCCCGGTCCCCGGGTGACGAAGACGACCCCGGGTCTGCCGGTCAGCTTGCCGTCCGCTTCCGCCATCATGGCCGCGGCGCCCTCGTGCCGGGCGACCACCGTCTCGATGGACGAGTCCCGCAAGGCGTCGAGCACGTCGAGATAGCTTTCTCCGGGCACGCAGAAGACGCGGTCGACACCCTGGTTCTCAAGGGTCTCGACCAGCGCTGCAGCGGCGGTTCGCGTCATCGTCCGGTCGCAACTCTCATCCGCCGGTATGGTACAGGCTGTCGCGCGGGAGAGACCTGCGCCAGGCGAGCGACGCGATCGTCGTGAGCGGCGACGCATCCGTGCGACTCAAAGCGCTCTCTGGTACAGTCGGGCGGCCACCTGCGGAACGGGAGTCGGCTATCGGCGCGCGGCCGAGTCGATGGCACAGGATGATCGCCTCACGCCGGCGCGAAGCTGAAGCACACCAGAGAAGACAATGAGATGCGCAGGCGCACAGGTTATCTGATCGCCGCCGCCTTGGTTGTCGGGTCCGTCGGCGTGGCCACGTTGCTCGTGTCGCTCGCGCCCGAGCCTTCGACTCGGTCGCCGCCATCCCAGATCCCCTATGCGGACGTCGCAAATGTCGTCGTTGGCACGGGACCGATACCGGTGTATGGGGCGGGGTCGGTGCGGCCCAGCGTCGAAGTCGACATCGCTTCCCAGGTCGGCGGCCGGGTGGTTTGGGTAGACCCCGGTTTCCGCAGCGGTCTTTCGGTCGACAAGGGTCAGACCCTGTTCCGCATCGAGGAGGCGGACTACGAATACCGGGTGCGGGCGGCGGAGGCTGCTCTGGCGGCGCGGCGGGTGGCGCTGCTTGAAGCTCGCGAGGACGCCGCGATCGCCCGCGCCGAGCACTCGCGCATTGCCGAAAGGCACCCCGACGAGGTTGCGGCCGAGCCCAGTCCGTTGGCCCTGCGCATTCCTCAGTTGGAAGCGGCGGTGGCTGCGGTGAAGCGGGAAGAGGCCACGCTGGCGCAAGCTTCCCTGGAATTGTCGCGTACCCGGGTCACCGCGCCATTCGATGGCATTGTGCGCGACGAGTCCGTAAACATGGGGCAGTTGCTGACGGCCGGGCAACCGGTCGGGAAATTGTTCTCCTCGGATGCGGTGGAAGTCGTGGTCTCCCTGTCTGACACGACCGCCGCGTTGATTCCCCGACTCTGGGAGTCGGGAGCGGACGTGGAGGCGCCTGCAGGGGTCCGGGTGTTTGCCGAGTACGGCGAGGGTCGTTACGTCTGGCAGGGTTACGTGGACCGGGCCAATGCATCCATCGATGTCGAGACGCGGACCATCGATGTGATCGTGCGGGTGCCGGATCCGCTCTCGGCGGGGGCCCCCGCGGGGTTCGCGGGCAGCGTCTCCAGCCCGCCGCTCCTGGTGGGCAAGTTCGTGGAAGTGGCGATAGACGGGATCGTCCCTGAAAGCTACTTCAGGATACGCCGCGCCGCGCTCCAGGCCGACAACGAGATCTGGACGGTCGGCATCGATGGCACGGTCGGCGTCGTGCCCGTCGAGGTTCTGCAGCGCATGGACGATGAGGTCTTCGTGACGGGCGACCTGGAAGACGGACAGGTGGCTGTCACGGGCGGCCTTCGGTTCGCCACGAACGGCATGACGGTACGCACCGGGTCTGTCCCAACCCCATGATCTTGAGCGATGTTTGCCTGGGCGGTCCCCGGCGTCACCAGCGTGACGATTCGCCTCGTCGGTCGGCATCCGCCGCGCGATGCTGGAGAACCTGGTGAATCTGCCCGGCCGGATCGGGCGCGCTTATCGGCGTTGGTCTGTCGACAGCCGGCTGGACCGCCTGAACAGCTGGTTCGACAGGCGCGAATCGGGAGATCCCGGTGGGCGGGCCTACGACCACGCCGAAACGGTGCGGGACTACTACGATCTTTGCCACGAGTTCATGGAATTCGGTTGGGGTGAATCCCTGCACTTCGCGCCGCTTGTCCCCGGCGAGACGCTGGAGCATGGGGTTGTGCGGCATCAGCGGCGCATGATCGACAAGCTTGAACTGAAACAGGGCATGCGGGTGGTGGATGTCGGTTGCGGTGTCGGTGGCCCGATGCGTCGAGTCGCCCTGGAGGCCGGGGTCGCCGTTGTCGGCGTCAACAACAACGAATACCAGCTGGCCCAGGCGAAATCGAAAAACGTCGAAGCCGGGGTGGACCACATGGCGGAGTACGTGAGATGCGATTTCATGGATATGGGCGTACTCGAAGCCGATGCCTTCGACGCCGCCTACGCCATAGAGTCCACATGCCATGCGCCGGACAAGGAGGGGGCATTTGCCGAGATATACCGACTGTTGAAGCCGGGCGCCCTGTTCTGGGGACAGGAGATGTGCCTGACCAACGCCTTCGATCCAAGCAGTCCCGATCATGTGTCGATCAAGGAAGATCTGATGCGCGGTATCGCGTTGAACCACATTGCGTCCTTCGGGGAAGTCAACCGGGCGCTCGAGGCGGTGGGATTCGAAGTGGTGGAGGCGGCGGATCTGGGCGCCGACGGCGGGCCGACCGCGTCATGGTGCGGACCCATGGAGAGTCGCGACGGATCGTTCGGGAATCTACTCCGGCGGACGCCTTGGGGCCGCAAGGCGATGATCGGGGCCATCCGGCTTGCCGAGGCCGCGCGGGTGTTCCCGCGCAACTCGCACAAGGTGGTCCAGTTCATGAACCGAACCGCGGACGCGTACGTGAGCGGGGCGAAGGCGGGAATCTTCACGCCGCTGTACTGTTTCCTGGCCCGCAAAACGCATGCTCGACCGACCGAGGCCGATCCGCATTCTTCAAGTGGAGCGCCACCGGGCAATACCGGGTAGATCAGGCGCTTGTCGCAACGTCCCCTTGTTCGACGCCTGCGGGCGCGGTGGCCCGGGGCGACACCAGACGCAGTCGGGCCGAGAACAGCGCGGGCACCAGCAGCATGAGTATGGACGTTGTCGCCAGGATGCCGAAGCCAAGGGACGCCGCGAACGGCAGCAGGAATTGCGCCTGGATCGCCCGTTCCAGGATAAGAGGCGTGAAGCCGAGAAATGTCGTGACCGAGGTGATCAGTATGGGTCGAAAGCGACCCTTGGCGCCTTCGACGATCGCCTCCGGCGTGGCTCCTCGGTCCCTTATGCGCTGGTCGATGAAGTCGATCATGACCAGGGAATCGTTGACCACCACCCCGCTCAGCCCCAGGAATCCCATAATGGCCGTGGTGCTGAAGGCGATCCCCATGATCAGGTGGCCAAAGATGATGCCGACGAGCCCGAACGGGATCACAGCCATGATGATGAAGGGTTTCGTGTAGGAACGCAGGGGAATCGCGAGTAGTACGAAAATCATGAACATGGCCAGCGCGAACCCGCGATACAGCGCGCCCAGGGATTGCAGTTGTTGCTGTTGCTCGCCGCCGAACGTGTAGGTCAGGTCGGGGTCCGAGGCGGTGAGTTCTGCAAGGATCGTCTCCCTGAGCACGGCGTTGGCCTCGGCGCTGGAGATCACCGCTGGATCCACGTTGGCAGTGACGGTGACGACGCGTTGCCCGTCCCTGCGCTTGATGGCGGGCGGCGACGTGCCGGACTTCAGCACCGCGACCTGGCTCAAGGGAACTTCCGTCCCGCTCGGCGTGAGGATCAAGTAGCCTTCGATATCGGTGATGGCGTTGCGTTCGTCGGCGGGCAGGCGCGCATAGACGCGAACCTCTTCTCGGCCGCGCTGCATCCGCAGCGCCTCCACGCCAAAGAACGCGGCCCGCGACTGCCGCGCCAGATCTTCGACCGTGACCCCCAGGGCGTCCGCTTCCGGTCGTAGTTCAAGCTGGATCTCCCGAACGCCCGGCGCGTGATCGGAGCGCACGTCGAATACGCCCTCTACCCCGCGAAGGCCGTTCGCCACGGTGGTCGCGATCTGGACCAGGCGATCCTCGTGCGGATGAGAGAGCACGGCCTCGACGGGATTGCCGAGGTTGATGACCTGGCCGCTGAAAGAGATGCCGCGCACATGCGGCATGTGGCCCACTTCCTCGCGCCAGGCCTGCGCCACCGCTTCCGTGGAGACCTCGCGCTCCTGGGACGCAACGAGCTTCAAATCTATGGCGGCGATGTTGGCTTCCGGATTCAGCGTGGGTTGCGGAGCGAGTCCGCCGCCCTCGACGCGCGGCGGCTCGCCGACGGTCAGGGTCACTCCGGACAGCAAGGGGGGGCCGCCCCCGGGGCGCTCTCGCGAGAATCGTTCTATGACCCGCTTGCCGGCGGCTTCGATTTCCTTCGCGACTTCGTAGGTTCGCTGCGCCGTTGTGCCTTCCGGCATCTCCAGGCTCGCCGACACGAAATCTCCCTCTACCGTATCGGCGAACCTGGACGGTACGATTCCCGCCGGCAGGAGCGATACGCTCAGGATGAGCAATCCGATAGCGCCCGCGATGGTTACCGCTGGCTGGTCCGTGGCGAAACGCAACGCTCGATCCAACGGTCCGCGCATGAAACGGTTGAGGCCGCGGTCGACCAGCCCTTGCGTGCCTGCGAAGAATCGGTCGATCGCGTTCTTCGGCGCCCAGTCCGGTCCGTGCAGGTGGGACAGGTGGCTGGGGAGGATGAACAGCGATTCGAAGAGAGAGATGAGCAGCATCGCGATGATGATGATCGGCAATGCGCGCCATATTTCGCCGATGCCTCCGGGCACGAAGAGAATCGGAGTAAACGCCGCGATGGAAGTGAGAACGGCGAAGATCAGCGGCACCTTGATCCGGCGCGCGCCCCGAATGGCGGCAACGACGCCCGGCGTCCCCTGCTTGCGTTCCAGGTGGATGTGCTCGGCGACCACGATGGCGTCGTCGACGATGATGCCGATGGCAAGCACGAACACCAGCAAGGAAACGGGGTTGAGCGTGATGTCGAGGACCAGCATCACCGCCAGCGCGCCGACGAACGAGGTCACCAGACCCGCGACCACCCATATGGCGAGGCGGAGTTCCATGAATAGCGACAGCGCGACGAAGACGAGAAGCAGTCCGAGGAGTCCGTTCTTGAGAAGCAGGTTGACGCGCTCCGAATAGACCTGGGACTCGTCGTTCAGGATCTCGAGGTTTACGCCCGGGGGCAGAGACGGAACGATGGCGTCGGCGACGTGTTGATGCACGGCCGTGGCGACATCCATCACCTGTTCGCCCTCGACGCGATAAACTTCGACGAACGCGGCCGGCTGGTCCTGGTGGCGGACGATCAGATCGATGTCCTGAAAGACGTCGCGCACATCGGCAATGTCGCCCAGGGTCACGGATGTTCCGTCGCTGCGGCCGAGTACAACGACTTCCTCGAAGTCGTGCTGATCGTAGCGCTGTCCTATCGTGCGGACGCGCACTTGGGCGTCGCGCGTGTCGATGCTCCCGGCGGACAGGTCGAGAGAACTGCGGCGAACCGCATCCGCGATGTCGGAAAGCGTCAACCCAAGGGCGCGCAGTTCGCGCAAGGGCACGTCGATCGAGATCTCGTAATCCCGCACACCGGTGGTTTCGACCAGTGACACGGTGGGAAGCGAAGCGATTTCGTCTTCGATCTGGTAGGCCAACTCCTTCAGCGACCGCTCCGAGATGTCGCCGTACACAACGAGGCGCATGATGCTCTGACGGCTGGTCATTTCCCGGATTTCCGGACGCTCGGCGCCGGCCGGAAACGATTGAATCCGCGCAACCGCGGATTCAATCTCCGCCATGGCTTCGCTGATGTCCGTGCCGGACTTCAATTCGATGCGAACCGATGCGATTCCCGGAGCGGCGAGGGACTTCACGGCTATCACGTCGTCCAGGGAACTCACCTGCTCCTCCACTCTGGCGATGATCGACTCCTCTACCTCGTCCGGGCTGGCGCCGGGATAGGCCATGGAGACTTCGATATGGTTGAAGCGGATCGCGGGCCACGACTCGCGCTCCAGTCCGGTGAGCGACACCAGACCCGCGGCCAGGATTGCGAACATGAAGAGATTCGCCGCAACCCGGTTGCTCGCCATGTAGGCGATCGGACCGCCAGGCTCGCCTCGGTACACGTCGTCCATACTCATTGTCGGCGGGCGGTTCCGGCACCGATGGCCACGCCTTGGGTGACGAACCCGATGCAGTTGCTAATCAATGACATCTCGTCGCTGCCGCCAGGGCGCACACGCGCCCGATACCGCCCTAGAC
>CAZFGB010000064.1:0-11670 GCA_964518405.1 uncultured Pseudomonadales bacterium | reverse complement strand
ATCTGCGGGTCTTTTTGCCCCCTGGACTTTGTTGCTCCTCCTTGTGTGGTGCCTGCCACACGGCGTCGTCGCGCCTCGCCAGGAACCAAAAATCCCTCGCAGCTACACTCGCATCTTTAGACTTGACGGAACACTAGTGGCGCTCGCACTTTTCTACATCGCGGCGGCCATAGCGGTCGGGTCCACCGCGCTGGTCGTCACGCGGCGCAACGCCGCGCATGCCTTGATCTACCTGGTGGTTTCGCTGCTGTCGATCGCGGTGATCTTCTTTCTGCTCGGCGCGCCGTTTGCCGCCGCCCTCGAGATCGTCATATACGCCGGCGCGATCGTCGTACTGTTCCTGTTCGTCGTCATGATGCTGAACCTGGGCAGGCGCTCGGCCGAGCGAGAGCGCCTCTGGTTGCGGCCGGGCATGTGGATCGGACCGGGAATCCTGGTCGGGGTGCTGTTCTTCATGATGCTGTATGTCATCGTCGAGGGCGCGCCCGGCACCACCGTCGGCACCGCAGTGGGGCCGAAGGCGGTGGGCACGGCGCTATTCGGTCCCTACCTGCTGGCGGTGGAACTGGCCGCGATTCTGCTGCTGGCGGCGCTGATAGGGGCCTATCACCTCGGCCGGCGGTACCTGAGCGATCGGCGGGAAGAGCCGCCGAGGGAGAATTTGTCGTGACGGCCGCCGTCGTCCCGATAGAACACGTCCTGGTACTCGCGGCGGCGTTGTTCGTCATGGGGCTGATCGGCGTGCTCGTGCGCCGCAACGTGATATTTCTCCTCATTTCGCTCGAGATCATGATGAACGCGTGCGGACTTGCCTTTATCGCCGCCGGCGCGAAGTGGGGTGAACCGGACGGTCAGGTGATGTTCATGCTGATCCTGGCGCTTGCCGCTGCGGAGGTGGCCGTCGCCCTTGGACTCGTGCTGCAGTTGGAGCGCCGCTTCGACAGCCTCGACATCGATGACGCCGGCGAGTTGAGCGGCTAGACGATGGATCTGTTTTGGCTCGTCCCGGTGTGCCCGCTCGTCGGCAGCCTGATCCTGCTGCTGTCCGAGGGCCGACTGGACAAGCGCATCGTCGGCATCGTCGGCGCGGGCTCGGTGGGCCTGTCGGCCGCGGCGGCGTTGATCGTCGGCCTCGAGTTTCAGCGTTCGGGCGTCGAGAGCCATACCTACGCGGCATGGACCTGGATGGAAGTCGGTGGCTTCGCGCCCGCCATCCGGCTGTACCTGGACGGTCTCTCCCTGGTCATGATGGGCGTCGTCACCGGGGTCGGCTTCCTCATCCACCTCTATGCCACCGGCTACATGTGGAACGAGGAAGGCTACAGCCGGTTCTTCGCGTACATGAACCTGTTCGTCTTCGCCATGCTGATGCTGGTGCTCGGCGACAACCTGCTGGTCCTGTTCCTCGGTTGGGAA
Source organism: uncultured Pseudomonadales bacterium (assembly GCA_964518405.1). Lineage (GTDB taxonomy): Bacteria > Pseudomonadota > Gammaproteobacteria > Pseudomonadales > Azotimanducaceae > VXNE01. Next base: position 10,254 of record CAZFGB010000064.1, on the reverse strand, counting down.
GGCGTCGGACTCTGCAGTTACCTGCTGATCGGTTTCTTCCATACCGAACCCGAAAACGGCTACGCCGCGCGCAAGGCCTTCGTGGTTACGCGGGTCGGCGACACGGCCATGCTGCTCGGCCTTTTCCTGCTATTCCGGGAGTTCGGCACCATCGACATTGCCGGCGCCATGGCCGGTGCCCGCGAAGCCTGGCCGGACGGGTCGCCCATGGCGACGCTGATCGCCCTGCTGCTGCTCGGCGGCGCTGTCGGCAAGTCCGCGCAGGTGCCGCTGCAGACCTGGTTGCCGGACGCCATGGCGGGTCCGACGCCGGTGTCCGCGCTGATTCACGCGGCGACGATGGTCACTGCGGGCGTGTACCTCATAGCCCGCACGCACGACCTGTTCCTGCTGTCGCCGGAAGCACAGTTCGCGGTTGCCTGCGTGGGTCTGGCCACATTGTTCATTTCCGCCTTCACGGCGCTCGTGCAGCGCGACATCAAGCGCGTGCTCGCCTATTCGACCATGAGCCAGATCGGCTACATGTTCTTCGCGCTCGGCGTCGGCGCCTGGTCGGCGGCGGTTTTCCACCTGATGACCCACGCCTTCTTCAAGGCCCTCCTGTTCCTCGCCTCCGGATCGGTCATCCTGGCGCTGCACCACGAGCAGGATATGTTCAGGATGGGTGGCCTCTGGCGGAAGATGCCGCTGGCGTTCTGGAGCATGCTGATCGGATCGCTGGCGCTGGCGGCGCTCCCGTTCACTTCGGGCTTCTACAGCAAGGATGCCATCCTGCTGACCAGCTTCGAATACGCCTGGGGCGGCCCGCTGTTTTGGGCGGTTGCCTCGGCTGCGGCTTTCGTCACGGCCCTCTATACGACCCGGATGATGGTGATCACGTTTTTCGGCGCGAGCAAGACCGAGCCTCACGATCACTCCGGGATCAACATGCGCGGGCCACTGGTGATACTTGCGGCGCTCACCGTCGGCGGCGGCTTCATCAGCGTGTCGCCGCTGGGCTCGGTGCTCCCCGACGGCGGTTTGGGTGTGCAGGATCACACCTCGGCCGTCGCGCTGGCCACCATGGCCGCGCCGATCCTCGGCATCATCGCCGGTCTCGTCTTCTTCAGCGGCAAGGTTGACCGGGAGCGTCTCGCGAATTCCCGCTTGGGCGATGCGCTCGGACGATTCTGGTTCGGAGGCTGGGGCTTCGACTGGGTGTACGAGCGCCTGTTCGTCGCGCCCTTTGTCTGGCTCGCGCGCATCAACAAGCCGGACGCCGTCGACTTCGTGTACAGGGGCACGGTGGTGGTCGCCAGGCGGCTGCACCAGGTCGCCGTGCTGACGCAGACCGGCCGTCTGCGCTGGTACGCCGTCAACATGGCGCTGGGACTCGCGGTGGTATTCCTCGTGGCTGGGGTGCTGTAGGTGAACATCCTCGCCCTGATCCTCGTCATGCTCGGCGCGGGCGCTGTCGCGGGGCTGTCGGAGCGGTTCCATCCGGCCGCGCCGAAATGGATCAGCCTCGCCACCTTCATCGCGACGCTTGCGTGGGTAGCCGCGTTCATCGGCGGCGACGCGTACGCCAATCAATACATCCCGTGGATTCCGCGGTTCGGCATCAACATCGTCCTGTCCATGGACGGCCTGTCGCAGCTGCTGGTGGCCCTGACGCTGTTCCTCGGCATCGTTGCCGTCGTTTCGTCCTGGACCGAGATCAAGGAGAGGCCGGGATTCTTCCAGTTCAACATCCTCTGGGTGATGGCTGGCGTCGTCGGCGTCTTCACGGCGCTGGACCTGTTCCTGTTCTTCTTCTTCTGGGAAGTCATGCTCATTCCCATGTACTTCCTCATCGCCATCTGGGGCCACGAAGACAAGGCGTACGCCTCGATGAAGTTCTTCCTGTTCACCCAGATCAGCGGGCTATTGATGCTGTTCGCCATCCTGGCCTTGGTGTACGTCAACTACGCCGCGACGGGGAATATCACTTTCAACTACTACGACCTGCTGGACGCGGACCTCGGCGGCGACATCGCGTTCTACCTGATGCTCGGGTTCTTCGTCGCCTTCGTCGTCAAGCTGCCGGGCGTGCCGTTCCACACCTGGCTGCCGGACGCGCACACCCAGGCGCCCACCGCCGGCAGCGTCATACTCGCCGGCATCCTGCTGAAGACCGGCGCCTACGGGTTGATTCGCTTCGTGGTGCCGCTGTTCCCGGAGGCCTCGGCCGACTTCGCCGTCTGGGCCATGTTCCTCGGCGCGCTCAGCATTCTCTACGGCGGCTTCATGGCCTACAGCCAATCGGACTTCAAGCGGCTGGTCGCCTACAGCTCCGTCGCCCACATGGGTTTTGTCCTGCTCGGCGTCTTCGCCTTCTACGAGGTGGCCGGTGCGCTGGTCGTCAACGAGTTGGCGGTGCAGGGGGCGGTGGTCACCATGATCGCGCATGGCTTCTCCACCGCCGCGCTGTTCATGATGGCAGGTGCGCTGCAGGAACGCCTGCACACCCGGGAGATGTCGAACATGGGAGGATTGTGGATGCGCGCGCCGCGCATGGGCGCCGTGACGATGTTCTTCGTCGTGGCGTCGGTGGGCATGCCGGGCCTCGGCAACTTCGTCGGCGAGTTCCTGGTCCTCGTCGGCGCGTTCAAGGCCAACGTGCCGCTGACCGTCGCCGGTGCCCTCGGCGTCGTGGTAGCTGCCGTGTATGGGCTCTATCTCATGCAGCGTTCATTCCAGGGGACGCCGAATCCTGACGTGCCTTCGATGGCTGACTTCGGTTTGCGCGAGATGAGCGTGATGATCCTGATGATGGCGGGCCTGGTCTGGATCGGGATTCACCCGCAGGAACTGCTCGACCTGTCGGCGCCCGTGGTGCAGACGCTTTGGCAGGTCGCGCCATGACGGTTGTTGCTACTGCCGCTGTTCCGGCATCCCGCGCAGGTGTCGTGCAGACGCTCTGGCAGGTCGCGCCATGACGGGTCCGGCCTTGACGGCACTCGCGCCCTATATCGTGTTGACCGGCGGCGTGACCCTGATGCTGCTGGCGATTTCGTTTGTTCGCCGCGGCCCGGTCACCCTGGCGCTGACCCTGACGGTGCTGCTGGCAACGCTCGCCGCTATCGGCTTCGCCGCCGGAGCGGGCACGCAACTGGTCGACGATTTCGTGCTCGTGGATGGGTTCGCGCACTTCTTCACCGCGCTGTTTGTCCTGTCGGCCGCGGTGACCGCGGTGCTGACGTACGGCTACGTGGACAGACTTGCCGCGCAGCGCGAAGAGTTCTACATCCTGCTGCTGACGGCGACCCTCGGCGCCATGACGATGGCCGCCGCCGCGCATTTCGGCGCGTTTCTCCTCGGCATGGAGATCCTGTCGATTTCGCTCTACGCCATGATCGCCTATCCGGACAGCGGGCGGCGCCCGCTGGAAGCGGCGTTCAAGTACCTGGTGCTGTCGGGCGTGGCTTCGACCACGATCCTGTTCGGCATGGCGCTGGTGTACGGCGAGACCGGCGCCATGGTTTTCGCTGAAGCCCTGGCCGGCGACGGCGTGCTGTCGCGGGTCGGCCAAGGCATGATCCTTGCGGGACTCGCCTTCAAACTCTCGCTGGTGCCGTTCCACATGTGGACACCGGACGTCTACCAAGGCGCGCCCGCGCCCGTCACGGGCTTCGTGGCGACGGTTTCCAAGGGCGCGGTCGCAGCCCTCCTGCTGCGCTACGTGGCAACCACGGACGTGCTCTCGCGCGAAGCACTGTTTTTCGGACTGTCCCTCATTGCGATCATCTCCATGATCGCGGGCAACGTGCTCGCGCTGCTGCAGGAAAACCTGAAGCGACTCCTCGCCTATTCCTCCATCGCGCACATGGGCTATCTCCTGATCGCGGTGCTGGCGGTGGCGTCCGCGGCGGGTCCGCAGATGGCGGCGGAGACCGGCATGGTCTACGTCGTCGGGTATTTCGCGATGACGCTGGCCGCCTTCGGCGTCATGACGGTCCTTTCCGCAGACGAGGACGTCGAGGACCTGGCTTGCTACGAAGGGTTGTTCTGGCGCCGGCCACTGCTGGCTGCGGTGCTTGCGGCCGCGGCCTTGTCTCTCGCGGGCATTCCGCTCACGGTGGGCTTCATCGCCAAGTTCTACCTGTTCGCCGCGGGCGTGCAAGGCAGCCTTTGGCTCCTGGTCTGGGCGCTGGTTGTCGGCAGCGCCATCGGGGTCTACTACTACCTGCGCATCGTGTTCGGCATGACCAGGCAGATGGAAGCGGGCGACGAAGCTTCACCGCCCTGGTGGGGTCCCGCCACCATCGCGGTCCTCGGGGTCGCCATCGTCGTCATGGGCGTCTACCCGACGCCGCTGATCGACGCGGCCCGCGAGGCGATCCAGGCTTTCGGGGGATAAGTCCTCGACCCCGGCATGTTCCTGCAGGGTGAGTTCGTCGACGGACCCATTCCTGACCCCTTTTACGTCCCCGGACGCAGGGACGTGATTTGCTCGATTTCGAACCTGCGAGGGGCAAGGAGATCGGCAAGTGCCGTCCGGCCTTGGTATTGACCGGTCAAGACTACAATCGAAGCACGGGTCTGCTCATCTGTTGCCCGATCAGCACCAGCACTCGCGGCGCTGTGACGGAAGTGCCGATCGGGAACCTCGGCCGACCGTCAGTCGTCGCCGCCAATCTTGTGCAGACCCTGGCTTGGAGAGAGCGCAAAGCCCCCTCCCGACAACAGGTCTCCCCATTCGTCCGGGCTCGCGAGAGGACTTGTTCACCGTCTTGTTTGGCCGGAGTGGTGCGCGCCATTACAATAGCCGAAGTGGTGAATGCGCCTCGCGACAAGGGGGTCATCTGATGCTGTTGGTAATCTCTCCAGCCAAGTCGCTGGACTTCGAGTCCAGGCCGACGACGCGCAAGTTCTCGCAGCCGGCGTTCCTGGACGACGCCCGGTTGCTTGTCGATCAACTCAAGGACCTGTCGCCCGGAGAGATCTCCGACCTGATGGGGATCAGCACGAAGCTGGGCGAACTCAACTGCGACCGCTACAACGAGTGGGCGCCGCCGTTCAGCCGGGATAACGCCAAGCAGGCGGCGCTGGCGTTTCGTGGCGACGTTTACATGGGCATGCAGGCCTGGGACTACTCGGAACGCGACTTCACCTGGGCGCAGAGGCGGGTCCGAATCCTCTCCGGCCTGTACGGCGTGTTGAAGCCCCTGGACCTGATCCAGCCCTATCGCCTCGAGATGGGTGTATCGCTGCCCAATCCGCGCGGCAGGAATCTCTACGAGTTCTGGGGCGACAGGTTGTCGGAGTCGCTCGCGGCGGAACTCGACGGGCACCGCTCGAAGCTCTTGGTCAACCTCGCCTCCAACGAGTACTGGGACGTTCTCGATCCGGGACGCATCGGCGCGGGCCGGGTGGTGCGGCCGGTGTTCAAGGACCTGAAGAACGGGCGCTACAAGTTCATCAGCTTCTACGCCAAGAAGGCGCGCGGACTGATGGCGAGCTTCGTCGTGAAGAACCGCATCGACACGATGCGGGGTCTCAAGGACTTCGACTGGGCCGGATACCGCTATTGCGATGCCGAGTCCACAAGGGACGAGTTTGTTTTCCTGCGGGACAGATCAAACTAACCCCACGATAACCGTCGCACCCGAAGGGGTGCGCCGTGTTTCGCTCGAAGCCGTGCTCCACGTTTTCGTCTATCCGGTGGGCTGAACCAGGATTATCATTCGCACCGTCAGTAATCGCTTGAGAAGTACACCATGGCTGATGACCACGACCAAGCCGGGGCCCGGACGATCGAAGCGGCCGTATTCCGCCGCCTCGTGGAACATCTCGATGCGCACAAGGACGTGCAGAACATCGATCTCATGAACCTCGCGGGGTTCTGCCGAAACTGCCTTTCCAAGTGGTACGTCGAAGCGGCGCGTGAAGAAGGCCGGGACATCGACTACGAGGCGGCGCGGGAAGTCGTCTACGGCATGCCGTACGCCGAGTGGAAGTCGACGTACCAGAGCGAAGCGAGCCCGGAGCAGCGCGCTGCGTTCGAGCAGGCGCAATCGTCGGCGACGTAGCCCATGCGTTCACCGGAAGACCGCACCAGCCAGTCCACCGAGCTGGCCGGAAGGTTTCGCAAGATCTGGCTCGAATGGCGCGGGTTCGTCCTGTTCGTGGTGGTGATGCTGGTCTTCCGCTCCGCCATCGCAGACTGGAACCACGTGCCGTCCGGTTCGATGGAGCCGACGATCCTCATCGGGGAGCGCATCGTGGTCGACAAGCTCGCCTACAGTTTGCGCGTACCCTTCGCCCTGACGCGGATCGCCCGTTGGGCGGATCCCGAGCGCGGAGACATCATCACCTTCCTGAATCCTGTCGATGGACGCCAGTTCATCAAGCGAGTGGTCGGTGTGCCGGGCGACACGGTGGAGCTACGGCGCAACAAGCTGATTGTCAATGGCGTGGCTGCCACCTACGAAACCTTGACCGAGAAGGAGTACGACGATCTGCGCATCCGTCCCTCCAGCAGACACCTGGTCCTGCGCGAAACCATCCTGGGCCAGTCCAGGAATATCATGGTGCTTCGGTATCCCAACGATCCGGGCTACACGTCGTTCCGTCGCTTCACCGTGCCCGAAGACAAATACGTGGTGCTTGGCGACAACCGCGACAACAGCGGAGACTTCCGCAGGATCGGTCCCATTTCGCGGGAACGCATCCTGGGCCGTGCCCACGCCATCGCCTTCTCCCTGGATTCCGACAACTACTACGCGCCGCGGATGGACCGGTTCTTCATCGACCTGTTCTGAGTTCGGCGCGGGCGAACGATCTTGGTGATCGCGACGGAGAGCGCCGCCAAGATGACGATGCCCGCCACCAGCGCGACGCTCATCAGGAAGAACCCCGTCAGTTCGCCGGTTTCGATCTCGAAGCTGCGGGCAAGCCACACGATGGCGAGCACCGCCGTTATCGTGGCCAGCACAACGGTGCGGACAGGGGCGTCAGGCGGTCGCACCGGAGTGCTGTCTGCGGTTGCGGGGAACCTGCACGGGAACCCGTTCGGGACACGCGCGGCGAGAGCGCGGACAGGTCATCGCACTTCGAGCAGTTCGACTTCGAATATCAGCGTAGAGCCCGGGGCGATAACCGGCCCAACGCCGCGGTCTCCGTAGGCAAGGTCGGCCGGGATGAAGAGGCGCCACTTGTCGCCGACCTGCATGAGCCGTAGCGCCTCGGTCCAACCGGGGATCACCCGGTTCACCGGAAACCGGGCGGGTTCGCCGCGCTGAAGAGAACTGTCGAATGGCGTGCCGTCGATCAGGGTTCCGCTGTAGTGCACGACCACGGTGCTGCGGCGTCCCGGCGTTGCGCCGTCGCCTTCCTCGATGACCTCGTACTGCAGTCCCGACGGCAGCGTCACGACGCCTTCGCGTTGGGCGTTTTCCGCGAGGAAGGCTTCGCCTGCCGCCCGGTTGGAGTCCGCGAGTTGCGCCTCGGCGCCGCATTGCAGGCCGAGAGCCACCGCGGCGAAGATGATCATGCGCATGTGGGCGCGTCCTGCGGGTGTTTGCCCGGATTGTAGCGCAGCCGCGTGGTTCGCCGGCGACGATTGCGCGGCAAAGGTGCTGCCGACCCGCTGGTCTTGCTGGTTTGCCGGGGACAGTCGCCGCCGGTCGCCTGACGCTCGCTGGATGCATTGTCCCATGCGAATACTCGGGGTAGAGTTCGCCACTTGGCCGTTGCAGTGAACTCTGACGGGTCCCATGGGGCCTAAATGGCGGTAGACCGCAGTCGACAGGCGCGTAATGAAACAGGAACGAACATGCTGAACCGGTGGACCGTATCCCTCGGAACCTTCGCTCTGGCGGCCCTGTCGGTCGCCGCGTCCGACGCGCCGCAGGCCGAAAGCCGCGTTCACGAGCCGCTGATTCCGCTGGCATCGCATTCCAAGACCTCCATCTCCATCGTCAACGAACTGCGGAACAACCACTACTACCCGCGCAGAAAGATCGACGACAGCGTCTCGGCCCAGGTCTTCGACAAGTACATCGACAGGCTCGACTCGGGTCGCGCGTACTTCCTTGCCACCGATGTCGAGCACCTGGACGAGAAATACCGGTTCAGCCTCGATGAGGCGCTGAAGCAGGGCGACCTGGCGCCGGCGTTCGACATATTCAACCTGTTTCAGGATCGCGTGATCGATCGCCTGGAGTACGTCCTCGCGTTTATTGACCATGGACTCGACACGTTCGACTTCACCGTGGAGGAATCGCTCGAGCTCGACCCGGAGAACGCGCCGTGGCCTCGGGACCGCGAGGAAATGGACTCCCTGTGGCGCAAGCGCGTCAAGGCGTGGACGCTGGAGATGCTTCTGAATGACCGGGAGATAGACGATATAGAGGAGACGCTCGCCAAGCGCTACCGCAACCGCCTGAGGCAGTTGACGAAGACCAAGCCCGAGACCCGGAGCGAGGAGGCGTTTCAGATGTACATCAACGCATTCACGAATACGTACGATCCGCACACCGAGTACTTCTCGCCCCGGAACTATGCCCAGTTCAACATCAACATGTCGCTTTCGCTTGAAGGGATCGGGGCGGTGCTGCGGCCGGCGGACGAGTACACGTCCATCGTGAGCCTGGTTCCCGCAGGTCCGGCCGACAAGAGCGGCGCGCTCAAACCCCTTGATCGCATTATTGGAGTGGGCCAGGGCGAGACGGATCCGATCATCGATGTCGTCGGCATGCGTCTCGATGAGGTCGTGGACCTGATCCGGGGCCCCAAAGGCTCCATAGTGCGCCTCCAGGTGATCGGCCCGAACGCGGGCGAAGCGGATTTCAGGGTCGTCCAGATCACCCGCAACAAGGTGATGCTGGAAGAGCAGGCGGCGCAGAAAAGGCTCCTCGAATACGAGATCGGTGGTCGCGAGCGCAAGATCGGGGTCATCGAGATTCCCTCTTTCTATGCCGATCCGAGGGCGAGTGGGAGAGCGGACGGGAGGACCACCACGCGGGATGTCGTCCGACTGATCGAAGAACTCAAGGAAGAGGGCATCGAAGGCATCGTTGTGGACTTGCGCAACAACGGCGGCGGTTCGCTGGAAGAGGCCAAGAGCCTGACCGGGCTTTTCATCGAGTCCGGCCCGGTGTTGCAGGTGAGCAATCAGGGGCGGCGCGCGCAGCCGTTCCCCGACACGGATTCGCGCGTCGACTGGAACGGGCCGCTGGCGGTACTGGTGAACCGGCTCTCGGCGTCGGCGTCGGAGATTTTTGCCGGCGCGATACAGGCGTACCAGCGCGGCATCATCACCGGCGGCCGGACGTTCGGCAAGGGCACGGTGCAGACGCTGCTCCCGTTGAATCGCGGCCAGCTCAAGATCACGCAGGCGAAGTACTACCTGATCTCCGGCCAAAGCACGCAGCATCAGGGTGTGATTCCCGACATCGAGATGCCGGAGTCGTACGACATCCACCAGATAGGCGAGAGTGCGCTGGACGGTGCGATGCCGTGGGGCCGGATTTCCCCGGCCGACTACTCGACCAGCAATTCGATCGCGCCGTTCGTCGGCGAGTTGCAGGCGGCGCACGTGGAGCGCGTCGCGGACGATCCCGACTTCCAATACCTTCGCGCGCTGACCGAACGCGATACGGAGAAGCGCGCCAGAACGCACCTATCGCTGAATCGCGAAACGCGGGAGCAGGAGCGCGCGGCGGACGACGAGCGGCGACTCGGCATCGTGAACGCGCGTCTGGAAGCCAGGGGTGAACCGCTTGTCGAAAGCATCGAAGAATGGAACGCGATATCGCAGGTCGAGAATGGCACGTTCGGCGACGCGCCAATTCCGATCACCCCGACCACCGACGGCGAATCGAATGAGGAAAGAGGCGAAGGCCCGCCGGAGGAAAACCCGCTGGACGATCCGATGTTGCGGGAAACGGGCCGCATCCTGCTCGACTACATCGGGCTCAACCAGCAAGTGGCGATGGTTGAAGGCGAAGACGCGGCCATGCCCTGACCTCGCCCAGGGAATCTTCGACTAGGCAGCCCGCATGTTGCACCAAGCCGCTTGTCGAAATACTGAATGTTCTTTAGTCTCAATAGGTTATTACCACTTTTCGAGCGTTTTGCCAGGAACAAACCGCGCTGGCCGCGCCCTCGCTGGTCTTTTTTCCGCCTGCGGGCACATGCTCGCTCCACCATAAGCGGTGGCTATGTTTCCGCTCGCGAGCACCCGCACGCGAAAAAAATCCTGCGCGATCATCGCGGCCCTTGATGCAACAT
>CAZFGB010000063.1:0-20945 GCA_964518405.1 uncultured Pseudomonadales bacterium | reverse complement strand
CACCACGGGATTCCCGGTGCATTCGGCCGGTATGGCAGCCCAAACCTGGCTCACCTCCGGCTCAGAACTTCTCGGACGAACTCCCGTAGCGGGAAACGCAGACGGTTCTCGCGGCCTTTGCGCAGGGTCTTTCGGTTCCCTGATCGCGGACTTATGCTCCGCGTCGGTGGCCACTATCGGATGCCGTTGATGGCTGCAGTCACTCGGCGAACCGCACAATGACCACCTCCCGTTTACGCACAAATCCGCCCACCGCTGGAGCCAGACATGCCAACCGAAACCGATCCCAAACCGGTCGTCAGCCTCGGCTCGCTACCGCTCAAACCCTTTGAGCGGGGAAACGCCTATCGGTCCTCGGACGCCGGAGGCGTGGCCAGGGGCCTCCGACTGACACGTCTCGGCGCAACCTACATCGAGGTTCCTCCGGGGAAATCCTCCTGCCCCTACCACGTTCACCATGCCGTGGACGAGATGTTCGTCATTCTCGAGGGACAGGGCGACTACCGATTCGGCGAAAGCCGCTACAGCGTGGGAGCCGGCGACGTTCTCGGCGCACCGATCGGCGGGCCGGAGTTCGCCCACCAGCTGATCAACACCGGCGCCGGAACCCTCAAGTACCTCGCCATTTCCAGCGTTGCGGATGTGGACGTGTGCGAGTACCCGGACAGCGACAAGTTCGGGGCCGGCAGCCGAGCGGGATTCAGGGTCATCGGTCGCCGAGGCGAGAGCCTCGACTATTGGGATGGGGAACCGGACGAACTGAAGTAGATGACGAGCCGATAGGCCACCCGTGGCTTAGTTTTGGCGAGAGGATGGTCAATAGTGGTAGCGGCATTGCAGGATCAGGCAACGGCCGCCCTCCACCTTGTACACGAGTCGGTGTTCTTGGGTGATCCGCCTCGACCGGCAGCTGGCGAACTCATGCTTGAGCGGTTCCGGATTTCCGATGCCGCTGAACGGATCCCGAACGCACTCGTCGATCAGTCGCGCGATCCGCCTCGCCACTCTGCGGTCGTTTTGGACCCAGTACTGGCAGTCCTGCCACGCACGTCGAGCGAAGGTGATGTCTAAACTAACTGATCGGTCATCCCTCCGTGGAGCGTTCACGGACTTCCCCATCGACGATTTCGGCGTCGACGACGTCGCCCCTGTCAACCTCGGCGACGGCTTTTCGCAACTGCTCCGCGTTGCGGGGGGAACGAATCAGGTGGAGGGTTTCCATCAGGGCGTCGTATTCGGTCTTCGCCATCATGATCACGGGTTCGCTCGTGGTGCGCGTGATCGTGACGGCGGTTCGGTCTTCGATCACTGAATCCATCAAGGATTTCAGGTTCCGGCGCGCTTCCGTGTAGTTCAGCACCTGCCCCGTTGCCATTGCAGCACCCTCTCCAGCGATCAAGTACAGGATATTGTACCTTTCTCCCTAGCGGCGGGACCGAGGCACGTCAGCAACGCGATATCGAGGCAGGTCAGAACCTATGGCGAGAGTAGCGACAGCAGACAGCGGGACGGTTGAGACCATCCATTGACCCGTGACTTCAAGGAGATTGTTCGAGCGCGGATACAGCACGACGCCGCCTCCCTCACAGCACTTGTCGAGGGGGCGCCCCTGTACACCGAGAGCGGAGACGGCGCGTTGCCGGATGCACCAAGCCCGCAGCGCCGTCGTTTGTCCACTCACCGAGAAGGTGGATGAACCGGATTTACGACTCGTAACTTGAGGGTCTCTTCCTGTTGCCCGCACGGTGGGATACCGCCACGGATGTCGACCCCATGCCCAACGCCACGCGGCTTTCTTCGTGCTCGAACGCCGGGGCGTACTCGTCGCATTGATCTTCGGTCACACCGTTGGCCAGCAGGGAACCGCGCCAGCGCGCGGAGATGGTTTCAGCCATGGACCCGGCCAGGCGGCGGGCATCGTCCTCGGTCTGCTCGAAGAACGGCGCCGCCTCCACCCACGCCTCGACTGACGCATGGAAACCGCTGAGTTCGCCGATGCCCGTCTTGAGCTCCCTGTGACGGAACGGTTGCGGATTGATGTCGAATGCCGGCGCGAGCACCCAGCTTCCCTCGCCCGCGTACAGCAGACCGTGGTTCTTGAGATGATCGTCGTTGTTCGAGACCAGGATGGTGAACAGGATGCGGCGGTGCAGTTCCGCCATCTCCGTCAAGGCATCCGCGCCAGTGCGGCACGCGGCGCGGAGTCCGTCCGCGATGTCGGTGTAGTAACGCGCTTCGCCTCTGCGCGCCTCGAGCAGGGTCTGGGCGGACATGTAGTGCCGCCGTCCGGGTTCGCCCGGTTCGCGATCAAAGCGCTCGACGAGCGCTACCGGCAACGCCCCATCGGGCATGGCCAGCGTCGCTTTCGCCGCGCGGATTCCGACATCGCGCGCGAGTGAGAGCGTAGCCACTTCCACGCGTTCCGCGGGCATGGTGTCGCCGAGCATCGTGAATTTGGCGACATGGAGAGTCCCGCTCTCGTCCACGACGACGGACTTGGGGCGGGCGCCGCCGAGGCTGGCGGTGGCGCCGCGGAGTTCTCGCGCGTGTGCGCCGAGATCGCCGGTTCCCGATTCGATCTCCTGGCAAAGACGTCGCAGACGAGGCAGTTCAAGGACCCGGGGCGTTGGCGGTACGTCGTTGGCGAGCGCATTGCCTTCGTCGTAATCAAGGAACCGCAATGCGCCCTGTCGCGTCCGGTCATCGACTGCCAGCACGTAGCCCATTTCGTGGTTCGGAAGTCCCGACGCGCGCGTGATGATCGACCTTCCCCAGGCGTCCGGAGCGCTGTCCGCGAAGATGCCTGGAATGCTGGCACCCGAGTCGTCAGGAATACTTGCGAAGTGGAACCATTGGTCGCCGAGCGGCAAGGACGGCGCAAGGGCGAATGCCAAAGGATTCCCGATCCATTCATCCGCGTAGCGGAATGAGGAGATCTGCTTCTGCCGCAACCCACCGAACCGCACCGTGCCCACGAGGCGAAGCTGTTCGCCAATGGCGACGACGCACTCGCGGTTCAAAGCAGAATGCCCTTGGGCTCGGACGACGCCGGCAACGCGCCGCCCTCTTCCATCACTGCGCGGGATTTCTGCAACCTGACCCGTTGCGGGAGGGCGTCGATTTCCATGAGCAACGCGATGTCGTCCTGGCCCACATCGCCGAGGTCGTCAAGCCGGGACAACATCCCCAAGGAGAGCAATGCCATGGCCAGACTTCCCATCGAAACACCCGGCTCGCCCGCCTCCAGTGCCCGCAGCGTCGACACGGACACGCCCATGCGCGCGGCCAGGTCTCGTTGCCGGATACGACGCCGGCGGCGGGCCAGTTGAATCCCATGTCCCAGGCTGCGGAGAGCGGCGGACGCACGGGGGGATATGCTTCTCTTCGCCATAAGGACTGAAATAATACATCAGTACTCCTTTTAAGAAAGATATTTTATTGTTTATATCTTCCTGTGATCGAACTGCCCTGTCACCCATTCAACCGCGTACAGGCGGATCACAGACGAAACGCGCGTCCGGTCCCTGCGAGACGGTCCAGCGGTCTAAACGCACATGGCCGGACGGTCGCCGGCCACCCCGACGGATGAAATAGGTCTGGTGCCCAAGTTGTTGGAGAATAACGGCGAAGGCGGGCGCTGGTCGTTTTCTTAATGGAGGACGCGAGGTCCCCGAGTCTAAACTGACCTGGACCGCGTCGGTCGCGAGCCCCGGACTGTGCCCGGCCCCGAGCCGTGGACGAGCGGCAAAACGCAACCGCGCTTCCTGGCGCGAGTTCTTGATCCGAGCGGTCTGCCCGCCTTCGCACACCCCCGATTCAAGGAGGCACAGGGATGTTGAAGGATGAGTTGCACGTTGTCCACGCCCGCGCGGCGGGACTGGACGTTCACAAGATGGAGATCACCGCGACGGTGCGGTTGTGCGGAGGCGGCGGCGAGCCGGCGTGCGAGACGCGGCGCTTCGACGCGCTGGCGCCCGGGTTGTCGGCGCTGGCCGACTGGCTGCGCGGGCACGGCGTCGAGGCGGCGGCGATGGAGGCCGCGGGCGTGTACTGGGAGACGCCCTTCGAGGCGCTGGCCGCGGCCGGCATCGACGTGCAGCTGCTGCACGCGCAGCAGGTCAAGCAGCTGCGCGGGCGCAAGACCGATATCGAGGACAGCCGCTGGCTGGCGCGCGTGTGCCAGTTCGGGCTCGGCACGCCGAGCTTCGTGCCGCCGCGCGCGTTCCGGGAACTGCGGGCGCTCGGCCGCCACCGGCAGACGCTCGTCGCCCAGCGCGGCCGGGTGCGCAACCGCGCGGGCAAGGTCATCGACCGCGGCGGCGCGCGCATCGGCGGCGTGATCAGCGACATCTTCGGCATGAACGGCCGCCGCATCCTCGACGGTCTCGTCGAGCGCCTCGACCCGGAGGACATTCTCGACAAGCTCAGCGGCCATGTCCGGGGCAAGCTCGTCCGGCTCGGCGACGCCCTGACCATGACCCTGCGCGACGCCGACCGCGCCATCCTCGCCGACCTGCTCGCCGAACACGACGACCTCGACCGGCGCGTGGCCGACCTTGATCGGCGGATCGACGACGGCCTGGCCGGGCACGACCGGCAGCGGCGGCTGCTCGAAACCATTCCCGGCATCGACCGCGCCAGCGCCGCCGCCATCCTCGTCGAGGCCGGACCGGACCCCTCCGCCGTCTTCGGCAACGCCGGCCGCTTCGCCGCCTGGGCGGGCGTCTGCCCCGGCAACCACGAGAGCGCAGGCAAGCGCCGGAACGCCCGCGCCAAGGCTGGCGCCAAGCACCTGCGCGCCGTGCTCGTCGGTTGCGCCCACGGCGCCGCGCGCACCAGGGGCACTCAGTTCCACTCCTATCACAAGGCGCTCGCCATCCGCCGCGGCTACAAGCGCGCCATCGTCGCCACCGCCCACAAGCTCGCGCGCACCGTCTTCGCCGTCTTGCGCGACGATCAGCCCTACCGCGACCCCGAGGTCGACTACGAGGCGCTCGTCGTGAGGCGCAACGCGTCGCGCTGGCTCGCCAAGCTCGCCGAGTTCGGCATCCTCAAGGCGCGCGCCGACGGCACCATGACCGTCGACTGGCCGCGCGCCTGACGCCACCGACGGCGGCCCGCAGCGCGAGGCCACAACCCGGGGCAGCCAGCGTACAGACCGCCGTCGCCGCAAACGGCGCGGAACCATGCCGTCGACACCGACGCCTTCGCCGCGACGGCGGGCCCCTATACGCCCGGGGCGCGGGGAACCCTCGGAATTTCACGGCAAACATATAGCGCCTGATTGGCCCCCGCGTTAACGTCGGTAACGGCAATAACGCGCTGCAATAGCTACGGCACCTTCAATCTGTGGGCCAATGCCCGCTCGACCTGATCGAACACGGCGTCCAGGCGCGTCCCCAGATCTTCGGCCAGAAACCGCAGCACGAGGTAGCCGTTCTCCTGCAGCAGGGCGTCCTTGCGCCGGTCGCGCCGGTACGCATCAAGATCCGCGAGATGCTGCGGGCCGTCCAGTTCGATCACGATCCGCGCATCGGCGTCCAGGAAATCCACTTCCATATGGCCCCGTTCGCCGAACGGGATCGGCAGTCTCTCGTTCGGACGGAATCGGTCACGGGTGGCGCACCCCTGCTGCAGGTGCCGCAGCATGAAAGCCTCGCTGGCGTTCCGCACACGATCGCAATCGGTGGCGTCCGTGGTGATCTCGTCGACGAGTTGAAGAAATAGATCCGCCTCGGGCGCATCCACGCGATCGCGGGCGAGACGGCAAACGCTCGGCTGGAACCGTTGTTTCCACCAATCATGGGCCGGCAGTTCCACGCTGGCCGGCCAGCCTGCGACGGCGCTGGCCGGTACCTCCACCGCGTATCCCTGGGCTTCGTAGGCGCGGCGGCGGCGTTCGAACATGCGCAAGAGCATCGGCACTTCAACGTCGGCGTAGTCGTATACCCGCAGTTCGCGTTTGCCTTCGCATGGGCGATGCAGGCGCCCGACATACTGGGCAATGGTTCCCCGCCAGGAAACGGGCATGGTCAGGAACAGCGTGTCCAGGTGCGGCTGGTCGAAACCTTCGCCGACGAATCGACCCGTGGCCAGAACCACCAGTGAACCCTGCCCTCCGCCGATCCGCGCGAGCGCGGATGACAGCGCCTTGGGACTCAAGCCGCCTCGGAGGGAAACGACTTCGAGTCCCGCGTCCGCGAGGCGACCCGCGAGGTGTTGGAGATGCTCGACTCGTTCGGTCAGCAGCAGCGGCGAGCGATCTTCGCGGGCGCAGTCCGCCACGTCCCGGCAGATCGCCGCATTGCGCCTTTCGTCGGCGATCAACTGGCTGCACAGGCGATGAAACTCCGCGCGGGAATCGGGATCCGCTTCGCCGCGAGGTCGAAATCCCGTGGGCCGCACCAGCGCGCGCCTTGAAACCGGTTGCCCCGCTGTCGGAACCCGGCCATCGGCGCGGTAACGGATCGGACCGCAGTGCAGACAGATGATCGGATGATGACCGTCCTTGCGCGTGATCGTTGCCGTCAGACCCACAACGTATCTCGCCTTGGCGCGGCTCACGACCAGTTCGAAACTACGGGCGGGGACATGATGACACTCGTCGACTATCACGAAACCGTAGTCGGCGACGCGGTCGTCCACTTCCCCCTTCCTGACGAGACTCTGCATCAACGCGACATCCACCGCGCCGGTAAGTTTCTTGCGCCGCCCGCTCAGGCGACCGATTCGGTTCTTCCCGACATCCAGGAACTCCGCCAGCCGCTCGACCCACTGCTGCAGCAGTTGTTCGCGATGCACGACGACAAGCGTGTTGACCCCTCGCTGGGCGATCAGCCAGGCGGCGACCACCGTTTTGCCGAAGGCCGTCGCCGCCGCGAGGACCCCCGTGTCGTATGTCATCAGGGCTTTCGCCGCTTCCCCCTGATCGGGACGAAGCGCGCCTCGGAAGGTGACGTCGAGCGGCTGGCCCACGCACCGCCGGTCCGTTGTCGAAACCCGGATTCCAAGCGACTGAAGCATCGCCTGCATTTCCTCAAGGCAGCCGCGCGGCAGTCCGATGTAGTTCGGTCCCACATCGACGCAGTCGATGATTCTCGGTTTCTCGTACGTGGGCAGGCGCAGTGCCTGCGCGCGATAGAACTCCGGGTTCTGAAACGCGCCCAGGCGCATCAACCGAGTGGTCAGCGCCCGAGGCAAGTCAGCCTTGGCGACGTACACGCGATCAGCCAGGGTCAGTTCCAGAGAATCGGGAAGCGGCCCGACAACCGGCGAGTCCGGCTGCCGCCGAGATGGGGGCGCCGACCAGGGCGCCATGCCAAAGGCGTCGTCCTCGACCACGGCGCGCACACCCAGGATCCGCCCTTGGCGCTCTGCCCTGCCCACCAGGGATTCGGCCCTCGCTCGCGACATCCTTCCCAACTCGAAAAGGAACGCCCACTGGTCCGCGTAGGCAACAAGTTGGTCGTTCACGAAGACGCTGTTTCCGGCACGACGAGGCGCCCGTTGCAGCGGCAGGGCGATCAGGTTTCCGAAACCGCCGCGCGGCAATGTGTCCTGGCTCGGGAAGAACCTGTCGTACGAGCGGAATCCAAGTTCGGGCCGCGCATCCATGGCGGCGGTAAGCAACATGGCACCCAAACGTCGGGCCAGGCCCGCTGGTACGGCCTCATCGAAGAAGATCCATACATGGCCGCCATTTCCGGAACGAGAGCGTTCCAGCGCCGCCGGAACGTCGCGCGCGACGCACGCGTTGAAGTACGCCGCGGCGTCGGCACGCCACGTCGGACCGTCGAAGTCGACCGCCACAAAGTGGCAGGTCTCGTCGAGCAGCATGGGATAGACGCCCATCACGAAAGGCTTGCCTTGTTCGTCCGCGCCCAACAGGTGCCGGCGAATCATGTCGTCCGTGACGGCGAGGAAGCGCCGGTTCGGGCACTCGGCGCACTTGATGCGCGGCTTGCCGCAAACTCCGGGCACCCACTCGTTGTGGCACGCGGGGGCGTACCCCGACCGGCCCGACGTGCGGCTCTCGAACCGTCGCGGGTAGACGTCCTCGCGACCTCGAAAAAGGGATCGGAACAGCGCGATCTTGCGATCCGGGGACGAGCGGCGGTCGATGATGGCGGGATAGATGGGTGACATGCCACTCTCCTTTCCGATAGGGTAGCGAGATCAACTGCGCGGGACCACAAGAGGCGAGCCGAATCTTGCTCTACCCAAGGAGCCGCGAAACACCTTGCAGTTGCAGCTTGCATGACCGACTTCGATATCGAATACGCCGACGAGCAAGAGCTTGAGGAGCTATTGCAATCCGTGGCGCGTCCGGGCGGGTTCTGTACGCATGGCCGCGTGTTCGTACCCATGCCCATCCTCGAGGTGGAAGGGGTCGGCGTGCTCTCCTTTCCGGTTCCCGACTTCCAGGTTCGGGCCTTGCTGGACGCGGCCGAACGCGCGCCCTACGGCAAGGGCGCCGACACGCTGATCGACACTTCGGTTCGCGACTGCTGGCAAATCGATGCGGCGCGGATTCGCTTGGGAGGCCGTGTCTGGGCGGACACCTTGCGCGGCATTCTGGACACGGTCGCGGCGGGACTCGGCTGTCCGGCCGGGCGGCTCGACGCCGAGCCCTACAAGCTGCTGATCTACGAACCCGGCGGTTTCTTCTCCGCGCACCGCGACACGGAGAAGGCCCGCGGAATGATTGCGACGCTGTCGATCACGCTGCCCGCTGCCGGTACTGGTGGCGAGCTCGTAGTGCGCCACCTCGACCAGGAGATCAGCGTCGACATGAACGCCAGCGAGCCTTCCGAACTCGCGTTCGCCGCCTTCTACGCGGACTGCGTACACGAGACCCGCCCGATTCGCGAAGGTTGGCGGCTGTCGCTCGTGTTCAATCTCTGCGTGCGCCCAGACGACAAGGAGACGCCGCGTCAACCGCCCGACTACTCTGATCGAGTTAGGGACATCGCCGACCAGCTCGTCGCATGGCAGGTCGGCGAGTACGGGCCCGACAAGCTGGTCTGGCTGATTGAACACGACTACAGCGAGGCCGGGTTGTCATTCGACGCGCTGAAGAACGCGGACGGTGCGAGGGCCGAGGTCCTGAAATCCGCGGCGGAACTGGCCGACTGCGAATTGCACGCGGCAGTTGTGCACATCGAGGAAGAGGGTCCGGCCGAGTACATCGGCGATGACTATTTCGACGAGTTTGGTGGGTCCAGCGACGATGACGTGGAAATGGTCGAGGTATCCTACGGGCGCTATTGGCTCGACGGATGGGCGAGCGGGGATGGCGGACGGCCCGACTTCGGGGAACTGTCCGTGCATCCCGGCGAAATGTTGCCCGACGGAGCGCTGGACGATGCCGAGCCCGACGACAAACGGGTGCATGAAGCGTCCGGCAACGAGGGGGTCTCGCTGGAGCGGGCCTACCGGCATGCGGCACTGGTGATCTGGCCACGGCCCCGCTTTCTGGACATCCTCGCCCGCGAGAGAATCAACGGCGGGGTCGACTGGGTCAGGCAACGGGTCGAGCAAGACGCCGTAGAGTCGAGCGAATTGATCGCGCGCCTGATCTCCGTCTGGCCAGCAGAGGAGCCGTGGCAGGCGAACAGGTCAAGTCGGGACAGAGAGGGCCGCGCCGCCATGTTGACCCTGCTCGAGAAGGTCGAAGACCCAGAGTTGTCGCTGCGGTTCCTGCGCGAGATCCTGCTGCTCCGCTACGACGGCAGCGAAAACGAACTTCTGCCGCCGGTGCTGCGTTCCGCCGGTTCGGAAGACACCGCCAAATTCTTGGTTGATCTGGTCGAGTCGCGCTTTCTGTTTCATCCCGACGCCACGCTGGAATTGCTCCTGCGCCTCGGCGAATCGGGGGATTTCGACTGGGAGGAGACGCTCGGGCGAGGCGTACACGCCGCCCTCGCCGCCCTGCCCTCGGCATTGAGTCCCGCCATTGAGAAGCGCCAGGTGACCTGGTCACCCGCACCGTCGCCAAAGCCCATCGGCACCGCCGAGATCCGCAGTCTCTTCATACTTGCTTGGCGTTGCGGCCTGGCAGAGCAGGCAGACACCGCAGCGGCGGTCATCGCGACTCATCCAGATGCGATAGAGCCTCAACGGATCTTGCCGGAGGCGTTGGAGTCGTTGTCCCGGGAGGAGGGTTTCACAGACAGTGCGGCCTGCATACTGTTGTGGAACCACGCCGCCGATTCGCTACTGGACCGGAGCGCCAAGCCGCCGGAGGCGCCTCGGGACTGGATCGTCGAGGCACCTATCGCATGCGATTGCGAACTTTGCGCCGCACTGAAGGACTTCTGCGCGGATCCGATTGACCGCGTCCGGCGCTTTCCGCTGCGCACCGAGCTGCGCAAGCACCTTCATCGGCAGATCGATCAGCATCGGCTCGACATGTCCCATGTCACCGAGCGGCGCGGCAGCCCCTATACCCTCGTCTGCACCAAGAACCGGGCGAGTCATGGACGTCGGCTCGCGGAATATGCCAAGGACGTTGAGGCGATGCACCTGTTGACCGCGCTCGTACCCGACGCGAACAGGCCGGAACCGGCCAAAGCGCAATGGCAACGCTTGGTGGACGCCGTCGCGGCGGCAGATTCCTGACCCCGCGGGAAACGGCTCGACGGATCGGGGACGGCGCGGCACCGCCCGTCCGCCCGAACGGGAGACGAGCTTGCCTCCTCGCCGCGACCTCGCCGCGTTCCCCCGATTGTCCAGGCACCATAAATATGGGAATATGGCCCAGGTGAAGACCACAATCGAACTACCCGATGTCACTTTCCGCCGCGCCAAGGCGTTTGCGGCCGTCCATGGAATCACCATGAGGCGTTTCATCACTGACGCCATCGAGCGGCAGCTCCGCAGAAACACGGTCGCAGCCGGGACTGTCGCGGGGCTAGACGACGCCACGTCCGATCTCGATCCGGAACCGCCATGGATGGCGGGCTTCGGAGGCCTTTCCGACCTTGGCGACGAGCACCGTCTCGTCCTCGCGGCCATCGAAGAAGAGTTCGAAAGCCTCGCTCCCGACGACATCCCGTGATTCTCGACACCAATGCGCTGTCGGCCTGGGCCGAGGGTCTGGCGGGCGTAGAAACCCCGCTACGGTCCGCTGACCGTCTCGTCGTACCGAGTGTTGTTCTCGGCGAGTACTACTTCGGTATCCGTCAATCGATCCACCGGACGCGCTACGAGGAATGGCTTCGCCGCAACCTGCCGCTCACACAGGTGGCGACCGTCACTTCCGCCACGGCGAGTGCCTACGCCGACATCCGGCTACGGCTCGCGCGCATCGGCAAACCGATACCCGCGAACGACGCCTGGGTTGCCGCCCTAGCCCGCCAGCATGCGCTCGCCGTGTTGAGCAACGACACGCATTTCGATGTTATCGACGGCGTCCAGCGGATCGCCTTCTGACGACATTGCCCGCAACCGGCAAAGGTTCTCGATCCACGAATCAGGATGCAGCGCGGGCCTTGGCATCAAGCAGCCATGATTTTCGCTAAAGCTGGTCGATCACGTCCTTCCGAAGCAGCACCGGTTCCGGGTATCGCAACTTCGAGATCAACCACTCGCCCTCGACGCGCCTGAACTCCCAAGACCACCGGGTGATGGTCCTCGCGGTCTTGAGCTCGCCACCGACCCGGGCGCCCGTGGGGTCGGTCAGGTCGTCGGCTTCACGGTCTGCCGCGTAATGCGTGACGTAGTTCGTGGCCCTCGCATGATCTTCGTCATCGACATCGATCAACAGGTTGGTGCTTAGGTTTACGTTCACGTTGTCATCGACGGCGGCGATTGCCGCGAAGTGCTCGCGAATCTTCTCGCGTCCAACAAGCGCGAATGCCTGCCCGTCCTCGGCGAAGAGATCAGCGACTTTGGCTTGCTCCTGTTCAAGTACTTGCAGGAACCTGTATACAAGCCGTTCGCACTGCACGCGAACTCTGAACTCATCGGCAGGTGGCATCGCCAGTTCCTCTCGTTGGTGTCCGCGACATTCTACGAGCCTCTCCTGTTCTAGACGCATCGGCGAAGACGGCACAGACCGGCACCATGGCCGTCACGCCAAGGATCGGGCGCAGACTCGGCTCAGGCAAATTTCTTCTTGCGGCCGAGGACGGGGTCGAACGTATACCCGGTCTCCAAGGGGGCATCGGTCACCACCGGCTCGCATATCCGGCGCCCGTGTTCCGACAGCAGGTCGAACATTTCGCGCGGCATCGAAGGTAGCTGGCGCTCGTGGAACCAAGGCGCGAGGAAGATGGCGTTAGGAATCGCTCGCATCTCGGTCGACAGGTTCGGCGTGCCACCGTGCCAGGCGCGGATGTCCCGGATCAGGACCGACCCGGCCGGCGCCGGGCAGACCGTCGAGTACTTCATCCAGAGCGGCTCCTCGGCAAGCTCGGGAATCTTCTCGCGCGAGTGCTGCGTGCCGGGGATCTGCCGCGTCGGGCCGTTGGTCTTTGTGAAGTCCTGGGCGAGGAAGTTGCAGCAGACGACCGGGCATGGGAGGTCGCGGATCGTGAGGATGCCGCGCGGGTCGAAGAACCCGCCGGGGAAATCGCCTATATCGGCGTGCAGGCGCTGGTACTCGATCGCACCGGGAAGGCAGAAGTCGCCCGCCGCCCGTCGTACGTGGTAGTCGGGGGAGCCGAAGATCGCCGTGATAATGGGCGCGAGCGTCGGCAGGTCCACCAGCATCACCCACTCCTCGCGATGCAGGACGGAGTTCGTCAGGCTCGCGCCGCCCCAGGAGTAGCGGTAATTGCCGCGGATGCCCTTGCCGTCCGGATGCGCGGCGACGACTTCGTCGGCCTCGCGCTCGCAACCCTTCCGCAGGAACTTGACCTGGTCCGCATCCAGCACGTCCCGAACCATGACGAAGCCGTCGCGGTAGAAGATCCGGACCGCGTCGTCGACCTGCTCAGGTCCCAGGATCTCGAGGCCCGGCATGCCATTGTGGGCTTCCAGGTCGCGCCGCAGCTTCTCGATGTCCATGTTCAACCTGGCGAGGGGAGCAGGAATTTCAGCGGGATATGGAACCGCTCCCGCCAGGCCCGCGGCGAGTGGTCGGCGCCTTCGAAGCGCCGGGTGATCCAGTCCTCGCCGTCCCGATAGCCCTTGTTCCGCATCACCGCGTCCATCTCCAGTTGATACGGTCCATAGCTGGCATCGTAGGTTTCGGTACCGTGGTCGAAGTAGATCCGATGCGATCCGGCGTCCGGCAGGTGATTCTCAAGCCAGCCGGCAAAGGCTCCTTCTGCGACGTTCCAGTCCGTCGACATGCAGGCTGCTCCGCCGAACACATCCGGGTACTCCGCGATGGCGTAGGCGGAGATCAGGCCGCCCATGCTCGATCCCATGACGAAGGTGTCTTCCGCGCCCGGTAACGTGCGGTAGGTCGCATCGATGAACGGCTTGAGTTCCTCGACGAGGAACCTGAGGTAGTTGTCCGAGGTGTATTGAAAGCCCGCCAGGTCCGGCTGCTTCGCGATCATCCGCTGCATGATCTCGTCGGTCAGGAATTTCTGCGGCATGTACTCGGCTCTGCGGCTGCCCTTGGCCTTTTCGTTCATCCAGACCGAAACGACGATCGCCGGCCTGATCTCCCCTTCGCCGGCGAGCCGCGCGATGGTCCTGTCCACATCCCACAGCCAGTCGGTGCCCACGTAGGGCGAATTGCCGCGGTCGAACAGGAACTGACCATCGTGCATGTAGATGACCGGGTATCGATCGGCGGATGCGCTGTCGTAGCCCTCGGGCAACCACACGTCCACGGGACGGGGCGGAATGAGTTCGGTGGGGAAGTCCGGGTAATGGACGAGGTTGCCGGGGTTTGAGTCGTCGCTCATCTCCGCGTCCGTTCGTTTTGTCGGGGTCTTCGAGGCTTTGTTCACTTCCTCCTCCCATTCCTCCATCCGGGCACGTCTACGCTCGTCGATCTCGGGGTTGGGCTTCCGCCCGGTGGGAAGGACCCTGCCCTCGGGATAGTCCCAGCCCAACGCGCTGCGGCTCACCGACAGGCTCCAGGCATCCAGTTGCTTGCGCATGCGCTCGGCACGTTCCGGGTACAGGTTGATGAGGTCCTGCTCTTCACCCGGATCGCCGATGACGTTGTACAGCTCATAGCGTTCCTGGGTATTCGTTCCGTCAGGCTTGTAGGTGACGTTCTGGACGAGCTTCCAGTCGTTGTCCAGCCACATCCTGCCGCCGCTGGCCCTGAATCCCAGCGGTTGCTCCCGGCGGGCCAGCTCGGACTCGAAGACGGGGGCGAGGGAGATGCCGTCGTGTACCTTGTTGATGGAGTCCGGGCCGAGCCCCGCCACGTCGATCAGCGTCGGGAACATGTCCACCGTGCCCGCGGGGAAGTTGGATACGCGCGGTTCGATGCCTGCGGGCCACTCGACGATGGTTGGCACGCGCAGTCCACCCTCGTAGAAGTCCTTCTTGAATCCGCGAAGGTGACCGCCGGAGTCCGGGTGGACTCCCCGGTAGCAGCCGAACGCCCTCGCTTCGTCGCTGGTCAGATCCGGATCGATATCGTCGCTGCAGTTCGCCGGATAGTCGATGTTGGGCGTCCCGCCGTTGTCGCTGGTGAACCAGACCAGCGTGTTGTCCGATACGCCCAGATCCTTGAGTCCCTGTCTCAGGTGTCCGATGGACCGGTCGATGGCGACGATTTCGCCGAGCATGTTCGCCGACGTTCGATCCACCACCTCAAGGAATGGCGCGACGTCTTCCTCGGACCCCTCCCACGGGCCGTGGGGCGCCGAGTACCAGATGACGACGAACACCGGCTTCTTCGCGGCGACCTGCGTTCCGATGTACTTCAGGGCTTCATCGACGATGACCTCGGAGCCATCTCCGTCGAACCTCTCCACCGTGCCGTTGCGGCTCAGCTCGAATCCGCCTCCTTCGAGGCTGAAGCGATCAAACCCGCTGGTCGCGCTCAGCCAGTAGTCGAACCCCAGCTCACCAGGATTATGGGGATCATCGGTGGGAAGCGGATGACCTGGGGGTGCTGCCTCATTCAGGTGCCACTTGCCGAAGTGGGCCGTCGAATAGCCGGCGTCCCTGAAGGCTGTGGAGAGCATCTTCTCCTGCTTGTTGATGGCGTGCCCGACGCGGAACCCGCCGGTGCGGTCGTTGGTCCGCCCCGTCATCACCGATGCCCTGGTCGGTGTGCAACTCGGCGCACCGGCATAGAACCGGTCCATCCGGAGACCGCTGGCGGCCATGTCGTCGAGGTTCGGGGTCTTCATGTGGGGATAGCCGTAGTATCCGGTCTGCGCCCATCCCATGTCGTCGGCCATGAGCAGGATGACGTTGGGCCTGGTATCGGCAAAGACGGTCAACGCCAGCGTCAGGACCGTCAGGCCAAGGATCGTCTTGCCACCGTTCGACACGACGCCCGGACTGCTCGGCCCACACTCAAGTCGGTGCATTCCCATACCCCATCGATATTTGCTTCCAGACTAGCAACGAGGAATCGGCCCCGATAGGGCGACGGACGCCGAAGATCACCCAAAAACGACAGGCGCGAAGGACATGCCTTCGCTGTCGCCGAGCCGATGGCGATCGAGCTTCCGAAATCGCCAGGAATCTCGTCGGGATGTGCGAGCATGCGCGGATATTTCCTACGCGACAAAGGGAAAATCCGGCATTGTCCCCGCTCTCCAAGGAGGAGTAGGATGTACGCCATGGGCGCCCGAAACGCAACTCCGCGCAGCAAGCAGGTTACGGAGCTGATCGCGATCATGGCCGTTGGCGTGGCGGTGTTGGGCCAGGCCGCTTGGCTCGATGGCAA
Source organism: uncultured Pseudomonadales bacterium (assembly GCA_964518405.1). Taxonomy (GTDB): domain Bacteria; phylum Pseudomonadota; class Gammaproteobacteria; order Pseudomonadales; family Azotimanducaceae; genus VXNE01. The sequence goes on along the minus strand of CAZFGB010000063.1, from coordinate 5,125 downwards.
GATCGAGCGTCTGCAGGAGGGCCAGGCCGAGATTCGAGAGCGCCTGGCTGCGATGGAAACACGCTTGGCCAACCCCGCAGACCTTGCCCAAGACGGGACGGAGAACTCGCCACAGAACCTGTCGCCCTGAGGGACACCCTCGAACTGGAGCGCCGAGACACCGCCCGATTCCGGAAGCGTCTGGCTCGGGGGAGGCGCTGTCCGCTGCACGCCCTCTCGCGCAGCAATATGGCTATACGGCAGAAGCTCGACGCACCACCATCCACATGTTGTCGCTCGTCGGAATGCGGTCCACCAAGCGGAACTCGGCCACCTCCATGCCGACCTCCTCCACCATCCGCCGCAGCGATCGGGGCGTGAAGTAGTTCACGTGTCCCGGAAATCGGAAGCCGCACCATCCCGCGCCCATGACGCGCCGGTTCACGCTCGCGTAGTTCGGCACCTTCAGGATCATCGCGCCGGCAGGACGCAGGGCGCGGGCGGCGGCCTGGAGCAGTTCCTTCGGGCGAATTTCGTGCTCGAGGAACGCGTTCGCCACGATGCCAGCGAGGCTTTCGGCGCGAATCCTGCCGAGGCCCTCCAGCGCCGGCATCTGGTGAACGACGCCCCCGCGCACCGCCAGCCGCTCCCGGGCCATGCGCGCCTGTTCGTGTGATATTTCGATGCCCACGAGTTCGAACCGCTCGGGCAGCGACGCCAGCTTGTCGCCCTTGCCGCAACCGATATCGACCACGGGCCCCGGCGGGAACCAGCGCTCGACTCGACGCACGAGCGGATCGGCCCGGGAGACGAGACGGTCCCGCAGCATCCGCGCCGTCCTCGACGCCCCGGTCCTCACCGGGCTCTTGTGATACACGCGCTCCTGCCGTTCCTTGCCCACCCTCTCCCACGCGAAGTCGGTTTCAAGCTCCTCGTATTCCGGGGGGTTCTCAAGGTAGACAAACGCGCACCTGCCGCACTGCTTGAGCACCCATCTCTCGTGGGAGTACCCGAGGGCTTCCCCGGATGCGTTGCTGGTCCCGCATTGGGGACAACTCCGACCTGTCATCGCAAGGTCCCGAAACGCTCCTGCCGATCAGTCATGGACAGCAGGATAGCGCGCTTTCGCCCCTGTCGTCGTCCTGTCACATTCGTTTGCGATCCCTGTTGTGAGGCGGAAACCGGCCCGTGATTCGATCGATCATCGGCGCGATTTTGGGTGATCCTCGCGCGGCGGGCCGAGCACTCGAAAAGCGCAGACCTTATGATTGATCTTTTGACCGTGGAGGAAATACGTGGACCTTTCGCAGGCAACCGCACTCAAGGCCGACTTCGATCGCGACGGCTTCGTGATCATTCGCGACTACGCGCCGCCGGAGCTGGTTCGGGAAATCCGTTCCCGTGCGGAAGAAGCGACCAAGGACGTTTTCCGCAAGGGTCCGTTCAGCAACGTCACCAAGGGCCTTGAGAAACGGGACAGCTACTTTGGCGAACTCCTCCACAGCGGTTCCCATGTCCCCATCGTCGAGACGCTGCTAGGCAAGAAGCCGCAACCCACCACGGCCAGCCTGTTCACAAAGATCGATAACGACCAGGAGGTGCATCCGCACGCCGACGCCATCGACGGCGCCGTGATCTGGATCGCCCTGGACGAGACCGACAGGCGCAACGGCTGCCTGCAGTTCCTGAAAGGGTCGCACAAGCGCCGGGCGGAGTTCGCGCACCTGCAGGCCCACACGCCGACGGACCTGTCCGAACACCCCGATCGCGTCGAAGCGGAGATGAGCCCCGGCGACATGGTGATCTTCAGGACCAACACGGTCCACTGGTCGGGACCGAACCATGACGGATCAGTGCGCCGCGGCTTCAACTGCTTCTACATGGGTGATTCCTGGCGCAAGGGTTTGAAAATGCGCGGCATGAAGGATTGGAAAGCCGCCATGAAAATGAAGAAAGAGAAGGCCGAATCCGCAAGCCAATAGTCGTCGGTCCAACCGCCCCCCGACCTACGGCGCCCGGGGCCGCTCCCGGTCTTCGATCCACTCGCTCCAGGAACCGGGATACAGCGCCGGCTCGGGCAATCCCGCATCGACCATCGCCAGGATGTTGTGCGTCGCCGTGACGCCGGAGCCGCAATAGCTGACGACATCGCGCCCCGCCAGCGCCTCGAATCGCCCCGGACCGCGCCGGAAACGGCCGGCGGAGTCGAGGTTGTCGGCGCAGGGATACGACAGCGAACCGGGAATGTGGCCGGCGATCCGGTCGATGGGTTCTTCTTCGCCCAGATAGCGGGCTTCGGCGCGGGCGTCGATCAGCGTCAGGGATGATCCGCCAGCGATGATGTCCTCGGTCTCGACCACGCGCGTCAAAGGCGCGTCCGGTCGAAACGGCGAGGGATCGATGACGGGGAGTTCGCGGGTCAATTCTCCGAACGCTTCCGCGTATGCGGCGATACCCCCGTCCAGCACGGCGCACGAGTCGACGCCGAGCCAGCGCGCCAGCCACCAGAAACGGCACGCGAACTGGCCGCCGGCATCGTCGTAGGCGACCAGTTGATCGCCGCGGCGGATGCCCCACGCGGCGAACCGGCCGGCCAGCGCGTCCCGGTCCGGAAGCGGATGGCGACCGCGCTTTCCCGGCGGCCCGGCCAGGTCCCGGTCGAGGTCCGCGCAGCGCGCGCCGGGGATATGGCCTTCGCCGTAGGCGTTGCGGCCGTAGTCGGGATCGCCGAGGGCAGCGCGACAGTCCATAGCGATCCAACCAGGATCCCCTCCCCGGCGCACGAGCGTAGCGGCGTCGATCAGAGTCGTGAACATGATCGGGCCAATCTATCAGACCGCGCCGCGGAACGGCGCGCAGTGCCGATCGGGGCGGGTGTCCACCGGACTCGAGTTGGATGACGGCGACGTTCTTCGGTTCCACGGCCGCGCCTGCGGACCGGATTCGCCGGAATCGCCTCGGCGCTTGGGGATCACGGTAGTATTCCGCGGCAACCATCCGCGATCGGGAGATTCTAAAGGCTTCGGTATCGGATACTTGGATCTGCCATGAATGGAATCGTAGCCCGGACGGACGGGCGGCCAAGCAAGACTTCTCGGGCCCGGTTCTGGCTCGCCGCGCTGTTTTGGTTGCCCGTGGGCATCGCGGCCACCGCCGTGATACGGGGTTTTGGTTTGCCGCTGGAACCCCAGGCGTGGCTCCAACTTCTCGTCATCGCGCCCTGCGGCCTGCCCCTGGCGTTCGCCTGGTCCGCGCTCCGCAGCCTGGGCCATGCGGGCACGGCGGGCGTCGTGTGCGGAGTCCTTGCGGTCACCACCATCGCGCTGTCCCTGTTCGCGGGTCTGCTCGGCCCCGTCGCCATTGCCGTTTATGCGATCATCGCGAGCCTGCCCGCGTGGATCCTGTACGCAATCCTACATCTGCGACGAAGAGATGATTAGTTGTATAAATATCAATATCTTAATTAATTATCCAATGTCTTTGATGATGTCTTGGGGCAGCGTCAGGCGTGTCCGGTAGGATGAACGTTCGGCAACGCACCGTAATCAGGGTCGGTCTCCCGATCTTTTGTTGCGCGGCACTGGCGACCGGGGCATCGGCCAACGTCTGCGACCGGACGCCCGCAGTCCGGGACAGGATTCTCGAACAGTTCCCCACCGTGGAGTGCGAAGATGTCACCGACGAGAAGCTCGCCTCGATAGAGATCCTCGACCTGTCCGACCTCGGCATCGAGGCGTTCAAAGCCGGCGACTTCGCCGGCCTTTCGAACCTTAGGGAGTTGAACTTCCCGGGAAACAGGTTGAGGTCCCTGCCGGAGGGGCTTCTCAATGACCTCTCGAACCTGCAGCAGTTGTGGATAAACAACAACCTGTTCGCCTCCCTTCCGGCAGGCACGTTCGATGGCCTGACGAACCTCAGGTTTCTGCTTATGGGCAACAACGGTCTCACCGCGCTGGAGGAGGGGCTGTTCGACGGATTGCCCGCGTTGGATAGGCTGTTCTTCGGCGGAAACCGTATCTCGGCGCTGCGGCGGGACACCTTCGAGGGGCTGGCGAACCTGCGGTGGCTCTACTTCGCCGGCAATCAGTTGGCAACGCTGCCCGAAGGGATCTTCGAAGGCCTGTCGAACCTCCACGCGCTCTATATCTTCAGCAACCAGTTGACGACGCTGCCCGAGGGGGTGTTCGACGGGTTGGCCAACCTGGAGATACTGAGTCTGCAGAACAACCTCCTGACCCAACTCCCGGACGCCCCGCTTCGCGGACTGTCCAGCCTGCGGCAACTGAGAATTCAGGGAAACGCGATCGCCACGCTGCCGGACGATACATTCGAAGATACGGTCCGTATGCAGACGGTGCGTCTCGAAGACAACCAATTGACGCGTTTGCCCCACGGCATTTTTGCCGGCCTGACCGAACTGGGCGCGCTTTACCTACAGCGCAACCGGTTGACCGCGCTGCCCGCGGGCGCATTCGACGGCCTCGCAAACCTCAAGGAACTGGACTTTCGCGAAAACCGATTGACCGCACTGCCCGACGGCGTCTTCGACGGGCTTTCCGGTCTCGAGGAACTGTACTTCCAAGAGAACCGCCTCACGGTACTGCCGAACGGCGTTTTCAGCGACCTGGTGAGCCTCGAGGAACTGCATTTCTACGGCAACCAGCTGACGGCGCTTCCGAGCGGCGTTTTCGAAGGCCTGTCCAACCTCGTCGAGGTGGACCTCCATGGCAACGCAGTCGCCTCGATACCTGATCGCGCTTTCAACGGCCTCCTGAGCCTCGAAAGGCTCTACCTGCAAAACAACCGGCTGACGACGTTCCCCGCCGGCGCCCTCGACGAACTGTCGAGCCTCCAGGTCCTCGACTTCGCAGGCAACCGGGTGTCGCGACTGCCTGCGGGGATATTCGATGGCCTGGCATTGCTCCGAACGCTGCGATTCCAGGGCAACGAACTGACCGCGCTGCCGAAGGGAATGTTCATAGGACTGCCCCGAATGCGATGGGTATGGGCCCACGACAACCCCGGCGCGCCGTTTCCGCTTGCCGTGGGCCTCGCGTCGCGAGATGTGCCGGTATCGGAGGCAAGGCGTATCGCCCGCATCGTCGCCGAGACCTGGACGGGAGCGCCTTTCAGCATGGAACTGGGG
>CAZFGB010000062.1:0-13750 GCA_964518405.1 uncultured Pseudomonadales bacterium | reverse complement strand
TCGCAAGACGCTCGATGCCGATCCGGAGAACGCGGTCGCGCATGTCGATCTGGGCAGGACGCTGTTTGATTTGCGTCGATACGAACAGGCGGCGGAGTCGCTGGCGCGGGCCATATCCCTGCGGCCGGATACGCCCATCGGTGCGTTTCAACTCCTTGCCGACGCTCTGCGCACACTGCAGCGTCACGAGGAAGCCATCCAAGCGTATCACGACGTGCTGGAGATCGATCCCAGTTACGCCTCCGCCCACGCGGGGATCGGGTATGCGTTGCTTGAAATGACGCGATACGAGGAAGCGGCCGAAACGCTGGCGCGATCGGTCTGGCTTCAACCGGAGTCCCCCGCGGCCGCGGATCGTCATGTCGCGATGGGTCGGGCCTTCCTGTCCTTGGGTCGAACCGCGCTGGCGGAAGAACATTTTGCGGGCGCGCTCAGGGTCGACCCGGACAACGCGAAAGCGCTCGATTCCCTCGCCGCGTTGCGTTTCCGGCAGCGGCGCTATGAGGACGCGCTCCACCTCTACAAGATATTGATCGATACTGGCGAAGGCGGCGCGCGGGTCCACGCGAACGTGGCCGCGACGCTCCATTATCTCGGCAGGCCCGAGGAGGCGCTCCGAAGTCTCGAGCGTGCGCGAGCCCTCGAACCCACGCTGGAAATGGCCAGAACGGGACTCGAGAGGCCGCCGCCACATGTCGCAGCCGCAATAGAAATGGCCCGCCGGATCAACAAGCGCTTAATGGACGGATAGTCCACCCGCAACTCGGAATCGACGAGAAAAAAAGTTTGCACACTGCGGTCCGAGGCGGTACGATTCCGTCGTCCTTCTTCAAGCCCGTGCTGCGGACGCGGCGAGGTGGTAGGGAAGGGGGAATAAAAACATCATCTTTTCGGAGAAATAAACGATGATAAGACTGAGGAATGCGATCCTTGCATTGGTCGCAAGCCTGTTCGCGACCAGTGTGCTGGCTACGGGTTTCATGCAGGACAGTGAGACGGCCACGGTTGCCGAGGAACTGTTCGGCGCGGGCTCGGTTAAGCTGGAATTCGGTGCAACCGGCTTCGCGCCGAAGGCCAAGCTGATCTTCGGCGGGGCTGCGGCAATCTCGGATGAGACCGAATTTGACGTAACCCTGACGTTGAGCAACGCGACGTTTGCGGAGCCGGTGTCAAACAGAGACTTCATGTGGGGTTCTTGGGGTGCGGCGGACACCGCCCGGGGTGGATTGGACTGCGACACGACCACTACCGGTAACGAGGGTACTGACGGTGTCGCTGCCGGCACTGGCGACGACGCCACGCAACTTGTGTTCTGCGCCGCAGCAGGCGAAGTCACCATAGAGCGGGACGGCGGCGGCAAGAATACGAATTCGGTATCGTTTACGGTCACGATAAACAGTGCTGAGGTGACTGGCCTTGCGACGCCAACGCTGAGTGACGCTGACAGCGACCCCGCGACGCCCGAGACATATGGGGGCGTGACGCGGAAGATCGTTTTCGTTATGCCGGATCTGAACGCATCGGGGCTTCGTGCGGCGGGACCCACCGGCGCTGGTGGCTCTCCAGTGTCAGCATCATGGACGATCTCGCAGACGAAATCCGGCGGCACTTTGATTGACGAGATGGTCACAAATCCGAAAGCGTGCGGTTCCGGACCCGAAGGCAAGACAGCAGTGAGCTGTCCGATCATCGAAGCAGAAGCGGTAGTCACGGGCATCTCGGCTATGGCGGGTGGTGGTTATATCTCACTGGTCCCGACGGACGAGCGCTCGGTCTTGGTTGGAAACGACGGCAAGGCGTCCGATCCTCAGCGCGTAGCGCTTGCTACGGTGTCGGTGAACGCGCCGCTTAACGGCAACGCAAGGGATCAGGACGGCGACCTGATCAGGGGCTTCACGGACGACCTGTCGGGGACCTTGGCGATCAAGGTGTCGTCCGACAGCTTCAACGAAGGCGACGTCGTGTATATCGACACCAACGGAAACAAGAAGGTGGACGGTCGCGAGGCCTTCGATATGGACAATGGGATGGCTTCGGACACGGTGCCGCTTGGCACCTCTTCGATGGTGGTCTACTACGTGCCTAGCGGCGATCATCCGCTGACGCACCGGACTAGGTTCACGACGACGGCGAATACGGAGTTCGCGGACACCGACGCGAAGGTGCGTTCGGCGAAGCCTGCGACGGCGCATTTGAACCTCCACGGCATCCAGCCTGGCGAGGCAAAGGCTTACGCCATCGCGCCGGGAACATCCACAGACGAGGCCAACGTCCGGGTGACGTGCGAGTCCGCCGGAAAGGATGGCTGCAACGTGTTTCTGGACTGCTTCGATCCCGCAGGGATGAACGCGTTCGGCGAAGCTGGCATAACGATTGGCCCGAGGGCGACGGAGCACCTGACCCAGATGGATATCCAAGATGCCTTGGGCATGGATGATAGCTGGTCAGGTCGGCTGTCCTGCGATGTTCTGTCGAGTGCGCCGATTAGTGTTCAGGTTCTGACACGGGCGCACGGCGTGCTGGTCAACAACACGGCGGTTAACGAAGGCGGGAACTAGTCCGCATTCCTCCCCCTTCCCGCCCGTATTTGGGCAGGTGAAAATGAGCCTGGTGCTGTCAAGCGACCGACAGCACCAGGCTTTTGCTTGCTCGGAGCAAGCGTAATCCACGGATGAATCGGGGCGCCACTCCGGCACACGGCTGGTGATTCGAAATGGCACTCCCACCACACCCCGGGTTGTGGCGGATCTGTTTTCCATCGACCTCTCATCCGACGCGAGATTAGGTGGCGCTGGGAAACCGGCGTCGTGCTGTCGCTACCCCTCACAGGCACCCGCGTCCAAAATCACTTGAAAGTTCACAACGTACGGACGACGCGCGCCTCCGGCTCTGTAGGATAGCTGCGCACGCAATGAACACCCTTTCCAATGCAGGTCTTCCGGCATGGCTCGACGGACGCTACTCCAGATGGTTCGTTGCGGCCGTGCTCCTGGTGGGGGTCGCGGCCTGGTTGGTGCCCGTCCCAGACCCGTCCGATACCGATGCCGGTGCCGACCAGTCGCTCGGCGATGCACCGCAGAGTCCCACGTCCGAAGACCTCACGGCGTTCCTTGACGTCAAGCGGTGGGGCGTCTCGCTACGCGAGTTCAATGATCGTATCGCGGAGGATGAGGCCGAGAGGCTAGGACGCAGATCGGGCTTGAACCCCGCGCTGAAAGCACTAGGCTACGTGGGCTTGGTGGTCGAGGCCGATGCGGACACGGTTCTCCTGACCACGACCGAGGGAACGGTCGCCCGCTTGGCGCCTGGCGACACGCTGCCGGATGGTCGAGTGCTGGCGGATGTGGAAGGCAACAGCATCACGTTGCGGGCCGCGGGCGGCGGCGAGGTCGAGATGCTGGAACTGTTTCCGCGCCCGGCGACGCAAACGGAGGAATGAAGGAGTCCCGATGAGCAACCACCGCGATGATCTCCTGGCGCCGGAACGGCGGCGGAGAAACGCGCTTTGCCGCGGGCTCGCGGGCGTGTTCCTGCCATCATTGCTTTTGGTCGCCTGTACGGCGATCAGGGTCGATCCGTTCCCCGACCCGCTCCGCGCTCCTCTGGAAGGGCCGGAGGAAGTCGTTGCTCCGGAGTCCGCGGAACCGGTAACCGGATTGCGCACGTCGCCCACGCCCGGCGTGGTGCTCCAGAGTTCCATCGCCGAAGGGGCGGCGGACCGGCTGGGCGAGACCTTGACGGGCCCGCCGATAGAGGTGAGTTTTCACGACCTGCCTCTCGTCACCTTCATCAACGAGGTGTTCGGCGAGCGGCTCGGCATGTCGTTCGTCGTCGCTCCGGGACTCGCCGACATCGCTGAACCGATCACGCTGCGCCTGACGGAACCGATCAGCCCGCGCCGCCTGTTCGACGTCGCGCGCAACGTGCTGAGCGAATACGGCGTCGCGTTGCGTGCGGACGACGGGGTGATCACCTTCGCGCCCAGCGAAGACGCAGTGACCGGCGACACCCCCCTGATCACTAGTGGCGGCCGGACGTTGCCGCGTGTGCCGGACTCCCACCGGACCATCTTCCACTTCGTGCCGCTGCGCGTTGGAGGTCCGTCGATCACCGACGTGCTTGAGGACGCCTTTGAGGGCCAGGATCTGGAAGTCGCCCATGACCGGGATCGCGGGGGCATTCTGCTCCAGGGGAGACGCGGCCTGATCGAACAGGCGATCGCCATCATAGACGTCTTGGATCAACCCCTCCTGCGGAGCCGCCATGCCGCCATCCTGGAGCCCGCCTTCCTGGAGGCGGGCCTGCTCGCGACGGAACTCGACCGCGTATTGTCGGCGGAAGGCTACGGTGTGGGCGTCGGCTCGATCTCGGGAAGCACCCTGCTCATTCCCATTGAGCACCTCAATAAGATCATCGTCTTCTCATCCGAGCGAGCGGTGCTGGAGCACGTCAAGGAATGGGCCCGGATCTTGGATGATCGCCGCCAGGAGTCCATCGAGGAGGCTTGGTTCACCTACGAGGTCCGCAACGCCCAGGCCGCGGAGCTTACCGACACCCTGAATGCGGTGCTCGGTGGTTCGCGCGGAGCCGGCATGAGTGCGCGCCGGCCCGCCGCGACAGGGACGGGAGGTGCGGCAGGCGGAGCGTCGGGCGCACAGACCGGCATCACGATTGCCGGCGGCCTGGTCGTCGACGAGAACCGCAACCTTATCCTGTTCAGAGGCTCGGGCGGGGACTGGGCGGAGATCCTGGAGGTCATCAAGGTGCTGGACCAACCGGTCCCATCCGTGCTCGTGGAAGTAGTGATGGCCGAGGTCACGCTCTCGGACATCGAAAACTCGGGTTTCGATTTCCTGTTGAAGGCGGCGCTGGACCGCTACGGCGTCACCGCCGGCACCCGCGGAACGCTTGGCGTCAAGTCCAGCGGCCTGTCGGCCACCTTCCGAAGCGGAGAGCAGACCCGCGCGATGCTGGGCATCTTCTACGAGGACACCCGCGTCGTGATTCGCTCCCGGCCGCGCATCCTCGTCAGGAGCGGCCAGACGGCGAGCATCGAAGTCGGCAACGAGATTCCGATCATCACCCAGACCGCGGACAGCGGGACACAGACCGAGGGCGACACCAACTTCCTGCAGCAGGTCTCCTACCGCAAGACCGGAGTGCAGATGGACATTACGCCCATCGTCCAGGCGAGCGGCCGGGTCGACCTGGAGATCGGCCAGTCGTTGAGCGAAGCGCGGCCCACCGCCGCCACCAGCCTTGACGGCAGTCCGACCATCCTCAACCGCAGCATCACGACCAGCCTGACGCTACGCGACGGCGGCGCGCTGCTGATGGGCGGTCTGATCTCGGACACCCAGAGTGGCGGCGATACCGGTGTGCCGGGCATTGCCCGCATTCCTGTTCTCGGGCGACTCTTTCGCGCGGACAGCATTCAGGAGGATCGGACGGAACTGGTCATTCTCGTGATTCCCTATGTCGTCGCCGACTATGAGGAGGGCTGGCGGCTGACCGAGCAGATCCAGGATCAACTGGAACTCCACAAGCAGTTCATGGTGGAGTGACGCTGCGGACTTTTTCAGTCTGCTGACCGGGCAGCTTCCGGCCCGAAGACTTCGCCCACCTCATACATACCCCAGGCGCTTGAGTAGATCGGCCCCGACTTCGAGGGCAGGTGCCACGTCCCTGGCAGGCAGGTCTCGCCATTTGCCTATGCGGTCGGCGCTGACGGATTGGCTGAGCCAGTCCTTGGCGTCGGCGCTGAAAGGCAACTGCAGGAAGTCGAAGATGCGTTCGAATTCCGGGACCGGCGTCCGGCAGATGTCTTCGTAGCGAATCTCGAGGTATCGGTCGCCATAGGCCCGGCAGCGCAGGCCGAACTCGACCGCCGTGACCCAGTGCTGCATTTCGATCTCGTTGCGGTGCGCTGCTACGGTCCCTGCCGTGAGAGGACGGCCGCGCCAGCGGTCGGTATCGGGGTCTCCGAACACCACGCGCCGGTTGAGCCTCGAACTGAAGTCCATGCGAGCGTCGAGCCGGGAGAGCATCACGTCTCGTCCGTCCCGGATCAGGTGGATGACCCGCGCCCGGGGGAAGGCGTCGAGCACCATGGGCATCATGAAGAGCGTGACTCCCATCTTCCAGCCGAAGGGCCCGCTGCCGCGGACATCGTCACGTACGTAGTTGCCGATGCACGCCACTGTTTCCCGCTGCCAGGCTGCCTGGTCGGTGACCGAAAGTTCGGGGTATCGAAATCCTGCTTCCGCCAGCCTTTCGACGGCAGGGTTGTCCACGGGCGCGAACCACTCCGTGTCCTTGCGGTCCGGCGCGACGCGTCCCATGTCGACGCCGTTGCGGATGAAGGCTTCGCACACGATGCGGCCCCCGGAATGGCCGCGGCAGAAGATGGGATACAGGGGCTTGCCCTCGGCGGCATGTGCTTCCGGCGCTGCCTTGATGTCACTCGAACTCATCGTGGAGCGATTCCCCCTTGGTGCTGGCCCTTTCGCGGCGCGTCCGGGTCGAGCGAAGATGGCCAGCGTGTGCGTGGAGGATCCGATGGGGTCGATGTGCGTTCGGGCCGGTACTCCATGTTGTTTTGACCACCCGTCGCGGATGGCGGGGCAGCGTACAGCAAGGCGGCGAGGATGCCAACGCGACCGGGCCGGGAGGGCCGGGAGGAACTGCCCGTATCCGCCTCTTCGCCTCTTGGCAACCCGGCAGTGCGGGCTGGCGAATATCGTCCCACTTCCCGACCGGTCGATCACCCTGTACGGACCGGCGCGCAGTCGCACACGCATTGCGGACAATGCTGGCATTGACGAGTACCGGTGACAGGGGATAATGGCTCGACACATCCGGGTTCCCGAGATCGTTAGACCAGTGACTCCCCAGCCCGCCGCGCTCGACGAGCGATTCATCGAAGCCTTCGGGAACATCGCCGAAATGCGTTCCGACATCCGTCACATGGATGCCGACATCACGATCCTGAAGACCGACGTATCGAGACTCGACACAAACGTGTCCGCGCTCAGCGTGGAACTCGCCGAGTTCAGGGGCGAGGTCAAGAGCGACATGGCCGAACTCAGGGGCGGGGTCAAGAACGACGTGGCCGAGTTCAGGGGCGGGATCAAGAGCGACATGGCCGAGTTCAGGGGCAGGATCAAGAGCGACATGGCCGAACTCAGGGGCGTGGCGAAAGCGGATATGACCGGGATGGAGGGTAGGCTTCAAGACCATGTGAACAGGCAGGTCTGGAAGTTGATCAGCGTGATTGTGCCCCTTATCGTTGTCTCCGTCGGCCTCACTGGCTACTTCGTCAAGATTCTGGAATAGCCGCGGGACTCTTCAGTTCATGTTCGGGCAAGCTCCGATATCTGTGGGGATACTTCCCACAAGTTTTGCGGAACTGTCGCTGTTGACCCGCACCACTCGCGGGTCATAATGACCTGCGAATCAGCTCCATATCGTCCAGTCGGGAAAGCCCGTGACGCCAGCCACATACGACGAACGTTTCGTTGAAGTCTTCGAGAACATCGCCGGGATGCGTTCCGACATCCGCCACATGGATGCGGACACTTCCTACTGGACAACCGATGGGGCATCCGAGCCGAATCATCGATGTGACGCCCATGCCTTTCGAAAGTGAAGCCGGCCGTGGCCGACTACCTCTCCCGAACGCTCGCGATGATCGCGAAGGCGGCCAGGACGGAACTGGTGGAGTACGTGGTGTCCGGTGTCCTCAAGGCCTTTTATCCGGACGGTCGGCAGGCCGTGCGGCATCCGAATATCAAAGCCGCGAGCGCCGAAGATGCACAGAGACTAGTGTCGCGTCACGCATCTAATGTCGTATAGAGGCGCTTCAGTCTGACGCGGGCGTCGTCGGTGGTGAACTGCCAGTTCACCTTAGCCTTCAAGCGGTCCCGGCGGTCCTGCCAGGCATTGACCTCCGCGCGCAGGACATCGATCGAGCCGATGCGCCGCCGAAGGCCGTCAGGTCCAAGTCGGTGAATTCGAACTCGACCTTCGGCGGGCGGATTTTTCACTCTCTCAAGGTTCACCTGCGAAGTGAATCTCCGGAAGACCCAATTTTCGCATGCAAACGCTGCCGCGACGGGCAATTCCGGCGATTCAGGGGAATCCTTATCCGGGAATCAGGGAAACGTCCTATTCCTCGGTGCCGGGATCTCGGAATCTCCAACAATGCAGGATCCCGAGACGGCCAACAGTCCGTCATCTCTGGAACCGTCGTAAGCCATCGCACCGGAGCGTGACGACCTGCGCCGGAGTCGCCACACGGAAACGTTGTGACGCCGCAACCAGCCACATTGTATGAACGTTTCCATAGCAGCGTTTCGAGAACGTCGCCGAGATGCGGGGACACGGCAGATATCCCACGCATTTTGCCGAAATGTCGCTGTTGACCATCGTCCGGCGCGGGGCATAATGCACTGACGAATCAGGCCCCAATCGTCCAGCCGGAAAGCCCGTGACGCCGCAACCAGCCACATACGACGAGCGTTTCGTCAAGGCCTTCGAGAATATCGCCGGGATGCGTTCCGACATCCGCCATATGGATGCGGACATTTTGTCCATCAAGACCGACGTGACGAACTTGAAGTCCGATGTATCGGACCTGAAGGCCGACGTATCCGTACTGAAGACGGATGTCTCGACACTCAAGTCCGACGTATCCCAACTCAAGTCCGACGTAGTCGAACTCAAATCCGACGTGTCCCAAATCAAGTCCGACGTGTCCGAACTCGGGAAAGAGATGGCGGAATTCAAGAGGGAGATGCGAGACGATATGGCCAATCTGCGGGAGTACACGAGCAGGCAGACTTGGAAGTCCATCTCGATCATGTTGCCTGCCATGGGAGTCCTGGTTGGTCTGGCTTCCTGGCTGGGGAACATTTCGGCATGACGCACTCGTGCCGTCCTGCCCATAGCCTGTAGATAGACCACCGTCGGCAATTCTCGGATTACCACGGAATGGAACTGTCCGCTCTTGGTGGGGTTTGACTATTCGATTGTTGGTTGGACACGACGCGGGCACGAACCCGCGGATCACGCTGAGCCTAACTGCTTGATCGCTTCTTCCCGGAGAAGGCGCTTGAAGATCTTTTCCGACGCGGTTCTGGGCAGCCGGTCGTCGCGCAGCCAGATGTATTCGGGAATCTTGAACTGGGCAAGGTGTGCGCCCGCGTGGCGCTTCAACCCCTCTACACCGATGCTGGTGCCGGCGCGCGGCCTGACGACGGCAGCGACCGCCTCGCCCAGACGCTTGTCCGGAACGCCGAAGACGGCGCACTCCGCGACGTCGGGGTGTTCATACAGGACCGCCTCGACTTCCTGGCAGCCGATGTTCTCGCCGCCTCTCAAGATCATGTCCTTCTTGCGGTCCGTGATGAAGACGAAGTCGTCCTCGTCCATGTGCCCGATATCGCCGGTGTGGACCCATCCGTTCACCAGCGTCTGCGCGGTCTCCTCCGGCCTGTTCCAGTAGCACTTGAAGTTCATCGCGCCCCAGATGCAGAGTTCGCCGGTTTCGCCCCGCTCAACTTCGTCGCCGCTTTCGTCGACGACCTTGATCCTGACCAGGGGAGGCGGTGCCCGGCCGCAGCTCGTCGGCCGTTCGCTCAGAGCCGGTCCGGTGATGCCGGTGGCGAGACCCTGGGTCTCCGTCAAGCCCCAGCCGGTGCCGGCGGAGCCTGCTCCCATCTTCTCGTTGATGCGCCGCGACTGTTCCGGAGCCATGGGCGCGCCGCCGCCCCCGGCCATCGTGAGACTCGACAGGTCGAACCGGGCGTAGTTTGGGGACTGGACGAGTTCCCACGCCATGATGGGGACGCCGTTGAAGGTCGTGATGCGTTCGGTTTCGATGATGCTGAGCGCCTCTTCCGGATCCCACCGGTACATGGCGACCACCTTGCGCCCGTAGCGGAACGACTGCAGGAGCTGGACCACGACGCCGGAGACGTGGAACAGGGGCACGGAAAGGATGGTCGCCGGAAGGTGCTGCGATTTTCCCTGCTGCTGGACGAGTTCCGGCCACAGGCGCCGGGCGATGTTGCCGCTGGCTTCCCAGCCGAGCAGCGCCTGGATGATGGAGCGGTGGATGGACAGGACGCCTTTCGGGTGTGCCGTGGAGCCGGACGTATAGAGGATCATCGCGTCGTCGTCGCCGTCGAGTTCCACTTCGGGCATCGTGCGCGAAGCGCCGGCGATGAACGTCTCCCAGGTGCGCCAACCCTCTCCCTGGCAACGGACGGTGACGAGGTCGACTCCGAGCCGCTCGGCGTGTCCGCTGATTCGCTCGAGACGCTCGCCATCGACGAACAGCACGGACAGGTCGCTGTCCCGCACCCCGTAGATCAACTCTTCGGCGGTCCACCAGGCGTTCATCGCCACGGCGATCGCGCCGATGGACGTGATGCCCATGTAGGCGAAAACCCACTCCGGATAATTGCGCAGCGCGATGCCCACGCGGTCGCCGGGCCTGATCCCTTCCGCCAGCAGTCGATTGGCGCACTTGGCCGCGAGGTCCCACGATTCCTGGAAGCTGTAGCGCTCCTCCTGGTAGACGAAGAAGTCCCTGTCGGCGTATGCAAGGCCCTCGGCATACAGGTCGCGCAGGTGTTCGGGCGCGTTGACGAAAGTCGTGTACTCGACGCCGTTGACCCGCCCCACGGCGGTCTCGAACGGCTCGCCGGGCGCTGTCACCGTCTGCACCGCCGCTTGAAGAGCCGCTTTATCCATCCAGTGTCATCCGCCGATCCCCCGCGTTGGCCGCCGTTGCGCATGGGCTGCCCGACAGGGCCACGAAGCGGTAGATTCTGGCAAAGAAGGGGCGACGCTACAATTTGCGGCGCTTCGTGGCCCGGGGTCCGCGTCGTGGAGGGCATTTGTCTTCGGGAATCGAATGGACGCATTCAAAATCCAGTGGGCGATCATCCCGGGTCGGACAGCTGGAGCCACGGACGACAAGCGTTCGAGGTCAGAACTTCCAGGCGACAGCGGCCTGGAGGTGCCGGGGCAGCTCCGGCAGCACGACGACTCCGCCGAACAGGTTGGGGAAGTTCGCCCGGAAGTAGCGTTCGTTCGTCAGGTTCTTGCCGGAGACGGTGGCCGACCAGCGGCGTCGGTCGAACCGCAGTCCGGCGTTCACCAGCGTGTATGCGGGCAGGCGCACTTTCCGGGAGAAGCCCGAGTAGACGCTTGCCACGTCCGCAACACTCGCGAAGACGCGCCAGTCTCGCCGCTCGTAGAGGGCGGTTATCGCAGCCAAGCGCTTCGGGACGCCTGCCCGTACGGCGTCGGGATTCGATGCCAGCGTGACGAAACCGCCGATGGTCCCGCCGTATATGGTTGCCGGATCCGTGTCGGGCAGGTCCCCGGCGCCGAGAAAGCTGAACCGGCCGCCGTTGGCCAGCGTGTTGAGGTTGACCACCTCGAGGTCGGTGTAAGCCGCGATTACGGATATCCGCTCGGTCGCGCGCCAGCGCATTTCCAACTCGAAACCTTCCGAGCGGGAGGCCTGATTGGTGGCGATGGCCTGTGCGCTGAAGTCTGTCCGTTCCTGTTCGAAATACACCGTCTGGGCGAATAGCCGTCCGTCCAGGAATGCGCCCTTGACGCCGAACTCGACCAACTCCGAGGTGGCGACCGCCCGGTCCTCGGCAACGTTCGACGGGAGAATCTCGGCGCCCTGTCCGACGACGATGGTCGTCTGTTCCGACAGCGTGACGTAGGGCATCAGTCTCGCCGACAGCCCGATGGGTGTCCTGTGCGACACCCTGTAGGACAGACTGGCGGTCCAGGAGAGGACGTCCTCGGTGTCCGCCGCGTCGATGGAGGCGCCCGAGCGCGTGCGCCCCGGGGGCTGGCGGCTCTCGATGTCGATCCGTTCCTGCCGGACGCCGAGGACCGCGTTCAATCCGCTATCCCAATCCAGGTCCGCGAGCGCCGCGAGGCCAAGCGTCGTGTAGGAACCCGCCGAATAGTCCGAGTAGTCCGCGTCGATCCGGGTGGCGAGCAGCCGCCGGTCCCGGGCGGTGGCCGGGCCGGTGAGGTCGCGGCGATCGAAATGCTCGTTCGCGAAATCGTTGGCGTGCTCGAAGTCCGTGCGGCGGACGGAGGGCGACACCAGCAGACGCATGCGCCCCCATTCCACGCCGGGCTCGAATGTCGCGATGACCTGGTCCTCGACCACCCGCGAGTCGGCGAACTCGGCGAAGCCGTACGCGACTTCGGAGAGGTGGTCGTATCCTTCGACGTACAGCTTGTTGGTCACCTGCCAGTGCGGTCCCGCCGTGAAGTGGAGGTCGGCGTAGAAGACGAAGTCCTCGGTGCGAAGCACGTCGCCCTCGGCCACAAGGACCTGGTCGCCTGCGAGCTTTGCGGTTCCGATGGTTCGTGAATCGAGGGCGAAGTCTTCTCCGGGAGAGATTGGCCGCGTCCGGCTGGCCGGGTCCGCGATGAACTCGAACAGGCCGGCGCCGCCGTTGGCCGCATCGTATTCGGCGTGGGAGATGAACCCGTCGCCGTCGGCATCGAGGGGCTTGGCGAGTCCGGTCAGGTACGTGCCGTGGTCGATCAGTTCCTGGGTGAGCCGGTTCCAGCCGCCGACTTCGTTGCCGTCGTAGTCCTGGTACATGCCGCCCCAGACGATCCGCCACCTGTCCGTCACATCCACGTTGAACGTGGCCTGCAGGATGACGTTGCTCGTCGCGGTATCCCGGTAGTAGCTGCCCGAGTCTTCCCATTCGCCGAACAGGTAGTAGCCGAATCGCCGCTCGCCCAACGTCCCCGGCCCGCCGATTTCTCCCGCCACGGCGGTCTTGTTCCAGCTTCCCACAGTGATTGTCGCCTCCCCGGTCGGCTTGCGCAGGAACTGGCCCGTGTCGGCCCGCGCGGACTTCGGCACGAAGTTCATGTACCCGCCGATCTTGCTCGGCCCGTAGATCACGGAGGCGGGACCGCGCACGATGTCCACCCGGTCGGCCGCACCGATCGGCGTCGCGTAGTTGCCGGGGTTGTCCAGGCGGCGAACGCCGTTGAAGTAGTTCTCGCCCGAGGTGCCGCGCAGGTCCAGCGACCCCGAAACCCCGAAAAACGACTGGGTGAAGCTCGCGGCCGAGAGCATGACGAGGTCGTCGATGTCGGTCATGCCCAGCCGGTCCATGGTCTCGACGGCAATGCTCGTGGCCGACCTCGGCGTTTCGAACAGGGACTTGTCGAGCCCGAACACCGCATCCACCGGCTCCGTCGGCACGACGGCGATCGCCTCGACCGAATCCCCGTGGACGGTCATCGTCTCGTCGGCCTCCGGCGCCGCGGCATCCTCCCCCGCCCACGCAACCCACCCGGCAAAAAGCCAGACAGCAAACGTACGAACGGCCAACCCCGGCGTGGTCATGCAATGCCCGTGACGAACTTCCCGCCGAACCCCTTCAAAAGACTGCCGCAGCTTGGCCCACCCAACGCCTCCTTGTCCACAGGACACCCATCCCGAATTCGGGACACCCACCTCAGGAATTCCACCTCAGGAATTCACCCATTCTTTTAGGGACACCCACTTCCACCCATCCCTTTAGGACACCCACCATTCCTTTGCCGTGAAATTCCGAGGGTTCCCCGCGCCCCGGGCGTATAGGGGCCCGCCGTCGCGGCGAAGGCGTCGGTGTCGACGGCATGGTTCCGCGCCGTTTGCGGCGACGGCGGTCTGTACGCTGGCTGCCCCGGGTTGTGG
>CAZFGB010000061.1:0-8510 GCA_964518405.1 uncultured Pseudomonadales bacterium | reverse complement strand
GTCGTCGGCAGCCGCGCGCGCCTGGAGAGCCGGGCCGACGAGTTGCCGGTACCGGTTGACGTGCAACATGGTCTGGACCTCGCGCATACGGGCGAGATCGACCTCGGAGCGGCGCTCGCGAAGCTGGCGCCCTCGTTCAACTACACGCGCCTTTCCGTAGGCGACGGGTCCCTCCTGAATGCCGCGACGCTGCGAGGCCTGGCGCCGGACCAGACGCTCGTGCTTGTCAACGGCAAGCGCCGGCACAACATGGCGTGGATTCGCGTGCTGGACGGCGCGATCGGTTATGGCACCGGCGGCACCGACCTGCGCGCCATCCCCTCGGCGGCGGTGGCCCGCGTCGAAGTGCTGCGCGACGGCGCTGCGGCGCAATACGGCTCCGACGCCATCGCCGGCGTCATCAATCTGGCGCTGAAGGAAAACACGGGCGGCGAACTCGTCGTCCATGGCGGCGGCACCGGGGGCGCGGGAGGCGCGCGGTTCGGAGTGTCGTTCAACGGCGGCGTGTCCCTTGGCGCGGATGGCTTCCTGAATGTCACCGGCGAGTGGCATGACAGCGATGCGATCCGGCGCAACGGCGGCAACGGCGGCCACGACCCGGACTACCAGGACGCGCTCGTCACCGCGAGTTCTCCGTCTCACGGCGGGCAGTTGTTGTTCGCGAACGCCGCGTTGCCCGTCGGAGAGGCGGCGGAACTCTATGCATTCGGCGGCGCGTCGAGACGGGAGGGACGCTCCAGCGGCGCGTACCGGTTCCGCTACAACTACTGGCGGGGCGTCGAGACCGGCGACGCGACCTGGGACTTCGTGGTGCCGAACTTCATCAACTTCCACGAACGCAACACCCATCCCGTGTATCCCGACGGTTTTCTCCCGTACGAGGAGTCGGAAATCGGCGACATCTCGGTCGCCGTTGGTTGGCGCGGACCGGTCGGCGAATGGGAAATGGACCTGAGTGCCGCATACGGCCGGAACAACTTCGACTTCGCGGCCTCCGACACGATCAACGCCTCGATCGGCGCCCACTACCTGGAGCGCAACCCGGGCGCGAGCGTTGCCGACATCATCGCCAACGCGGGACCGCTCTCCGGCGATAGCGGGGGCATCGAGTTCGACCAGCTGACGCTCAACCTGGATCTGCGCCGCACCTTCGAATCGACCGCGGTTGCGGTTGGCCTCGAGCGCCGGGCGGAGAGCTATGGCCAGAAGGCCGGCGACGAGGCGGCGTGGTCCTGCGGGCTGCCGCACGTATCCGATTTCAGCGCTTTCGCCGTCGGCCCCGACGGCGCCCCCATCGAAGGCACGATCGCTGCCTGTGGATTCCAGGGCTATCCCGGCTACAGCCCGCGCAACGCCGAGTTGAGCGAGGACGACCGGGAGAGCTGGGCCGCGTACTGGGAGCTGGAGGTCCGGCCCGGCGACGCCTTGTCCCTCGGCATGGCGGTTCGGTCGGAAAACTATAGCGATGCCGGCGCCGAGACCACCGGCAAGTTCGCCGCGCGGCTTGAGTTGACCGACACGATTGCGCTGCGCGGCGCCGTCTCGACGGGATTCCGGGCGCCGAGCCTCTCGCAGCGGCGCTTCAATTCGATCCTGTTCGTCGGCAGCGATGAGGGTCTGACCACGACTTTTTCCGCCAACGAGGGCCACGCGATCGCCCGGGCTTTCGGAGTCGAAGCGCTGCGGCACGAGACATCCAGCAACTGGAGCGCGGGTGTCGTGGGTCGGTGGCCGGAGCACAACATCAGGATCGCGGCGGATCTCTACGGAACGGATATCGGAGATCGCGTGGTGCGTTCCCAGGGCATCGGCTGCGCGGGCATTCCCGCCTGCGACGCCGAGCGGGCGGGCACGGCCGCGTTCTTTTTCAACGGCGTCGGCACCCGCACCCGGGGTTTCGATGTTTCCGCTTCGTGGGGTCTGCCGGCCGCCGGCGGCTACCTTTGGATTTCCGCAAACGGCCATTCCAACAAGACCGAGATCACGGACGAAAACCTCCCCGCCGCCGCGCCGGCGGGATCGAGTTTTGCCGACTATTTCGGCGGCTGGGCGGCGGACTTGCTGGAACGCGGACAGCCCCGCGCGCAAGCGAACTTGAGCGCGGACTGGCGGCGCGACGCCTGGGGCGCGCTGGTTCGGGTGAACCACTTCGGCGAGACGGTGCAGCACCCGATCGACACGGGCATGGTGATCGTGGAAGCCGACAACACCGTGGATGCGGAGGCATGGTTCGAACGGGGTCCGCTGCAGGCGGCGTTCGGCGTCAACAACCTGTTCGACGCGTTGCCGACCGAACTCGACAAGACGCACCTGTCCAACGTTCTCTGGGGGATCCGCTATCCGACGGACACCCCTTACGGACTGGCGGGCCGGTTCGGATACGCGCGTCTGAGCTACGGATTCGGCCTGTAACCGGATTTTGATCGATGCGGGCCGGGGCGTGGTGCTTGCAGCGTTACGGCACGACTATTCCGCATTCGGGGCCGGATGCGCGGGCGAGCCCCCGATCAAGGGTGGCAAGCGGGCAGTCGAGCGTTTCGGCCAAGGCTACGTGCCAGGCGTCGTAACTGGTCAAGTTGTTTCTCAGCGCCCATGCGCGCTCGGCGAATGGCGCGAACGGGACCAACTCCATGCAAGCAACGGAATCGATGTGCGGATCACCACAGGCGATTTCCGGCCTACCGCGCCGCCAGCCGTGCCTTGAGCCGCCGCATCCCGCGGAGCCAGCGGTCGTAATCGCTCGCCTTGCGCTGAAAGTAGGTCGCAACCTCCGGGTGGGGGAGCACGAGGAACCGCTCCTCGCGGATGGCTTCGATGCACGTTTCGACAACCTCGTCGGGTTCCAGCAGGCCGTCGAGAAAGGCCGGGTGCGACGCATCTTCCGGGTCCGGGAAGTTGGGCGCGATATTGGTGCGCACCGCCTGCGGGCAGAGCACCGATACCCTGATGCCGTCGTCGTGGTAGTTGATGGCGATCCACTCGGCCAGCGCCACCGCCGCGTGCTTTGAAACGGCATAGGCGGCGGACTCCATCTGGGTCAGCAACCCCGCCGCGGAAGCCGTATTCAGCAGGTATCCGCCCCCGCGCCGGATCATGCCCGGCAACGCCGCGCGCGCCGCCGCCAGGTGCGAGAAGGCGTGCACCCGCATCATGCGCTCCCACTGGGCCGTGGGGAGTTCGAGCCCGCTCGGAAGTTCGTAACCCGCATTCGACACCAGGAGATCGATGCCGCCCTGGGAACGCTCCGTCTCCTCGATCAGCGCATTGACCGCCGCTTCGTCGCTCACGTCCAGGGTTGCGGCGGCGCCGACTCCGCGGAGACTGCGGGCGGTTTCTTCCGCCGTGTCGCCATTCATGTCCGCGCACACGACCGCGCGCGCCCCATCCCTGGCCAACCGTTCCGCGAGCGCCCGCCCGATGCCGGACCCGGCGCCCGTCACCAGCGTGATCTTGTCCCGTACGTCCATGTCTTTTCCTCAGGCGTCAACCATGCTTGTAACAATTCTGTCATGTACCGGGCGTAGAGTGTTTCCATTCACCTCTTGGAGATCCCTATGGGCCGCACGTTTCGTTCGGGCAGGCTTGGCCTGTTGCTGTCCGCAATCTCGGTTTGGACATGCGCATCCGTTTCGGCGGATGGTCGAATCGAGGGTCAGGTTTCGTCGTCCGCCGGCGGCGCCTACCTCAAGGGCGCGGTGGTTCGAATCGCCGAACTGGACCTCGAGTTCGTCACTGAAGCGGATGGCCGCTTCATATTTCCGTCCGTGCCGGCGGGAAGCTACGACCTGACGGTCAACTACATCGGATTCTCGCCCCATGGCGCCGTCATCGACGTGTGGGACGAAGAGACCGCCTTCCATGCCGTGGCCTTCGAAAAACCGCTTGAGGAAATGGTGGTTTACGGCAAGCAGACCGCGAGCACCGCGGCGGCGCTCAATCAGCAACGCGCGGCGGATGGAATCGTTTCCGTCGTTTCGGCGACGGACATCGGCCAGTTTCCGGATCGGAACGTATCGGAGGCGCTGCAGCGCGTCTCGGGCGTGTTCCTCGAACGTGATCAGGGGGAGGGACGGTTCGTCGGCATTCGCGGCATCGATCCGAACCTCATCGTCACCACCGTCAACGGCGTCAACGTGCCGGCGCCGGAAAACGACAAGCGGTCGGTGGCTCTCGACGTCATTCCCTCGGAGCTGCTGTCGGCGCTGGAGGTGAGCAAGTCGATCACGCCTGACATGGACGGCGACGGCATCGGTGGCTCGGTCAACATCAAGAGCGCCTCCGCCTTCGACTCCGCCGGCCGAAAACTGAGCGCCAACCTGCATGCCAGCGCAAACCCGCTGCAGGACGAGACGAGTCCGAAGCTGGCGCTCATCTACTCCGACACCTTCGCTCTGGGCGAGGGCGAAGACGACTTCGGCATCGCGGCGGCGGTGTCCTGGTACGACCGCGACTTCGGGTCCGAGAACATAGAGACCGACGGCGGTTGGTTCGACGACCTCGAGCGCGAAGAGGGCGTCGAGTTCAAGGGCGCGGAAGAGATCGAACAGCGGGATTACGTGGTCAATCGGGAGCGGCTCGGCATCGCCGCGAATTTCGACTACCGATCCAGCAGCGAAGCACGCTGGTACCTGCGCACGCTTTACAGTGCGTTCTCCGACCAGGAGTACCGCACCCGCAACGAGTTCAAGTTCGACAAGGGCGATGCGATCGAAGGGCGAGAGGGCGTCGCGACCTGGGCGGACGCCAACCTGCAGAAAGAGTTGAAGGACCGATACGAAGAGCAGCAGATTCTCAGCTTGAGCGCCGGCGGCGAGCAGACGTTCGACCAGTGGAACCTGCGGTACCGCGTCGGCTATTCGGAAGCCAGCGAAGCGGAGCCCGATCGCCTGGATACGGTATTCGAGATCAAGGGAGTGGACATCGGCTATTCGAGCCACGGGCGGAAGCCGGCGCTGTTCATGGACTCGGCCGCGGGCGATGCCGGCAACTACAAGCTGGACGAGATCACCATCGAGGACAATTTCACGGAAGATGCGGAGCATAGTTTCAAGGTCGATTTGAAACGCGACTTCGATGCGAAAGGGATGGCCGGCTACGTGGAGGCGGGCGCCAAGTTCCGCCGCCGCGAGAAGTCCAACGACATCAATATTCGGGTCTTCGACGGATTCCCGGGTGATCCGACGTTCGAGATGTTCTCGCTCGGCGCCATCGACTACAGCCAGGGCGCTTTCGGACTCGGCGTCTCGGAAGCCGCCATCGACCGGTTCATCGCGGGCAACCTGTCCGGTTTCGAACTGAACGGCGACGATACGCTGGCGGCGTCCACCGGCGGCGACTACAACATGAACGAGGATGTCGATGCGGTCTTCGTCAAGAACCGCCTGGACATCGACGCGCTGCGCATCGTGTACGGCCTGCGCTACGAACGGACGGCTTTCGCCGCCGAGGGAATGCGGGTGGTCTACGATGGCGTCAGCGCCGACGGCGACCCGGCGCCGATGCCGGTCTCCTTCGAGAACGACTACGGCAGACTGTTGCCCAGCGCAAATCTGCGTTACGAGATCAGCGACGATCTGCTGCTTCGGGCGGCTTTCTACCACACCATGGCGCGGCCGAAGTTCGGCGATCTGGCGCCGGGCGGCGAGGTGGAGTTCGAGGACGACGACGGCGAATACGTGCTGAAGGCCGAGGTGGGCAATCCCGATCTCGAGCCGTTGCGGGCGCAGAACTTCGACGTGAGCATCGAGTATTACCGCGAGGACGTCGGGCTCCTGTCCGCGAGCGTCTACTACAAGACCCTGGAGGACTTCGTGGTACTGGCGGACACCGCGAGCATCACGGATTTCTCGCAATTCGTCGGCAACAACCGGGTGGACGACGCCGAGATCATCCAGCCGATCAATGGCGACGACGCCAACCTGCTGGGCGTCGAGCTCGCCTGGGTGCAACAGTTGTCCAATCTGCCGGGCGCCTTGAGGAACCTTCTCGTGAGCTCCAACGTGACGTTGACCAGCGGCGAGGCGACGATTCCATTTCGCGACGAGAAGATTCCCATGCCGCGCCAAGCCGACTTTGTCGCCAACTTCGCCCTCGGTTACGAGAGTGATCGGCTCAGCGCCCGCGTCGCCCTGGCGCACAAGAGCGAGCGGCTGATCGGTCTCGAGGAACTCGACGATCCGGCATTCGACGTATACCAGGCCGCCCACACGCAGCTTGACCTGGGCGTGAAGTTCTTCGTCAACGGTCAGTGGGAAGTCTATTTCGACGCCAACAACCTGGGCGACGAACCGTATTACGCCTATTTCGGCGAGCCGCGGTACAACGCGCAGTACGAGACCTACGGAAGGACCTTTGCCCTGGGCATCCGTTATCAGCCGTAGCATCGTCGGGCGGCGGGCCGGTGTCGCGCTGGCCCGCCGCATGCCGGGGCGCGCGGAACCTTAACGCGAACTTGCCTGGGCGGCGCCGGCGCTGGAGACGGCACCGGTGCCGAGTCGCGGCGACGCGCCCGACGACCCGGCGATCTGACTCATCCCGACGCACGGGAGCGAAGTCTCGTGGTGGCCGCGGACACGCGCTCCGGTCTTCTCGTCTACGACTTGCGCGGCAATCAGCTTGAGCAGGCGCGGGCGCCCACATGGGCTCGTTTCGAGTCGGCGACCACCCCGAAATCGACCAAGGAATGGCGCAACAAAACGCAACAGAAATGCAATACAACGTAATCGGGCGTATGCTCCATTGAGGTCGATCCGCACTAGGCGGGGCGGCAATGCATGGCAGGGGGGACCATCATGCGAAAGACGATCCATCGCCGCTGGCTGGCGGCACTCGTACTCCTCTTCATTGCGCCGGTGCCAGCCGCGGCACAGGACGCCGACGGCGACGAAACGGAGCGAGACGAAGCGGAGGCCCGGAGACTGGAGGTCATGACTGTCACCGGCAGCCGATTGCGTACCGGCCCCGAGGCCTCTCCGATCACGGTAATCACGCGCCCGGAGATCGATGCCAGGGGGCTGACGAGCATCGAGGACATCGTTCGCTATCTGCCGCAGAACTTCTCCACGATCACCAACGGGGGCAGTTACGACAATCGGTCACCGCGGTTCCAGATCGGCTCGGTCACGATCAATCTCCGCGGCCTGGGAGAAGGGTCGACGCTGGTCCTGGTGAACGGCAGGCGGCTCGCGGCCTCGCCCTCCGAGCGGGGCACCTTCACCGACGTTTCCACGCTCCCCTTCAGCGCGATCGAGCGGGTGGAAGTGATGACCGACGGCGCCAGCGCCGTGTACGGCTCCGACGCCGTGGGAGGCGTGGTCAACTTCATCATGAAGAAGGACTACCGGGGATCGGAAACGTCGGTGCGCTACGAGGACAGCAGTTCCGGCGGACACCGAAGGGTCATCGAGCAGACCTTCGGGTTCTCCTGGAACACCGGCAACGTGACGGCGTCCGCGAGCTATCGCGAGGACGATCCGGTATTCGCGCGCGATGCGGGACTCGACACGGATGGCGATTACCGGGAGCAGGGAGGCAGACTGTACCCCAATAACTTTGCGCAACCGGGGAATATTCTGAGATTCGGACTTCCCTCGATAGCCCCGCCGAATACGACCTATGGGATCCTGCCGCCGGGCGACGGCACCAACTTCAGTCCCGAGGATGTCATCTGGGTGTCCAATGAGGAGGTCGCGACCCAATCCGGGAATTTCGATCTCCTGCAAAAGGGGCTTGCGGCCACCGCTAATGGCGAAGCCATTCCCGCTTCGGAACACTTGTCCGCTTACCTGAGCGTGACGCAGGAAATCGGGGAGAATCTGACGCTGAGCCTGTCCGGAACCTACGCGCGTCAGGATTCCGTCCAGGAGGCCGTGGGCGCATCGTTCAGCGGTCCCGTTCCGGCAAGCAACTACTACAACCCATTTGGCGAGACGGTATACATGGCCTACGGATTCAACCGCGAAATCGCCGATGGAAAGCTGGCCGGTTTTGCGCGGACGACCGACCTGGATCGCGTGAACCTGAGCACCTCCCTGACCTGGGAAACGCCACTTGAGGGTTGGACGGCGGTCCTGTCTGCCAACTACGGCAAGGACAATCCGTACGGCGGCTATCCGGGCTCCTTCAACTACAGAAGTCCCGCTTTCCAGGCGGCGCTTGCGAGCAGCGATCCGGCGGAAGCGATCAACCCATTCGGCGATGGGACCGTGCAGCGCGCCACGCTAAGGGAGTTTTCGGAATACGCCACGCGTGGAGCGCGAGAGGGTCGCCAGCGCGTCGTTGGCCTTAGCCTTTCCGGCGCGCTTCTTGAACTGGCCGGCGGGCCCGTCGACTTGGCGGTGGGAACCGAGGTTCGAACCGACACGCTCGATTTCGATTCGTTCCTGTTGAATCCATTTACCTTCCGTGTTCCGGATGCGCCGGAAATCGTTCCGGAGTCGGAGAACATCGCCTGGTTTTTCGAACTCTCGGTACCGCTTGTGGGCGACGCGAATTCACGCCCCGGCATACAT
>CAZFGB010000060.1:0-6289 GCA_964518405.1 uncultured Pseudomonadales bacterium | reverse complement strand
CTCTTGCGCCGCCGAAGTGTACGCCGGGACCGGGACACGGCGCGAACCGGTACCATCGCGCGGACACACGCGGAGGGACGCACATGCGACGGGTGATGAGAATCGGGGCGGGAAAGGTGTGTGTCCTGTTCGCGTTTTGGGCCGCCGGACCGTCGGCCGCGGCTGAGTCGGCCACGTACGCGTTCGTGGACGTCAACGTCATCTCGATGGACGCTCCGGGCGCCGCGCCTAATCGGACTGTACTCGTGGAGGGCGACCGGATCGTGACCGTCGGTCCGGCGGACGCTGTGACGGTCCCCTCCGGAGCGACGGTTGTCGACGGCGCGAACAGGTTCCTGCTGCCGGGGCTCGCGGACATGCATACCCACATCGGCGGCGACTACCGCCCAGGCCAGACCGGACCTCGCGCCGACCTGCTCCTGTACCTGGCGACCGGCGTGACGACGATCCGGAACGCGGTCGGCTCGCGGGACATGCTGCAGCTTTCCCGGGCCATCGACGACGGGACGCTGCTCGGTCCACGCATGGAGGTCGCAAGTCCCCTGCTCGAGGGCGAGGACGCCGTCTGGGACTTCGCGGTGCGGGTGCTGTCGGCGGACGAGGCCCGTGCGGCCGTCCGGCGCTTCGCGGCGGAGGGCTTCGAATCGATCAAGCTCTACCACACGCTGTCGCGCGAGGC
Organism: uncultured Pseudomonadales bacterium; assembly: GCA_964518405.1. Taxonomy (GTDB): domain Bacteria; phylum Pseudomonadota; class Gammaproteobacteria; order Pseudomonadales; family Azotimanducaceae; genus VXNE01. The sequence goes on along the minus strand of CAZFGB010000060.1, from coordinate 5,610 downwards.
GTACCTGGCGGTCGCGGACGAGGCCCGCCAGCTCGGCATGACGTTCTTCGGGCACGTGCCGTTCGATGTCGGCGTCGAGGAAGTGCTGACGGAAGGCCAGGTCTCCATCGAGCACTTCCGCGGTTACGACATCGACGGCCTGCCGCGGGAGGCCCTGGTCAAGGACGGCGGCCGCAGCGCCGAGCGGTTCGCCGCCTGGCTGCACATGTCGGACGCCCGGATGGACGAACTGGTCCGTGCGACGGTGGAGGCGGGCGCCTGGAACTGTCCGACGTTCGTCGTCGCCTCGATGCTGATCAACGCCGGACGCCTGGACGAGCTCGCCGATCATCCCATGGCCGAGTTCATGCCGGCGGCCCTGCTCCGGGGGTACCGCGAGTCCGGTCTGGAGGAGCTGTTTTCCCAGGAGTCCCGGGCGATGCTCGGCCGGGCGCGGCCCCGGATGCTCGAGTTGCTCGCGCGGCTGCACGCCGCCGGCGCGCCGCTCATGACCGGGACCGACACCTTCCCGTCGCTGGTGCCAGGTTTCACCCTGATCGACGAGATCGGGGCCTTCGTCGAGGCTGGACTATCGCCCTACGAGGCGCTGCAGGCGGCGACCACCGCCCCGGCACGCTTCCTCGGCGAAGCGGACACGCGCGGAAAGATCCTGCCGGGGATGGAGGCCGACCTCGTGCTGCTGGGCGCGAACCCACTCGAGGATATCGGCCACGTCTGGCGGCTCGAAGGCGTCATGGCTGACGGACGTTGGGTGACGCGCGACGCGCTGCTGTCGATGCTGCGCGAGTTGGCGGAGGCGTCCCGCGAGTAGCGGCGGGCGAAAGCGTGAAGAACATCACGATAACCGTCGACGAGGAGACCTGTCGAGGCACTGTACCGAGACCGGCGCCGACGACGACGTCGCCAGACTGGCTCGGTGTTGGAACGGCGTGGCGAAGACCGGCTTGGATCTGGGTTTGTGGTGCGAAGGCTCGGAAGGCCCCTCGACGCTCCCCGCGCGGACATCGTGGTACGCTCGTCCCCACGTCACAAAGGAGTCGGAGCAGTGTCGGGCAAGGGCCAGTACGTTGTTCCGCGCGGGAAGAAGTGGGCCGTTCGCAAGGCGGGCGCCGAAAGGGTGACGCGCCACTTCGATACCCAGCAGGACGCGCTTGAAGCCGCCCGCAGCATCGCGCGAAATCAGGGTAGCGATGTCTTCATCTTCGGGCAGGACGGTCGGATTCGGGGGCGCGACTCCGACGGCGACGGCCTCCAACCATCGGGCGGTTAGCGCGACTTGCCAAGGGAGGACGACTTTGACCGAAGCGTCTTCGTAAACTGCCCGCTGGACCAAGACTACGACCGCATCCTGCAGGCCATTCTCTTTTGCCTCGTGCGGTTCGGCTCAAGCCCCGAATCGCCACCGAACGCAGCGACGCTGGCGAACCGCGCATCGTCAAGATAATCGACCTCATCCGGTCGTCCCGATACTCCGTTCACGATCTCTGCCGGTGCCAGGCCGGGGAAAAGGGCGAGTACTTGCGAAAGGTCCGGAACTGGCTTGCCGAGCTGCCGGGTATCGAGGGCATCGGTGGCGCCCGTGTGCTGGCTGACTACGAGGAGTTTCAGCGGTGGCAACTGCAACGGCAACGCCACCGGGGATTCTCGGATGATGACATCCGGGACTACTCCACTGCGGAACTTCTGGGCGCAATGTTCGACTGGCGTGAGTTGCGGCACGAGGCTTCCTGACGCACTCGTCCCGAGTGCACGGTACCGGTTGGTCCGCCGTGCCAACGATCTAAAGTATTCACTTCTCGCTGCCTGCAAAGGCTTCGCGCAGTATGGCCGCGGACAAGGCTTCCATGTCTTGAGCGCTACGTTCGCGGAGTCGTCGCGCGTCTTGCGCCTTGGCCCAGAGGCGATTGAACCAATGCTGTGCCTCGAGTGGGGGCACGGGAACCATGATGGCCGCGAGCCTCCTCAAGCCGAGTGTGCGATTCCTGCCCGCTCCGCCGGGTGACGCCTCCCCCAGTTGCTGAAGTCCGTGAGCTGTCAGGAAGTAGAAGAGCAGAAACTGCGCGGTAGTGGTACCGGAATTGGGTGCGCAGGCAATGAATCTATGAGAACCGACGCGTCCGTCGTCCTTCGGCGACGCGATCGCCACGGCACCCTCCCAGGCGAAGACGTTGTTGAACACCAGGTCGCCGGACTTGATTCGAAAGAGCCTTTTCGCCCCGACCTCGATGCCGGGCAATTCAGGCTTGTGAAACGTGCCGCGCCCGAATGAACGAACGCCGAGTTCGGGATAGCTGCCATGCAGATCGATTTCGGTCACTGGGCGCCGGACAACCGGTGCGACCTCCGACATCGGGCGATAGGGGGCGTCGGCGATGACCCGGTCGAAGGCTTTCAGCAGTAGGATCTCCAGGTCGTCGTCCACGGCAGCAATGGCCTCGCGTCGGCTCTGGATCAGTCCGTGCAAGCGGTCCAACCGAGCCACGATCTGCCGTTGCAGATCGAGCGGCGGAAGGGGGATCCGAACGTCAAGGAATTGATCCGGGCGGAGTCGATTCTGGCCGCTGGTACCCTTGGAGAGATTGTCGCATTGAGCCCAAAGGAACTTCGTCTTCGAAAACCAGTAGAACCAGTCGGGGAGCATTGCAGACTGGTTTATCGCGTACGTGGGGAACTCCGAAGACCCGAATGAGCCATCAAGGTCGTCCGTGATGACGGATACGCTGCCGTTCCTGGCCCATATCTTGTTGACGACAATGTCGCCCGTTCGAACTTCGTACAGTGCGGGGTACTTTGTCTCGGACCCGTCGATTGTTTCCCTCGGGTAAGCGCCTTCGCCCCATAGTCGAACACCGACCTGTCGATAGGATGTTCCTGGTTGAGGAACCTTTGGCCTCCGAACCTGCTCGGCAACATCCCGCAGCTTGACTGTCATCCATGCCATTACGGACTTTCTGACAACTGAGCCTTTATCTCATCCATTATTTCGCCAATGGCACGCTCACGTTCAATGATTGATTCCACGATGTCCAAGGGTTTCCGGCGGTCTACCACCTCGCCGGTGTGCGGATTCTTGATGTCGAGATTGCAGGCCGTCACACTGCCTTCACGGTTGCGCCTGACGAGTCCTTCGGCAGAGATCTTCCAGGCGCGCTCGTTTTCTTTGCGGTCACTCCACCAGGCACGGCAATCGGCAAGGTCGTCATGTGTCAGCGGCTTGGTCTTGGTGTACTTCCTGCGCCCCTCCGGCCGGGGTTGCTCGTAGTACCAGATCTTCCGCGTCGGACCGGACGTATCGAAGAAGAGCAGGTTCGTGGGGATGTCGGTATAGGGGGCGAACACACCTTCCGGCAGGCGGACCACGGTATGGAGGTTGAACCGTTCCAACAAGTCGGCCTTGATCCGCGCGCAGATGCCGTCGCCGAACAGCGTTCCGTTCGGGACGATCACCGCGGCCCGGCCGCGACCGGCGCGTTTTAGCCGCCGCATGATGAGTTGGAGAAACAGATGCGCCGTCTCGGTCGAGCGGCGGTCTTTGGGGAAGTTGTTGAGGATGCCCGCTTCCTCCTCGCCGCCGAAGGGTGGATTGGTCAGGATCACGTTCACGCGCTGGTCGTCGCCGATCTCGGAAAGGCGGAATCGCAGCGCGTTGCCGGGGTCGATGCGCGGCGTGTCGAGGCCGTGCAGCAGCAGGTTGAGCTGCACCAGCAGAAACGGAAGCGACTTGGCCTCGCATCCGAGCAGCGTATCGCGCTGAAGCGTGCGCCGTTTCCCGACGGTATCGGCCTGTCTTCCGAGATGCTGGAATGTCTCGCATAGGAACCCGCCGGTCCCGCACGCGGGATCGAGGACCGTCTCGCCGATTTGAGGGTCGACCACATCGACCATGAACCGCACGACGGGACGCGGCGTATAGAACTCGCCGGAATCGCCGGCCGCGTCGCGCATTTCCCGCAGGAGGGTTTCGTAGAGCCGGCCCAGGATGTGGACTTCCTCGGAGGAGTCGAAACGGATACCGTCGATGAGGTTGACCACATCGCGGAGCAGGTAGCCGCTCTCCATGCGGTTCGTGAAGCCTCGGAATACGGTGGCGATCACGTCGCGCCGCTCGCGCGCTCCGTTGTCGCCCCGAAGGGCACGAAGGTAGGCGAACAGCCCGGGACCGCGGGCGCCATCCGGAAGGTCGACATCCTCGGCGGACAGAAAGGCAAGCAGGTCCGGCCCGGTGATGCCATCCGCCGCGGCGGCCCAGTCGCGCCAGCGGTAAGGCGGGTCGATGATCGGCCGGTAGTCCTTGCCCGCGAGCGCCGTGCGCTCGCCCTCCAAGCGCTCCAGGTCGTCGAGGAACTTCAGGAACATGATCCATGCGAGCATGGGCAGGCGGTCGAGATCGCCGTTCAGTCCCTTGTCCTTCCGCATCACCCTCCGGGCGGATTTGATGAGCCGGTCCAGGCGCTGCGCGGTGGTCGGCTGTCTCGCGGCGAGCTGTTTTCTTTCCGTTCTTGCCAAGCGGATTTCCCCGGCGTCAGGCGTAGAGAAGACGCTGCATGTCGTGGACCGCGCCCCGAAGGGCGGCGGTCCCGCCGAAGCGGGCCGACAGTTCGATCACGTTGCCCCATTCGCTCAGCGGCGGCACCTCGAGAACATCGGGCAGCTTGAGTTGGGCGCTTCCGTGTTCGGCGTACTTTTCGATGACGGCGTCGAGTATCTGGCGCGCTTCGGGGGCAAACTCGGCAAAGAAGGCATCCTGGTCCCGCAACAATGTCTCGACACGCTCGCGCCGGGTGCGCAGCGGCGCGTTGTAGGCCAGATGGCAAAGAAGGTCGAACTCGTCCGCTTCCGGGCTTCCCAGGGAGTCGGCCAGCGTGGCGGGATAAACCCCCAGCGCTTCGAGACGATCGACTATCTCAGCCCGGCGCGACGCGTCGAGCCAACCCGCCCGAAGCTCCGAAGCATTGGGGTACAGGGTGCGCACCTTTTCGCCCGCGTAGTCGGTGAGATGTTTGCAGGCCAGCCTCCGTCCCTCGGCGTCGAGTTCGTAAACCAGGTGCCGGAGGATCTCCACCTCGCCGTCGTCCACGTAGAACTTGCGCGGTCCGTGCTCGTCGTCGTCGCCACCCGCATCTCCGGCATGCGGTCCCCGATCGCCTTCGGCGAAGTCGTCCGGGTCGGGCGTCGTGTCCTCGCCTTGGCTGGTCCGAATGGTCTGCCCCTCGGCGTCGATCACGGTATCGCCTTCCCGAACGGGATCGCCGTCGAAGGCCGGGTCCGCGAACATGCGCGTCGCTGTCCCGGTGTAGTCGAGGATGTTGAAGGCGAGCTTTCCGTAATCCGGCCGCAGCCGAGTGCCGCGTCCGACGATCTGCTTGAACTCGGCCATGGAACTCACCATGCGGACCAGCACGACGTTCTTGCAGGTGGGCGCGTCGAGACCGGTGGTCAGCAACTGCGAGGTGGTGAGGATGGCTGGAGTCCGCGTCTCTACATCCTGAAACGTCTCGCGGTGCGCGCTGCCGACGTTGCCCTCGTCGGCGGTCACGCGGCACACGTAATCGGGACTGTCCCGGATGAGGTCGATGTTGAGCGCGGCAAGCGCCGAGCGCATCTCCAGCG
>CAZFGB010000059.1:0-65787 GCA_964518405.1 uncultured Pseudomonadales bacterium | reverse complement strand
GTTTAGACTCGGGGACCTCGCGTCCTCCATTAAGAAAACGACCAGCGCCCGCCTTCGCCGTTATTCTCCAACAACTTGGGCACCAGACCTATTTCATCCGTCGGGGTGGCCGGCGACCGTCCGGCCATGTGCGTTTAGACTTGACGGAACACTAGTGGAAGGGGTTGTCCTTGTCCCGCGTATTGACCCCGGATGCATCTTCATAGGCTTCGATGTACTTCTCCGCTTTCGCGGTGAACGACACGCGGTCGCCCTGGGTCGAATAGCCTGGGATGCAACCTTGCTGCAATACCATCGCCACGCGCGGCCCGTACTTGTCCACCAGTTTCTCGAGCATCCCTTCCGGTATCTTGCCGATGAAGTTCTCGAGCGGCCGCATGAACGGCCGGTTGAAGTAAACCGTCACGCTGACCCGGAGCCCCGGCGCCGTGCGGTTGTACGCGGCGTGCCAGGCGTTGCCGTGCCAGACCACCAGCGAGCCCGCCGGCCCCTCGATCGGGATGGCCTTGTCGTTCTCGGCCAGGATGGTCTCCCGTCCTACCGGGGCGCGGCCGTACTTGTGGCTGCCCGGCACGATCGCCGTCGCGCCATTCTCCCGGGTGAAATCCGTCAACAGGTACGTGCACTGGGCCGCGTAGGCCTGTGGCGGAAACGGCGACGGCAATCCTCCCGAGTCGGTGTGCAACGGGAAGTTGCTCTTGTTCGGCCCCTTCATCCAGCACCCGATGTTGGACAACACCGCGCTGTAGCCCAGCAGGTACGTAACCAGCGCCAGGAGCGGCGGATTCATCAACCCCTCTGCGAACACGGGGTCGTCGTAGAAGATCGAGTGCATCCGATCACCGAACGGCGAATCTACGAGGCCGGGATTGTTCGTTGCGACGGCGGGCGTCTGGTCCTTCAACTGAGACCGCCCGAATGCGTCGTTCTTGGCGCCGAACAGCATGTTGGGTTGAAAAGCGTGTGTTTCGCCGGTCTCCATATCGGGCCGCTCGCCGTTGCGCTTCTCGGCAATATCGAGTAGGGCGTTCAACATCCGCTCGGCCATGTTGTTCGGGTTCGCAAGCTCCGGCGGGACCACCGTGAAACCGTCTACGTCGAGTTCCGCGACATGCCGCTGCATGCCGAGTTCGCAAATGTCGTTCCAGGCGCGGCGATGGGGATCAGACGTCTCTGCTAATGGTGCTACTGCTGCCATGGTTCCTTTCCTCCCAGATTTACTGCCCCGATTCTACGCCTCGCCGGAAGATCGCGCCAAGCTGAGCTGAGCCGGATCACGCGCGCAGATACTGTTTCGTCCATCCCACCCTTCCCGCGCCCATCCCACCCTTCCCGATTTCACCTATCCCGCTGGTCATGCCGGATTGCGCCAGGCACCGCGAAAACAGACCATTGGATACACAGCGGCGCCTGCGGCGACAGGAGACCCCACCTTTTGGATGACATGAAGCAGGCTCATGCGCTTCCCTTCTGGGGCGAAGGGCAAGCGCCGCCGCAAACGGAACGGGTCAGGGAACCGGACGAACGCGGCTTTGCGGCCATAGTCAAGATTTTCGCGCGGACGTGGCCGTATTTGCTGCCCCAAGCGATCGGGTACTGGCGCGACGTTCCGCGAAGTCGGCTGGCCGGGGATGGCGAGGCGGGCGATGACGCCTCGAAAGAGGATGAGTCCGCCGATGGCTGGAGTTTCCGTCATGTTCCGCCCCTGGTCACGATACTGACTGCAATCGGCCCGCTCACGGGCTGGCTCCCATACGGGACTGACTGGCCGCACCATCTTCTTCTGGCCGCCACGGGATTAATGACGATCCTCACCTGGGCGCTTCTATTCGTGAAGGGCCGGGCGTACGTCGGTGTATCGCTGGCCCTCGCGCTGGTCGGGACAGCGGCTCTCCTGTTCGCGGTCTTTGCGGTGGCTGGACTCGCCGACAACATGCATGTCGGGCTCGTCGCATTGGGCTGTGTCTGCATATGGGTCTTGCAATATCGGATTGACGGCGGGAGGTTGCGGCTTCGCGTCCGCCTCGGCAGCCACCTCGTCTACTACTTCGCCCTGGTTTGGGCTGCCACCCTGTTGACGATGGTCATTGCGCTCTTTTCCGTCGACCTGATCAGCCAATCCATCCTGCAGGCCGAGCCATTGACGCCTTTCCTCGCGGATTTCATCGGCCGGCCGGAGTTGTCTGGCGGGAGTACGGGAACTCCGGAGGCCCGCGAAGAATCTCCGGCGAATGTCGACCTGGGACTGCTCACCACCGAGCAGAGGCACAGCCTGAAGTGGGTTTACGCCGTGTTCATGGTCGGCTCCTGGATCGCGCTGATCCCTGCCGCGATGTTCCTGCCGTACTACTACATCTTCATCATGCAGCGGGTGAACCAGGATCTGCGGACGGCTTTGCTGGATCGCTGGCACCGGCTGTCCATCCGCTATCACAGCGACCACAGGGTGGGCGATTCGGTCTATCGCATCTACCAGGACAGCGCCCAGGTCACCGCCGTCATCGGCACGATCACCCAGGCCGCGCAATTGCTGAACACGTATGCGATCGGGGTCGTTTTTCTCGCTGCGCTCGACCCCATTCTGGGCACGATGGCTTTGAGCGTGGTTGTGCTCGCCCTTCTCTGGGGACGCTGGTATTCGCCGCGTATGCGCGAGAAGTCCTTGATCTCCCGGGAGGCGAACTCGGATTTCACATCACGTGTTCAGGAGTCGTTTGCCGGCGTTCGCATCGTCAAGGCCTACGGGGCTTCCGAGTCGGAGCAGGAGCGCCTTGTCCAGGATTCCATCACGGCCTTCAACGCGTCCTTTCGCGTCCGCTCCCTGATGGCCATTGTCGGCGTCGTGACCTTTACGCTGGCTGCGGCTGCACTGCTCGGCGGTCAGCTTCTGATGGCCGTCTGGGCCCAGGGCGCGCGTGAGGTCTTTGCGGCTGTCCTGGTCGGCCTGGTGGGCCTCAGCTTCATGAAATGGAACCTGGCCGCATACAACTGGGCCCAGGACCAGCTTGGCGCATCGAGCGAATCGGTACGCAGCCTGGTCACGCTCTGGGCTCAGGCACAGGACATGGCCATGGGGCTTGACCGGGTCTTCGACATCCTCGACATCGAACCCGACGTGAAGAATGACCCCAATGCCCTGCCCATGCCGCCATTCGCAAGCGAGGTCCGGTTCAGCCACGTCAACTTCGCCTACGAACAGGGCCGTCCGATTCTGCGCGACGTCAGTTTCGCCGTCGAACCGGGGACCGTCACGGCCATTGTCGGCCCGACGGGGTCAGGCAAAAGCAGCTTGATGGGCCTGCTGGCCAGACTCTTCGACCCGGACTCGGGAAGCGTCTCCATCGACGGTGTCGACCTCCGCAGGCTGGACTTGGACAGCCTGCGCCACAACGTCTCTTTCGCCTTGCAGGAGAATGTGCTTTTCGGAATGTCCGTGCGGGACAACATTCGCTACGCAGTGCCCGATGCGAGCGATGGCGAGGTGAACCGGGCGGCGCACGTCGCCTGCGTGGACGAGTACATAGCCGGACTTCCACAAGGCCTGGACACGGTGTTGAGCGACCGGGGCGGCAAGTTGTCCACGGGACAGCGCCAGCGATTGTCCATTGCCCGCGCGGTGATAAAGGACGCTCCCATCCTGATCCTGGACGAGCCAACCGCCGCGCTGGACGCCCATACCGAGCATCGAGTGCTCGAGCGGCTCTCGGCGTGGGGCGAGGGCCGGGCCATCTTCCTGATAACGCATCGAATCTCCACCATTCGGAAGGCGGATCGGATTGTCTACCTCGACCAGGGATCCATCGTGGAGAGCGGGTCGCACGATGAACTCATGCAAATCGACCGCGGCCGCTACCGGAATCTCGTCGAAACCGAGGCCAGGAACCTGCACCGTGGAACGGCACGTGGTGCCGATCAAGGCGGCGCATGAGGCCCAGGGAATCGCACGCCTCGAAAACGCCGCTACGGCAGGGCGAGATTGCGCTCGATCGCCTGGCGAGTCCGCTCGATGTCCACACCGACATCTCGTTTCGGGAGACGCTGAGCGTATTCCTGCGCGTCATCACCTACTTTGGGCTCTTCAAGGCGCGCATCGTCGCCAAGCTCGTTTTCATATCCATCGAGTTGGCCTTCAGATTGATGATCGTGGTGTGGCCGGCGAAAATCGTCGTCGACCACGTGATCCTCGGCCAACCCATCGCCGAGGGCATATCCGGTTTCCCGGCCTACTTCGCGCCTTTCCTGCGATTCCTGGACGGCATGGGCCCGTTGGAAATCATGCTGTGGATAGCGCTCCTTGGCGCCCTGATGGTCATCGTTTTCGGTTCGAGCGCGAGCGGCGGATGGGCCCGGTCCCGGGCTACCGCCTCCCTGGCCCAGGGGCACGATATCGCCACGCAGACCGAAAACGAGGCAAACAGGGCAGGTAGCCAGATGGGGGGCATCCTCGGTCTGATCGATTTCGGAGTACACCTGCGCCTCAGCCAAGCCCTGAACCATCTCCTCAGAACGCAACTGGCCGGACGAATCAAGGAACTACCGATGACGACGCTGGACGATCAGCGGATCGGGGACAGCGTTTACCGGGTTCTGTACGACACCACGAGCGCCAGCCTGCTGCTCGAGGGACTGACGCTGGGGCTGTATTCGGGCATTCTGGGTGTCGTGATCAGTCTCGTCATGCTGATCGACAACTATGGCAATGCGCCCGAGGTCATCGTCTTGGGTCTGGCGGGATTCCCCATCACGCTCCTTCTTGTACTCCCCCTTGCCCGTGTCGCGCGCCGAAGGAGCCAGGCCAGCCGCGCTGCGGGCTCCAGGACCACCAGCAACATCGAAGAGGGCATGAGCAATGTACTCGCCGTGCAAAGCCTGGGCGGAAACAGGCGGGAACGCCGACGATTCAGCCAAGCGAGCAGGGAATCATTCAAGCGTTTCCGTACGGAGTCGTTCGTCATCCTCTCCTACAACCAACTCTACAGCCTGTCGTTGATGCTGGGACAGGTAGTGTTCTTCATCGTGATGGCGGGACGCGTGATCGAGGGTACGTTTACCGCCGGGGACTACTTCGTCGTCACCGTCTACTTCTTCCAGTTGTACGCGACGTCGGGCGCGTGGGGTCACATGTACACCGAATGGCAGAGGAACATCGCGGGCATGCGCCGGGTGTTCTTCCTGATGGATCTACAGGCCGAGAAGACGCGCGCTGGCATCGAACTGCCGAGAATCTCCGATGGCATCGTGATGGACAACGTCGGTTTTACCTACCCCGACGGTCGCCGTGCGCTTCGAAACGTCAACCTGAAAGCGAATATCGGAGAAATCGTTGCCTTCGTCGGGCCAACCGGTGCGGGCAAGACGAGTCTCGCCTACCTGGTGCCGGCGTTCCTCGAGGCGACCGAAGGCACGGTGTCGATCAGCGGAACGGATCTCAAGGATGTCTCGGTCGACAGCCTCCGGGACCAGGTTTCCTATGTTTTCCAGGAGACTCAACTTTTCTCGGATTCGATCCTCGACAACATCCGCTACGGGAAGAAGGACGCTTCGCTGGAGGAGGTCGAGGAAGTGGCTCGCGTGGCAGGCGCCCACGAGTTCATCATGGAACTCCCGGACGGATACGAAACCCCGCTCGGCACGGTTACGAGCAAGCTTTCCGTCGGGCAGAAACAACGCATCGCCATCGCCCGAGGGCTCTTGCGCGATGCGCGCGTTCTGATCCTGGACGAGCCCACCTCCGCGCTGGACCCGGAAACCGAGGCGTATCTCGTCGATGCGCTGCACGAGGCGGCGAAGGACAAGCTGGTCATCATCATCGCCCACCGCCTATCGACCATCGCCAACGCGGACAGGATCTATTTCCTGCAGGAAGGAGAGATCAGGGAAGTGGGCTCACACGAGGAATTGATGTCGATGCCAGATGGGCGCTACCGGGACTACGTCACGCTGCAGGCCCAAGCGCATTGAGCGCCAAAAAGAAGGCCCCCGTATGAACGGGGGCCCAAGCTTTCCTCTAACCTCGCCGTTCCAAAGCGGGCCTCGTTAGCGCCCCCCGCCGCGGTTACATCCTCCAGCTGACAACCGCGCCAATCCGCCGCGGATCGGACAGTGTCCCCAACGGCGGATAGAGCGTGTTTGCGCCACCATTCTGCGGCAGGTATGCGACGAGGCCGATCTCGTTCATGACATTCTGGATGAAGCCCGTCGCCGTCAGCTTCCCATTTTCGGATGTCCAGCCAGCGCGCAGATCCAGGCGGTTGTAGGCACGCATGATCTGCGAGTCCAGATTCTGCGCGTAGGGGTACCTTTCCCCGGTGTAGTTCAACCACCCCGACCAATGGAACGTCCCTGGAACTCCGTCGAAGGAATTCTCATACAGCACCGTGACGGCGGCTTTGTGCGCGGGCTGTTGAGGCAGCCTGCCGCCGGTCCACTCCTTGGGCGCCTGATAGGGACCGGAGGTCTGCTGTCCTGTTTCCTCGTCTATGTAGTCCCATCTCAACACCGTCGGATTGGGATCGGCAAAGGTGGTCGCCTCGAAGGTGCCGAGATCGGAACCGAGGTAGGTGTAATAGCCGCCCACCTTCAGTTGCGGGGTGACGTAGTAGTGGCCTTCCACTTCAAAGCCCCAGATCTTGGTGTCCGGTATGTTGGTGGTGAACTCAAGGATCGGGGATGTGGCTGTCGGCTGCAGGCACGGACCGGTGATCCCGCCCCCGCAGATGGGGAGACGCGGATCCATGCTGGCGACGTTCTGGTAGTCCTGGTAATCCTGGAAGAAACCGGCAGTGCGTACGTTCAGTCGCTGCCCCAGGAACAGCCCCTTCACGCCGAGCTCATAATTGACGAGGGTCTCTTTCTTGATCTCCGGATTGTATCCGCTGGAGTCGTTGAAACCGCCGGCTCGATAACCCGTTGAAATGCGCCCATAGATCATGCGGGTATCGGTCGGCTTGTATTCCACGCCGATGTTCCAGATCAGGTCGCTCCAACTGGGGCGCGTCTCGGCGCCAAGAGTCTGAGTGGGCTTTTCAGACGTGGCGTAGTGAGCTACGACCGGGTTTGCACCGAAGTACGTCTCAAACTTCGACCAGTAGATGAACTGGACTGTCCGGTACTTCGTGTCCTTGGTCTGACGCAGACCGCCGGAGAAGGACCACACATCGCTGTAGTCGTAGCTGGCGTGGGCGAAATAGGCTTCGGTCTCCGAGGCGGACTCGGTGCCGAAATACCACATCTGGGTATGGTCGGAACCCTCCGCACACGAGAACTCGGTACCTTCGTAATCGGCCCAGGAGCCGGCGAAGTCGCTTACGCAGGTGTCGTACGTGTTGGAAGTTCGCCATTCATGGGAAAAACCGTCCGCTGACACCGCCCAAAGATTGGTGCCCTCATGCTCGTAGTAGCCGAGTATGAAATTGAACTTCCTGTTGAAGTTCGAGAGCAACTGGACCTCGTGAGAAGCGTCTTCCATGAAGAACGGAGAGATGTTCCGCCGGTCGTCGTACACGCCATTGGGCACGGACGGTCCCGTCTGGTTGGTCAGGTCCAGGTCGCGGGACCCAAACTGGTCAGTGGTGTTGTCGCCATAGGTGTACTGGAGCACCAAACCGTCGATGATCTCGATGTCAACGTTTACGGTCCAGGCATCCCGAGTAACGTCCTTGATACCCGGACGATTCAGGTTGACCTCGTTCTTCAGGTCATCGCAGAGGTTGGCGATGACGCCGCCGCAATCCTCTACCGCGGGCGCCGGCTCCATATACCCGTACCAGATGTTCTCCGGCGCATCGTAGGTTCCCTCACAGGTATAGGGCACGCCGTTGATCGTTCCCGTCAAAGTGCTCTCGGTAATGTTGTTGAACGCGTCGGCGGCGAAGTTCGCCGCGCCATCGCATATCCAGGGTTGATCCCTTGGCGGATCGAAGAGGCTCAGGTTCGTTCTGGGTACGCCGGTGTCGCGCGAGCGCGCATATCGCACGTTCACATCGAACCGATTCCACTGGAACCGCAACTGAGGCGAATAGGACTCTTCATCGGGCACATCGTAGTCGCCACCCAAGCCGATATTCTTCTGCGCTCCATCCCCCGTGTAGAGGCCCCCGGTGAGTCGAAACATGAATGGGCCGAATAGGGGACCGCCAAGAGCCATGTTGTATCGTTGCGTGGCCTGGTCGGTGAACTCGCCGAGAAGCTGGGCGTCCCATTCACGCGACGGTTTCTTGGTCACGTAGTTGATGGAACCGGCAATGGAGTTCTTTCCATTGAGAGTGCCCTGGGGCCCGCGCGCGACTTCGACCCGCTCGACATCGAACAGGTTGGGGGCAACGCCGGTGGTGGTGCGACTGTAGACGCCGTCCACGTACGTCGCGACGCCCATATCCATGTGGTTCGCACCCGCCACCCTGGTGCCGATTCCGCGAATCACCGTGCCCTGGCCGGTCTGTTCTTCGCTATAGCCGAACTGCAGTCCGGGGGTGAGCGCTTCGATATCCTGCTCGTCTACGATTCCAAGCTCTTCGATCAACCTGGAGTCGAACGCAGTGATCGTCAACGGAACGTCATTGATGTCTTCCGCGCGCCTTTCCGCGGTGACCACGATCTCTTCTTCAATAACGAATTCGCTTTCTTCCGACGCCGTCTCCTCTGCATCCTGTCCATAGGCCGCGGGGAAGCCAGCCAGGGCCAGCCCGGTCCCCATCATCAATGGACAAATTTTTCGCCAAACTCTCCAACGTTCCCAACGTTCATTCATCTGTTTCTCCTTGCCCCTACAGGTGCCGGATTTCTGAAACGATTTTGAAACATATGACAAGGCCCATTCGGTGTCAATTTGCTGCACCACGAGAAATAACCATTGAAAATCAATTAATTATGTTTTTTTTGGGAGGATATCTCCCGCTGACCGCGATACCGTGCGGTAACGCGAGTATCCGGAGCGTCCCTTGCTACTGGAGTTCGACGAAAACCCCATGGCCGGAGCTGTCCTCGGCACTCGCGCGCCGTTCCGCGGCGGAGGTCGCTAGTGTTCCGTCAAGTCTAAAGATGCGAGTGTAGCTGCGAGGGATTTTTGGTTCCTGGCGAGGCGCGACGACGCCGTGTGGCAGGCACCACACAAGGAGGAGCAACAAAGTCCAGGGGCCAAAAAGACCCGCAGATTCCCGCAGATTTAGACTTGACGGAGCACTAGGTGTAGAGATCCTTGATGGGCCGGGGTCCCGTTTGCCCGATCTCCGTTGCATAGGCCTCGGTGAATTTCGCTGCCCGGGCGACCTTGCGCTGCCCGTCTTCCGGACTGTGCCGGCTTTCCACCGTGCCCTGCTGCATCACGATCGCGAACCGCGCGGAGTTACGGTCGAGCACCTCCTGCGGGATCCTGCCGATGAAGTCCTCCTGCGGCTTGATGAAGGGGCGGACCATGAAATTCGTCACGCCGACCCGCAGTCCCGGCGCCGTGCGGTTGACTGCGCCATGCCAGGTGCCGCCGTGCCAGACGAGCAGGGAACCCGCCTTGGCTTCAACCGGAACGACCTGGTCGTTGCCGCCCTCGCCGACGATGGCTTCGCGGCCCACCGGTTGGCGGCACCACTTGTGGCTGCCGGGAACGAACGCCGTGGCGCCGTTTTCCCGGTTGTAATCGGTCAATACATAAGTGCATTGACAGACATAAGACGTTGACGGCATCGGCGCCGGCATCGGCGAGTCCGTGTGCAGATTGAAGTTGCTGTAGTTCGGGCCCTTCATCCAGCAGCCCATGGCCGACAGGATCACGCCGTAGCCGCACAGGTATGTCGCCATCGCCAGCAGCACCGGGTTCATGATCGACTCTTCGAACACCGGGTCCTCCCAGTAGATCGACTGCATCAGGTCGCCGTGGGGCGAATCGATTTCCTTGCCGGTGAGGGACGGCAGCCGGCCCCTGAGTTTCCCCGGGCCCTGCCGGCGGGCTTCCGCCGTTGTCTCAACTCCGAGGTGGGCATGGGTGGAGCCGGTCTCCATGTCCGGCCGCTCGCCGTTGCGCCGCTCGGCGATGTCGAGCACCGCCTCGAGCATGCGTTCGCACAGGCCGTCGGGATTCGCGATCTCGGGCGGGATCACCGTGTAGCCCTTCGCATCGAGTTCGGCAACGTAGGGTTCGAGGCCCAAGTCGCGAATCTCGTTCCAGACACGTTCCAGGTTAGTTTCGCAAGTGCTTGCTGCCGCCATCAGTTTCTCTCCGTTCGCATGTGGATGAGTCTACTCGGGCGAATTTTGTCCAGCAACGAGACGCGGCGGGTGGGAAGCGGGTGGGAACAGACCGTTATTCGTTGCCCTTCCGCGCATGCGGGATCGGGTAGCTTTGCTCGGAGTAGGGCCGCGATCCTCGAACCCCGCTAGCAGCCTGAACAGCGCCGGGTCGTCGCAGTCCTCGGCAAGTTCCCGCGGGAACGTCGCCCGTATGTCCTCCGGCATGCCAATCCCCCTGGAACCCTGCTCACATTGGCGTATACCAGATGGGTGAAGTATAGGCGCGCTCCTGCGTGACCATGGGTATCCCTTCCGGCAAGTCTTTCAGACCATAGAACTTCGCATCGTAGGCCGTCCAGCGAGGGGTCGGGATTTCCAGCACGCGCAGATAATAGAAAGCGAGTTCATCGCGATCGAAGTCGGGGTCGGTCCATACCGCGGCCAGCTCCGGATCGCCAACGTCATTGGTGTAGGAAGCATCGGCGATGTCGACCGTGCTGCCCACCGCTTCAATCTCGCCCGTCCCGTTCTCCGCGCGGCCATCGGACAGGGCAACGTTGTAGATCTTCTCGTGTAGCGCGCCATCTTCGTCGCGCCAACCCTTTATCACCTGCACACGGTCCAGATTGGCGCCATCGGGGTCCTTTACCGCGCGGACAAGAAAACTCGGCGCTTTGCCCTCCGGCGCTTGCGCGAGATCGCCGCCCATGGGCACCCCCTTGGCGTAACCGACGCGCGCCAGGTCCGGCTGAATAGCGTCGGCAGCGGAGTAGTCCCATCCCCCGAAGAACCGGACAGCTATGCGCGGGCCGGTGGACGCATAAACCTCCTTGCGCCGCATGGCGGCGAACAGCGATTCCCGCGTGTTCTCTTCCGCCCACACGGCCGCATAGCCGGCAGCGTTGTAGTTCCATCCCGTTATCACGCGGTTCCGGCTGGGTTCATTGCCCGGCATCTTGCCCCAGAAATTGTCTTGGTCGGCGGTCGCCAGCGCGGTGTGGGAATCCGTGCTTCCGACCATGCCGAACTTGAAGGGATTGGCGCCCAGTTCCGCTTCTTTGCTCAGGCCGAGCTTCAGGGCGGAACGGGCATAGGAATGGATGGGAACCTGCTGCGGGCCGTTCGAGTTTTTCGTTTCCTCTTTCGTCTTCGTCGAATCTTCGCTTGGCTTCTTCGTGTCTGGTTGGCTCAGCGTGACGCCCCACCTGAACACCTCGTAGTCGGCGAACTCATCGGTGGGCGAGAGCAACGGATGAGATTCGCCGTCTCCCTTGATTTGCGTCACCTCGTAGAGCGGCTCGAAGCGCGAGCGGGTTCTCGCGTAGGCCTGGTCAAGCGGCTTGTCCCGGAAGGTGGTGAACGCGAACATGCGGTTGCCGCTCAAATTGCCGTTGTGAGGGATCGCGAGCGCTTTCCCGCCCAGGCGTTCCTCGTAGTCCTCGAGGTATGCCCACATGTCCTCCGGGTCACTGCTGTCCAGGCTGGAGAACGGCACGATCTGGCTGGTCAGCTCGGGCCCGTCTCCAAAGACGACATTCCGGTGACCCCTCCCCGTCCACTCGTAACCCACGAAAGTGGTGAAGGTTCCCGGATCGTTGTGCGCTTCTGCGCTGGCGACGACCCGATCCCACACGGTGCGCTGAAAACTCTCG
Source organism: uncultured Pseudomonadales bacterium (assembly GCA_964518405.1). GTDB lineage: Bacteria > Pseudomonadota > Gammaproteobacteria > Pseudomonadales > Azotimanducaceae > VXNE01. The sequence goes on along the minus strand of CAZFGB010000059.1, from coordinate 53,914 downwards.
TCGGTGCCATAGTTCGCGAATCCCAGACCTTCGCCCAGGCCCTGGTTGACCTTGATGGCTCGGAGCGTGGCGGCATTGAAGGCGTTCAGCGGGCCGTCGGTGTCTGCATTGAGGGCTTCCACCAGGGAGACGGGGTAGTCGAGCGACTTGAGCGTAAGTTCGCCGGCCTCCGTCTCCGCGAGTGCTTTGTCTCCGCCGTCGATGCGCGCGATAACGCCCATGTTTTCCGCGTGATCGGACACCATGAGGAAGTCCAGCGGTCGGCGCAGACGAACTTCCCCGCCGCCCGCCGCCCGGACCTTCTCACCCTTGGCGAAACGATAGGCGTCGTCCGGCATGAGCCTGTTGCCAAAGACATAGCCGTCCACCGACAGTGCGGTGTGCACATGCGTATCGCCCCAATAGACATTGTCCGGGTAGGCCCGGCCGATGTGCGGCGAATAGGGTTCCGCGGCGAACGCGCAGAGCGGCGTGGCCGTCAGCGCGAGAACGAGTGATCGCGCATCGCGCGCGCGTCTCAATGCGATGGTCACCATGGTTCATGTCCTCTTTAAGACGCCCCTCCAGTGGCCTCCCGAAGCGACGGGAGGCCGGCTGCGTGCGAGTCTAATGCATCCAGATGACCCCGACCCGTTATACGATGTCGGCAGCGCCTTCGGCGCGGGAGAGGAGACCGGCGTGAGCGAATCGACCAGGTACGAGTTCTGCAGCCATGATTGGATCGCCGTTGCGCGCGAGTTCATCGAGGGACGAGCCGAAGGGGCCGACATGACCGGGATCAATGTCACGTTCAACGAGGTCTTCACTGATCCTCCGGCCCATCTCGATCCCGAGGGTCTCGGCAAGATCGGTTGGTACCTGCGCATAGCCGACAACCGTATCGAGGTTTCGCCCGGCGTCCCGGCAGCGGCAGACGTGCGCGCCACCGTCGACTATCAGACCGTGCTGCCGGCGGCCCGGCGCCTTTCGACCGACCCGCCGCTCGATGAGCAAACCGAGAAAGCGCTCGCGGCCGGCATTCAGAGGGAGGGCGACGCGTCGGTTCTGAGCGGCCTCAAGTGGCTCTCGGGCCTGCACGACGCGATGGCGGTCAGGACGCTGTAACCGGCTCTATTGGCGCTTGCGACATCTTGGGTTCTGCGGGTCGGAAGGTTGCCGCATTCTTGCAGGGAATACCCCAATGGGTTATAAGATTATCGGTGCAGACGGTAGCGGAGACGCCGACATTCACCCGCCAAGCCAGCAAACTCTTCACCGAAGACGAGAAGCGCGAACTGATCGACCTTCTCGCGACGAACCCGCTTGCCGGCGAAGTCATGCAAGGTACAGGCGGCGTCCGCAAGTTGCGCTTCCAAACTGCCGGACGCGGGAAGCGGGGCGGTGGCCGCGTCATCTATTACTTTCTGGACGAAGAGGCTCCGGTGTACGCGCTACTCGCCTATGCGAAAACCGCCCAGACTGACCTTACGTCCGACGAGCGGCGTTCGGTTGCGGCGCTCACCGCAACGCTCAAGGCCAAAATACTGAGGAGACGAAACCATGACCACCTTCAGTGATGACCTCGTCCGATCCCTCGGCGAGGCACTCGAGCACGCGAAAGGCGAGGGTCCCGCCATAGTGCATCCCGCCGTCTCGCCCCGTGCGGTTCGGGAAGCCCTCCACCTCACCCAAACCCAAATGGCGCCTCTGGTTGGCATGAGTCCGTCGGGCTATCGAAAGTGGGAACAGGGCACTCGCCGCGTCAGCGGCCCTGCTGCCGCATTGCTTGACGTGATTCGAAAGGAACCGGACGCCGTCAGACGCGCACTGTTGTCCCCTTAGCGTCGTTATCCGCTCCCGGAGGGGAGTCAGGCGTCAATCACAGAACACGGTGAATTGCGCCGTCAGAGCAAATCCAGATCGATCCACTCTCCCGTTCTGGACGACTTGTAGATGCCCATGATTTATCTTTGATCTGTCGCGACCGCTACTCTGTAACCGCAGCGTTGACGCATCTGGCCACGCGGAGCAATGGTCTTCGATCGGTAATATTCGGCCAGCGTAGACGGGAGGATTTCGATGGCGCGCTCCCCCACGAGGGACTTGGAACTCGCAAGGCGAAGAGTTGATCAGGCCCTGAACCAGATTCTCCGTCCCGCGCTCGTTGACTATCTCAGCAACCTGCCGCGAGCCGGCCGTGCCGCGTACGGTTCCCTCGACGTGCAGAAGCTCCTGAGTGCATTCATCGACCGTCTCCGGTCTTCCGGGCTAGTGTTGCCACGTGGTGTCCTGACTTTGGCACACGCGGCGAGGGACGCACGCAATGAGACCGCCCACTACACCGGCAATATGACGTCGGACCAAGCCTTGCGCCATCTCGCCAACGTGCGACAGCTACTGAAGGACATTGGGGCCAATGAAGCGTTCAAGGAAGTGGATCGGCTATATGCCGAACAACTTGATGCATTTCGCCAGCCCGTCGTAGCTACGGACGCGACCTTCCCCCGCCCGGACTCACCGAAGGCGGCGGAACGGCAGCAAGAAAATCACACCGTGCGAGGCAAGTACGCGGTCCTGCATAGACATCTGACGGGACTCAACAAAGACGAGTGGCACACCACGTTTCGCGACGTGGAGGTGGTGCTGGGAAGCGCTCTGCCACGATCCGCTCGCCGCCACCAAGCCTGGTGGAGCAATACGACGACCCACAGCCATGCCAAATCGTGGTTGCGGGCGGGTTGGCGGACGCGCGACGTCAACCTCGACCACGAAACGCTCTTGTTCGTGCGGGCCGGCAAACGCCTCCTCTGATCAAGTTCTGAACGGGTTTTCGATGGTCAGGGATTGAATCCGTTGACCGTGTTGGAGATCCTCGCTGTAGAGGCGGGCACAGCCTGACTCCACTGCCCCCGCCACGATCATCGAGTCGTAGAAGCTGAATCCGTATCTGTCGCGCAACGCAAGTCCGCGCTCGTACAGTGCCCGGCTGGGATGGACCGTCCAGAGCGGTGCGAGTACATCCGCAAGCAAGGTGCGTGAGTCGCTGTGCGAAAAGCCCAGCCGCCTCGTCGCCACGTTGAGTGTCTCCTGCACGACCTGGTAGCTGATGCGGCCCGTCCCGGCCTCGATGCCGCGCCTCACCAATTGCTCGGCCCGCCGGCGCTTGATGTCGTCGGTGTCGTCGAACATGTACACGAATATGTTCGTGTCGAGGAAATCCTCAGCGCTCATTCAGTTCTTCTCTAGTGAACTTGGCGCCGCCGGTCGTGTACTTGGCCCGCAACTCACGCACGGAACTGATCGCGCGTGCCGCCCGGTGGTGTCGGGCGTACCCCGCCAGCCAACGCCGAAACTCCGCGTTGAGGGTCGTGTTCTCCGACGCAGCCCGCTGCCGCGCCGCGTCTATCGTGTCCGCGTCTGCACTGAGCGTGATGTTCCGCATGATCCGCCTCGCGGCCGTTTTCCAACAACGAAGCATCCCACGACATAGAGAACACTGCAAATAGTATAGTGTGCATCATCCCACTGGGACTTTTGCACGGCCCGCACCCTTAACCAACGCTCCAGATGCCCTCGGCTATTTCAGTCGCCGCCGTCAGCACCCATCGCACGCGGCGCGATACCGTAGGTAGCGAGTGCTACATCGAATCCAGGTCGACCCACTCTCCCGTCCGGGACGACTCGTAGATACCCATGATGGTCTTGATGGTCCCGATATTGTCGCGGCCGCTGCTGATGGGTTCCTCGCCGGTCCGGCAACAATCCGCGAAGTGGAGAATCTCGTTGATGAAGCCGTTGGCGGTCGGCAGATCGTCGGGGTTGGTGGCGATCGGGTCGAACTGAGGATTCTGCACCGTCGACATCTCGGGGGCCCGCTCATCCGGGCGGTCGATCCACCAGTACGCCGTCTCGTTCCAGGCGCACCGTCTCGTCAGCTCCATAGCCGAGCCAATCCTCGAGCACCCGCCGGTTGTGTTCTCCGAGACGCGGCGCGACGTTCCAGTAGGACCGCTCGAAATCGCCGTCGATAACCATCGGCGAACCCGGCATCGGCATCGACGGCAGATCCTCCCGTTCGAGCCGGACAAAGTAGCGCCGGGCAGCCACCTGGGGATCCGCCAGGATGTCGGGCGCGATGGTTACCGGACCCGCAGCAATGCCCGCCGCCTGCAGGCGCGCCGCAAGATCGTGCTTGTCGTGGTCGGATGCATCGCCGTCGATGATCTCGTCGAGGGTCGCGCGGTCGGCTTCGGTCTTGCACGTCACGGCGATCCACTCATCCTCGCCCCGGGTCCTCAGCACGTCGGAATAGGCATGCGCGGGATGCGCGTTTCCCATCGGCTGCGGATTCGCGCCAAGCTGCCTCTCCACCAGGAATTCGCCCAGAAGGCTGACTCCGGACTCATGCATGGACCGTTCGACGAACGCGCCCCTCCCGGTGGCTTCCCGCCGGTCAAGGGCGGCGACGACCGCCGCCGCCGCGGTCACGCCCCCGATCGGGTCCGGCAGCGCGACCGCGGTATTCCGCGGCTCGTCGGGCGAATATCCCATGACCGCATTGAGGCCGGTCATCGCCTCGACGGAAGGACCGTAGGCGACCCTGCCACTATAGGGCCCAGTACGTCCGTACCCCGGCATGGACACGTAGATGATCCGCTCGTTGGCTTCGCGCAATACGTCGTAGCCGAGATCCAGCGCCGGCATCGACCGCGCGCTGAAGTTCTCGATCACCACGTCGGCGACCCGAACCAGGTCGAGAAACACCCGACGCCCTTCGGGCTTCTTGAGGTCGATGGCGAGGCTCCGTTTGTTTCGGTTCAGTTTCAGGAACGTGGCCTGGCGGTTCCAGGGGTCTGCGCCCTTCTCGCCCCCGGGGTAGTTGCCCGAGCCGGGAGTCCCCGAAACGCCTCCGCGTCCCATCGGCCGTTCGACCTTCACGACATCGGCGCCGAGATCGCCGAGGATGCGCGTGCCGAGCGGACCCGCCCAGACATGCGTCAGATCGAGGATGCGAACGCCCGCCAGGGGCCCCTTGCCGTCAGGTATCGATCCCTGCTCCCGAGTTGTCGACGAGGCGCGTCTTCGGGTCCCGCCGTCTTTTCCCGGGACCGGCAACCAACCGCGCCCGCCGGCACTTTCGTCGCGGAACCGGAACCCGAGAGACGGCACCCGGATTCCTTCAAACGTGTGCCAGAATTCCCGTGCCGAGAGGTGCGGGTCCACGAGGACTTCGTCCAGATCCTTGAGGGCGCCCGCGGGAACGCGCGCCGCCTCCCCCAGGCGTTGAATCTCCGCCCGGGTCTTTTGCCCCAGGACCTCGACGATAATCTCGTCCAACGCCTCCTGGTTCTCGGTGCGCCCCGGGCCGGTGGCGAAGCGCGGATCGTGCTCCAGTTCCGGCCGTCCCAGCATCCGGGTAAAGGCACCCCAAAACCGGGCCGTCGCAGTGATGTGAAACCACCCGTCCGCGCATGGAAACAGGTTTGCGGGATACAGTACGCCGTAGTTCGAGCCATGGCGCATGCGCACCCTCCCGCTGCACGTCCACATCACCGTCGTCATCTGCGACAGCGACAGCAGCGTCTCCAGCATGCTGATGTCTATCGAACGCCGCGGGGATGCGCCGGACCTGTCGATGGCGTGCAGACAGGCGCCGGCGGAGATATATCCGTATTGCCCCGACTGGTATTCGGTGTAGTGGCCCGGCAGGGTCAACGGCGCGACCCCCGGGTCTCCCATCAGGTACGTCTGCCCGGCCATGGCCTGCAGGACGGACGCGCTGGCATGCCAATGACGCCGAGGACCGGTCATGCCAAAGGGCGTGATCGCGACGCGAATGCCGTCCAGCGACTCCCAGCCAAGGGCTTCGATCTCGTCGGGCATCCCCTCCGCGACCACCACGTCCGCGTCCGCCGCGAGACGCCGAAACGCCGAGGCATCCGTGAAGCTGACCCGACGCTTCCCCGCGTGCAGGAATATCTCCATGGCGCGTTCCGACACCCAGGCGTCCGTCACCGGCGGGATGGCGCCTTCGACACGAACGACTTCGGCGCCCCCATGCACGAACAGGCGGCCGCAGAACCCCGCCGCGAATCCCCCCAGTTCCAGTACCCTGGTCATGCGCCGACTCACATCAACGACAGTACGGTATCGATAGTAGCCTGTAGGAGATCGCGGACATATTCCCGCCATTGGGAACTGATGCAATTCCTGCGCCTCGAAGCGCGCATCGCCGAACATACGCCATTGTCAAACCGAACCAAATATGCCTATAGTCGCGCCCATGGTCATTATCCGCCCAGAGGGGTCCCAACGTGAAATCTTCCATGAGTGAACCCAACGGGCCCAAGACCATGAAGGCGTCCGAGTTCAAGGCCAAGTGCCTGAGGCTGATGGATGAGGTGGCCGAAAGCGGCCAAGAGATCGTCATCACCAAGAACGGTCGCCCTACGGCCAGACTGGTCGCATACCGGAAAGCGCCGGATGCATGGTTCGGGGCGGACAAGGGCGACCTCCAAATCCTCGGCGACATCGTCTCCCCGATTGACGTCGAATGGGAAGTCGATTCGGACCCCGACCGCGTGCTCAACCCGTGATTCTGCTGGACACCCATGTCCTGCTCTGGTCCCGGTCGGGCGTGGAACGAATCGGCCCCCGTTGTCGGCAACGGATTGATCGAGCGTTGCGGCAGACCGATTTGGCCGTATCGGCGTTCTCGTTCCGGGAAGTCGCCATGCTGCAGGAGAAGGGACGCATAAACCTGCTGCGCGACATCGGTTCATGGCGTACGGCCCTGATGGAGGATGGCCTGATCGAGATTCCCGTCGACGGGGAAATCGGCATCCGCGCCAATCGCCTGGAGAACTTCCATCTCGACCCGGCCGACCGCATCATCGTCGCGACCGCATTGGGCGGACACACGCTGGCCACCGCGGACGACCGGATCCTGGGCTGGGATGGAAGCTTGGCCCGGCTCGACGCCAGGAACTAACGCGGGGCCTCCGGCGGCGCGGGCGTCGCGCCATTCGAGCAGACCGGAAGGCGACCAGGCGCTTCGTCCGCATCGCCGCCGGATCGGTCGGACACGCCCTCGGAACGCCGGCCGGGCAGCCGTTCGTGGTAAAATTTCAAGCAATCCCAACGGTTGGACGACGCCATCCCCATGTCCGATTCCGGACCCGATACGACTGGCAGTAGCGGCGCAGTACGCGGCCGAGAAATCCTGCCGGTCAACATAGAAGACGAGCTCCGCCAGTCATATCTCGACTACGCCATGAGCGTGATCGTCGGTCGCGCCCTGCCCGACGTCCGCGACGGCTTGAAGCCCGTCCACAAGCGCGTGTTGTTCGCCATGAACGAGATGAACAACACCTACAACCGACCGTACATGAAGTCGGCGCGCGTGAGCGGCGAAGTCATGGGCAAATACCATCCGCACGGGGAAGCCGCGATCTACGACACGATCGTCCGCATGGCGCAGGACTTTTCCATGCGCTACCAGCTCGTCGACGGCCAGGGCAACTTCGGCTCCATCGACGGCGACCCGCCCGCCGCGGCCCGGTACACCGAGGTCCGCATGGCCAAGTTCGCTTCCGAACTGTTGGCCGATCTCGATATGGACACCGTCGATTTCGTCGCGAACTACGACGAGACCCTGACGATGCCGGAGGTGCTTCCGACCCGCGTCCCCAACCTGCTGCTGAACGGCGCTTCCGGTATCGCGGTCGGTCTCGCAACGAATATCCCGCCGCACAATCTGCGCGAAGTGATCGACGCCTGCGTGATGCTGCTCGACGCGCCGGAGACCAGCGTCGATGAGTTGATGGAAATCGTCCATGGGCCGGATTTCCCCACCGCCGGCATCATCAACGGGCGGGCCGGCATCGTGCAGGCATACCGGACCGGCCGGGGCCGCATCAAGGTTCGGGCGCGCGCCGAGGTTCAGCACGACGAGGACACGAACAAGGACACCATCGTCGTCACCGAGATTCCCTACCAGCTCAACAAGTCGCGACTGCTGGAGAAGATCGCCGAGCTCGTGCGCGAGAAGCGGATCGAAGGCATTACCGAACTGCGCGACGAATCCGACAAGGACGGCCTGCGCATCGTCATCGAGCTGCGGCGGGGCGAACAGGGGGAAGTGGTGTTGAACAACCTCTACGCCCTGACCCAGCTTCAATCGGTGTACGGCATCAATTGCGTCGCGCTGGTGGCGGGACAACCCAGGCTGCTGGGTCTGAAGGACATGCTCACCGCCTTCCTCGCGCATCGGCGCGAGGTGGTCATCCGCCGAAGTCTGTTCCTGCTGCGAAGGGCGCGCCGTCGGGGACACCTGCTGGAAGGCCAGGCCGTGGCGCTGGAGAACATCGACGAAGTGGTGGAGTTGATTCGCAGTTCCGCCACGCCCGCGGCGGCGCGCTCCGAATTGATGGCGAGGCGCTTCGAATCGGATGCCGTCGCCGAACTTATCGAGAGGAGCGGCGGTGAAGCATGCCGTCCGGAGGATCTCGATCCCGAGTACGGCTACCGGGACGGCGTCTACCACCTTTCCCAAGAGCAGGCGCAGGCGATTCTCGACATGCAGCTGCAGCGTCTGACCGCGCTCCAGAAGGACCGGCTCATGGAGGAGTATCTCGAAATCCTCCGGGAGATCGCCGGCCTGCTGGAACTCATCGAGTCCGAGGAGCGGTTGAAAGATACGATTCGCGACGAACTGAATGCGGTAAAGGAAGAATACGGCGACGACCGCCGCACCGAAATCCGCAGCTCCGAGGCCGACCTGACCGCCGAAGACCTCATCAACGAAGAGGACATGGTGGTGACGGTCTCCCACGCGGGCTACGCCAAGACCCAGTCGCTGGACGTCTACCAGTCGCAGCATCGGGGAGGCCGGGGCAAGGCGGCAACCGCGGTCAAGGACGAGGACTTCGTGGAGCACCTGCTGATCGCCCACTCGCACGAGACGCTCCTGTGCTTCTCGAACAGGGGCAAGGTCTACTGGCTGCGCGTGTTCCAGATCCCGCAGGGCAGCCGCGGCGCCAAGGGTCGGCCGCTGGTCAACCTGCTTCCGCTGGAAACGGGCGAACGCATCACCACGCTGCTGCCCATCAAGGACCTGTCCGAAGATACGTTCGTCTTCATGGCCACGGCCTCCGGCAAGGTGAAAAAGACGCCCGCCGAGCAGTTTTTCCGTCCGCGGTCGACCGGCCTCATCGCTCTCGACCTCGAGCCGGGCAATCATCTCGTCGATGTCGCCATCACCGATGGTTATTCCGATGTGCTGCTCGTCACCAGTTCGGGCAAGGCCATGCGTTTCAAGGAATCGGACGTACGCGCCATGGGACGAACCGCCCGGGGCGTACGCGGCGTACGCTTGGGTCAAGGACAATCCTTGATCAAGCTGATCATCCCCCAAGAAAACGGATTCCTGCTCACTGCCAGCGAAAACGGGTTCGGCAAACGCACCCGCATCGACGAGTTCCCCGTCAAGGGGCGCGGAGGACTCGGCGTGATCGCCATGCGGACCAGCGACCGCAACGGGCCGGTCATCGGTGCCGCGCAAGTGTTCGAAGGCGACGAGATCATGCTGATCAGCAATCTCGGAACGCTCGTCCGCACGGGCGCCGACGGCGTACCCGCCGTTGGCCGCAATACGCAGGGCGTCAAGCTCATATCGCTCAAGGGCGACGCCAGCCTGGTCGGGCTCGAACGCATCGTCGAGACCGACAACGGCGATGGCGATGACAGCAACGGCAACGACGACAGCTAGTCCTGCAGCCGGTTAACCCTGCGAGTCCACGACAAATCCACAGCAATGGCGCGTGCCTACAACTTCTCCCCCGGTCCGGCGGCGCTGCCGGACGCTGTGCTCGAATGCGCCCGGGCAGAGATGCTCGACTATCGGGGCCTGGGCCTTTCCGTCATGGAAATGAGCCACCGCAGCGCCGAGTTCACCGAGATTGCCGAGCGCGCCGAAGCCGACTTTCGCGACCTGCTGGGCGTCGGGGACGACTACGCCGTACTGTTCCTTCAGGGCGGGGCCACGTTGCAGTTCGCAATGGTGCCGATCAACCTGGCGGACGAAGGCGCAGTCGTCGACTACGTACACACCGGCGCCTGGGGCACCAAGGCCATCGCCGAGGCGCACAGATCGTGCCGGGTGAACGTGGCGGCGTCTTCGCAAGAGGACAACTTCACCCATGTGCCGCATACGGACACATGGCGACTGAGTCCCGATGCCGCGTATGTGCACATCACCGGCAACGAGACCATCGGCGGCGTGGAGTTTCACGCGTATCCGAACACGGGCGACACGCCCCTCGTCGCGGACCTCTCATCGACGCTGCTGTCGCGACCGCTCGACGTGAGCAACTTCGGCCTCATCTATGCCAGCGCCCAAAAAAACCTTGGGCCCTCGGGCCTCGCCGTCGTGGTCGTGCGCAGGGACCTGCTCGACCGCGGACGCGCGAATACGCCGAGCATGCTCGACTACAGCGCGCACGCGGCCGCGAACTCCATGCTGAACACGCCTCCAACCTATGCCTGGTACCTGGCCGGACTTGTCCTGGAATGGCTCAAGCGCCAGGGCGGTCTTTCGGCCATGGCCGAGGTCAACGCGCGAAAGGCGGGCAAGCTCTATGCCGCCCTGGACAGGAGCGGCTTCTACCGCTGTCCCGCGGCGGAGCAGAACCGGTCCTGGATGAATGTCGCGTTCACGCTCGTCGACGACTCGCTCGACCAGGCTTTCCTGCGGGCCGCCGAGGCGCGCGGGCTGTTGAACCTGAAGGGCCACCGCAGCGTCGGGGGCATGCGCGCCAGCATCTACAATGCGATGCCTGAAGCGGGTGTGGATGCATTGATAGACTTCATGTCCGCGTTCGAAGCGGAGAACGGATGAGCGAAGACACCGGAGACAGCCTGGATGCCGTGCGGGCGCGCATAGACGCGATCGATCGCAAGATCGCGCGGCTGCTGAACGAGCGAGCCGCCGGCGCAAGACAGGTGGCGCGAATCAAGGCCGCCGAAAATACCGACGAATCGCCTGTTTTCTATCGACCCGAGCGAGAAGCCCAGATTCTGAAACGGGTTCTGGCAGAGAACACCGGCCCGCTTCCCGACCGCGACCTGTGGCGCCTGTTTCGGGAGATCATTTCGTGCTGCCTGTCTCTTGAACAGCCCCTCACCGTCGCCTATCTCGGCCCTCCGGGCACCTACACCGAGGCGGCGGCGGTCAAGCACTTCGGCCACTTCGCGCGCAATCGCGCCCAGAACTCCATCGACGAAGTATTCCACGAGGTCGAGTCCGGCGCCGCGCACTGCGGAGTAGTGCCGGTCGAAAACAGCACTGAAGGGATGGTCAACCATACCCTCGACTGTTTCATGGCATCTCGTCTGCGCATCTGCGGCGAGGTCAAACTGCCGATCAACCACGCCTTCATGTCGCTCGAAAAGCCGGATGCGGTCACCGCCGTCTATTCTCACGAGCAGTCGCTCGCCCAATGCCGGCGCTGGCTGGACCGGCACTATCCGAACATCGCTCGCACGCCCATGGTGAGCAACGCCGAAGCGGCGCGGGTGGCGGCCCGAACCGAGGGCGCAGCCGCGATCGCGGGCGAAATGGCGGCAGAACGCTACGGTCTGCGCGTTCTCGCCAACAACATCGAGGATGAAACGGACAACGAGACCCGGTTTCTCGTAATCGGCGATCAGAGCGTCGGCCCGAGCGGCAAGGACAAGACATCCCTTCTCGTGTCCACGCGCAACGAGTCGGGGGCCCTGTACCAGGTCCTGGAGCCGTTTCGCCGTCACGGCGTCAACCTGTCGCGCATCGAGACGCGTCCATCGAGAGTAAGCAACTGGAGCTACATCTTCTTTATCGATTTCGATGGCCATGAAGAGACCGAAGGCATAGGCGCGATGTTGGACGAAGTGCGCTCGGTGGCCACCGAGGTGCGATCGCTCGGCTCGTATCCCCAAGCCGTGCTTTAGGGTCCCAGCCCCAATGCGGCTCGAAAACATCAACGAACGGGTCGCCGGCCTGACGCCCTACCAGCCGGGCAAACCCATTGAGGAACTGACGCGCGAGCTCGGCCTCGTCGACATCGTCAAACTGGCCAGCAACGAGAACCCGCGGGGGCCGGGCCCGCGGGTGCGCGCCGCGATCGAAGGCGCCGTTGCCGACATCTCGCGGTATCCGGACGGCGGCGGTTTCCGCCTTAAACAGGCGTTGTCCGAGCGCCTGGGCGTCGGCGCCGACCAGATCACCCTCGGAAACGGTTCAAACGACGTCCTTGAACTCGCCACCCGCGTCGCCATCTCGCCGGGCACGGAAGGCGTCTTCGACGCACACTGCTTCGTCGTCTATCCGGCCGCCGTCACCGGCGCCCACGGCGTGCCCATCGCCGCGCCGTCGAAGCATTGGGGCCACGATCTGGACGCGATGCGCGAGCGCATCACGGCGTCCACGCGCATCGCCTTCATCGCCAACCCCAACAATCCGACCGGCACCTGGATTGACCGCGACTCGCTCGTCTCCTTCCTCGAGACATTGCCGCAAACGGTCTGGGTCGTGCTCGACGAAGCGTATTGCGAGTATGTCTCCCGAAGCGATTATCCCGACGGGGTCCGCCTGCAGCCGTCGTATCCCAATCTCGTCGTCACGCGGACGTTTTCGAAGATTCACGGACTCGCTGGCTTGAGAATCGGGTATGGCGTCTCGACGCCCGAGTTCGCAGACCTGATGAATCGCATCAGGCAACCGTTCAATGCCTCGAGCGTGGCAATGGCGGCCGCCGAAGCGGCGCTCGATGATGAGGCGTTCGTCGCCGAGAGCAAGGCGATCAACGACGCCGGCATGGAGCAGATCGCCGCCGGCCTCGACGCTTTGGGCATCGACCACATCCCGTCGATCGGGAACTTCGTGACCATGGACTGCGGCCGGGATGCCGCCCCGGTGTACAACGCGCTGCTCGCAAAGGGCGTCATCGTGCGTCCGCTGTCCAACTACGACATGCCCCGCCACCTGCGCATCTCCATCGGCCTCGCGGAAGAAAACGCAACCTTCCTTGCCGCCCTGCGCGAGGTGATGTGAACGTGCCCCGCAGCCGCGCCTCCGGCCCGCCTGCGGCCCGGCCCCCCTCGTCGCCCAAGGAACAATCGGCTCGGGTCGCCGACGCTCCCGAAGACGCCTGTTCCAGGCGAGTTCTGCTGCTTGTGGGAACGGGTCTGATTGGCGGCTCGTTCGCTCTGGCGGCCCGCGCCAATGGTCTGTTCGACCATGTGGTCGGCATCGACTCGAACTCCGAGGCGCTTGCGGCGGCGCGCTCCCTCGGCATCGTCGAAGGGCCCGAAGCGTCGTTCGAACCAACGGCGGTCTGCATCGCCACCCCGGTCAGCCGGATAGCCGAATGCGTCGCTGCCGCGGCCGCGCGCTATCCGGGCATGCCGATCTTCGATGTCGGCAGCGTCAAGGCGTCGATTGTGGACGCTTTGCGCGCTGGCGGCGGGGTGCCGCCGAACTTCGTGCCGTGTCATCCCATCGCGGGTTCCGAGACAGGCGGCGCGGGCGCCGCCCGCGCCGACCTCTTCCAGGGACGTTCCGTGATCGTCACGCCGGTTGACGAGACGGACCCCGATACGGTGTCGACCGTCGAATCCTTCTGGCGGGGCATCGATGCCGCGGTAACGACACAGGATCCCCTCACCCATGATCGAATCGTCGCGGCGACGAGCCACCTGCCCCACCTTGTCGCGTTCGCCTTGATGGAGATTCTCGACGCTACCGGCGACAAGACCGCATCCGCCTACATCGGCGACGGCTTTCGTGACCTGAGCCGCATCGCGGCGTCCGACCCTGTGGTCTGGAGCGACATACTGCACGCGAACCGCGAGGCGACGCTGCGGATCGCGCGACAGCTCGGCGAACGCCTGTCCATCGACGAAGACAGGGAAGCCCTGGCGCGGCGCATCGCGAAGGCCCGCGACATGCGCATCGGCCTCGACCGTTAGTGAGCGCGCCACCTCCCGTCATCGCCATCGACGGTCCGAGCAGTTCCGGCAAGGGAACCGTGGCGGCCCGCATCGCCGAACGTCTCGGCTGGCACCTGCTGGATAGCGGCGCACTCTATCGAGGGGTCGCATGGGCCGCCGCGCAACGCGGTATCGACCTCGATGACGGAGGACGCCTGGCGACGATGACGCGGCAGCTCGACTTCGACATCAGGCCCGGCTCGATACATATCGACGGCGTCGACGCAACCGATGCGATCCGGGAGGAACCTGTCAGCATCGGCTCCTCTCGCGTAGCCCGGTTGCGACCCGTCCGCAACGCGCTTCGAACCGTGCAGGTCGGAATGCGGCGCCCCCCCGGCCTGGTGGCGGACGGACGCGACATGGGCACAGTGGTATTTCCCGCCGCCGATCTCAAGGTTTTTCTCGACGCCAGCGTGGAGGAACGGGCGCGCCGTCGCTATAAGCAGTTGATAGATAAGGGGTCGGATGTTAGCCTGACCGGCCTTTTCGCGAGCCTCCGGGCACGCGACGAGCGCGACCGGTCACGCTCCGTTTCTCCATTGCGAGCAGACGACGATGCGGTGATGATCGACACTACCCGGATGTCGATTTCGGCTGTGGTTGAGGAAGTATTGAACCACGCCGCCGCCCGTTCGCTCACCGGCGCTGGAACGGCCGGCGAAAAGACGAACGAGAGGAAGGGCGAGAACAAGGACTGGAACAAGGGCTGGTAAAAAGTGTAGTGGTTCAGGGCGGGCCACCCGCCGCCGGCCAAGGGAATGTAGAAGCAGGAGCAACAGACAAGAGAAACGCATGGCAGAAAGTTTTTCCGAGCTATTTGAAGAGAGCATGAATACCGTGGAGATGGAGCCTGGCGCCATCGTGACCGGTACGGTGGTAGACATAGACAGCGAAGTCGTCGTCGTCCACGCCGGTCTGAAGTCGGAAGGCGTCATTCCACGCGGCCAATTCGTGACAGAGAGCGGCGAGTTCGACATCGAGATCGGCGACCAAGTGAAGGTCGCGATGGAAGTCGTCGATGACGGATGGGGCGCCACTCGCCTGTCCCGCGAGAAAGCGCGGCGAGCGGAATGCTGGGACATGCTCGAGGATGCGTTCGAAAACGCGAAGGCGATCAAGGGCATCCTGAATGGCCGGGTCAAGGGCGGTTTCACCGTCGACATCAATGATATTCGCGCATTCCTGCCCGGTTCGCTGGTGGACATCCGGCCCCTCCGAGAAACCACGCATCTCGAGGGCAAGACCCTCGAGTTCAAGGTCATCAAGCTGGACAAGAGGCGCAACAACGTGGTCGTTTCGCGCCGCGCCGTCCTCGAAGACGAAAACAGCGCTGAACGCGAAGAACTCCTGGCCTCCCTGCAGGAAGGGCAGCGCATGAAGGGTATCGTAAAGAACCTTACCGACTACGGCGCCTTTGTGGACCTCGGCGGCATCGACGGCCTGCTTCACATTACGGATATGGCCTGGCGCCGGATCAGGCATCCGAGCGAGATGGTCAACGTCGGCGACGAGGTGGAGATCAAGATCCTGAGGTTCGACCGCGAGAAGAACCGCGTATCGCTTGGCATGAAGCAACTCGGCGACGATCCGTGGGTCAACCTTTCCCGACGCTACCCGCCCCGCGCGCGCGTGCAGGCCGTTGTGACGAACCTCACTGACTACGGTTGTTTCGCCGAGATCGAAGAGGGCGTCGAAGGATTGGTGCACGTCTCCGAGATGGACTGGACGAACAAGAACATTCACCCGTCCCGGGTCGTGGCGGTGGGCGATCAGATCGAGGTCATGATTCTCGACATCGACGAGGAGCGGCGACGCATTTCACTAGGCATCAAACAGTGCCGCTCGAATCCTTGGGACGAGTTCGCAGCCAACTACAGCAGGGGTCAGCGCATCGCCGGCCACATCAAGTCGATCACCGATTTCGGCATCTTCATCGGTCTCGAAGGCGGTATCGACGGACTCGTGTACCTGTCTGACATCTCCTGGAACGAACCCGGCGAAACTGCCGTCCGCCGATACAGCAAGGGCGAGGAGATCGAAACCGTCATACTCACCATCGATGCCGAACGCGAGCGGATTTCGCTGGGCATCAAGCAACTCGATCAGAACGCGTTCATCGACTACACCGACGCCAACGACCGCGGCAGCATTGTCGAAGGGACCGTGCTTTCGGTGCAGCCGAGAGAGGCGGTGGTCCAGCTTGCCGAAGGCGTGGAAGGCACGTTGAAAGTGTCCGAGCTCAGCGTGGACCGGGTGGACGATGCCCGCAACGTTCTGAAAGAAGGCCAATCCGTTACGGTGAAGATCATCAACGTCGACCGCAAGAACCGGTATATCGGCGTCTCGGTCAAGGCGAAGGAGCAGGACGACGAGCGCGCGAATCTGCGCGAGCACCGGATAAGGGAGGCTGACCGACGCGGTCCGGCGACCCTTGGTGACCTGATCAAGCGCCAGATGGACAGACAGACGGATACTTCCGACTAGCTAGATGCGCGAAGGGTTTGGCACGCCACATGACGAAGTCGGAACTCATCGAACGCATTGCGGCGGATCAACCGCACCTGTCCCCCAGGGATGTCGAATTCGCTGTCAAGACGATGCTTGAGCACATGTCCCAGACCCTTGCTCACGGCGACCGCATAGAGATCAGGGGTTTCGGCAGCTTCTCACTGCATTATCGGGCGCCCAGGATCGGACGCAATCCCCGAACCGGCGAGTCCGTCGGCCTGACCGGAAAGTTCGTCCCGCACTTCAAACCCGGAAAGGAACTTCGCGACCGGGTGAACACAAACCGGAATTCCGGCGATGAGGAGCCTGCGTCGTAAAACTTGACGTCGCGGGGAGTCCGCGTATCCCGATTCGATGAAGCGGCTGAAGACATGCCTCGCGCTCGTCGCGGCGATCTGTCTCGTAGCCGTCTCCGCGCTGCTGCTGGCGGAAAACGCGACACCCGTGAGCCTCAGGCTGCTGAACTACCAGACGCCTCCCGTTCCCGTTTTCTGGTGGCTGCTCACCGCCCTGATCGTCGGTTTCCTTGCCGGCGCCGCGCAGTGCATCGGCGGACACTTTCGCCGCAACGCGGCGGAACGAAAACTCCGTCGCGAACTCGACCGCAAACAGAACGCCGACTGACCTCAGCCGAGGTTGTCGCTCGCCGGCGGCGCATCTTGCGCCCTCTGCCGACAACGTATACGTTCGGCACTCCTTCTGAATCCTTCTGACCGGGACCGCCACATGACCTTCTCGAATCCGCTCGTTTCGCTCCGCGCGCTGATCGCCGCCGCCGCGCTCGTCACCGCGCTGCCCTCCGTAGCCTCCGAGGGTGACATGGATTACCGCCATCACACGATGGAGGCGATCGGCGGTCACATGCAGGCGCTGAGCGACATTCTCCGGGGCAAGGTGGATCATGTGGACCATCTCCCGGTTCATGCGGCTGCACTGGCATCGCTCGCCGAGATTACGCCGACGCTGTTTCCCGCCGGCTCCGGCGGCGAAACCGATGCGTTGCCCGCGATCTGGGAGAATCCCGAAGACTTCGCGCAACGCCTCGAAGCCTTCAAGGAAGCAGCGGCTGGTCTGCGCGCGGCAGCCGGAACCGGAGGCGATGTAATGGCAGCAACCCGAAAACTCGGCCAGGCGTGCAAGGGCTGCCACGACAGCTATCGCAGAAAGTAACCCGTTCCGCGCCTAATCCCAATCGGCGTTTCAGACGCGCCGCTCCAGCACTGCTAGCCGATCCAGAACAACGCGCCGTATACCAGGATCGCGGCGGCGGCGGCCGTGAACAGACCGCGCAGCAGGTACTGATCCGTCGGCGGGACATCCGCCGCCTTGCGCCCCGTGAAGATCGCCAACGGGGTCGGGTCCCGCATCATCGCGTAGACCGCGTTCGCAACGAGGTGCGTCGAGACGAGCGCGATGACGACCCAGAAGACGCGATGATGCACCCAGGTCATCGCCGCCGACGTTTCGTCGCTCACATGACGCCTGAACGGACCTTCGTTGAAGATGTCATCGGTCGCGAACAGCCCCGTCACCGCCTGCACGGCCAACGCCAGGATCAGCACGATCGCCAGCACGATGCCGGGCGACGTATGCGGGTCCGCCTCGCCCGATCCGGCGAAGTGCCGCATGAACCTGCGCGGCGTCGTATGGTAATGCGACAGCCGGACATAGCGTCCGCCCCAAAGCCACCAGCCCACCCGAAACAGCAGGAGCGCCAGGACCACATATCCCGAGCGCTGATGCCACTCCATCAGCGAGAAGTCCCCGGACAATCCCGTGTAAAGGGAAAACAGGACGCTCAGGGCGAGCGCCCAGTGCCATAGGCGAAACGGCAGGTCCCAGACGCGGGTCATCGGGGACTACCGGACTGTCGGATCGTCTGCATGGGACGTACAAGACAGACGGGGCCGGCAAGAAAGGCGAAGATTGCCAAGGTCACGGCAGTGCCGCATGGTCAACTGTGCATTCCCGTGTCGCACACGCTGTTCCTAGCGTACGGGCCACGTTTCTGGTTCACAAGCCAACGGGAGCGAGCGTTTCGGTTGGTGGCCATGCTGGAGAGGCCAAGATCGGGAGATCGTCGGTTGTCCGCGATGCAGCCGTCTTGCGGGGATGGAACCCGGCGCGAGCCGGAGAGTCATTGACGGCCAACTCCCCTCAACCATAATGCGCCAATGGTCAATCCCAACAGCAAACGGTGAATGGGTGACGGACTCCCCGCAGACAACAGGTGCCTCAGAATCACCATCCATCCTCGGCGAGGACAAGCTTCGCCGAGTGGTCGATGCGGCGCTCGACGGCATTGTCGTGATCGATGCGGCCGGAACGGTTCTGCTCTACAACGCCGCTTGCGAACGGCTGTTCGGGTATTCTGCGGAAGAAGTGCTAGGCAACAACGTCAACCTGCTCATGACGACGCGGGACCGGCGGAATCACGACACGTACATTCGGAACTACCTTCGGACGGGCGAGGCGAAGGTAATCGGAAAGGGCCGCGATGTGACCGGGCGGCGCAAGGATGGTGCGACAATTCCAATCCGCCTGTCGATCGGCGAATTGCGCGATGACGCCGACGAGACACTCTTCATCGGGACGCTTCACGATCTCACCGAGACGCTGCGGACCCGCGCGCGCATCGACGAACTGCAATCGGAACTGATGCAGGTTGCGCGGGCGAATGCCGTCGGCGAGATGGGGTCGGCTCTGGCGCACGAGCTCACCCAGCCGCTATCCGCTGTTGTCGGATTCGTCGAAGCCAGCGCCGCCCTGATCGATCAGGGCGGCGGCGAGACGTCGGCCAAGGTTCGCGAATACATGGACCAGGCCGTCACCCAGTCCCTGCGGGCGGGCGATGTCATTCGACTGCTTCGCGAGTTCACGGCCAGGGGAGATACCGAGCGTTCCGTGACGGAAATCAACGTCGTCGTCGAAGAGACCTGTCGGCTGGCGACGTTGGGAACGGGCGCCGAAGGCATCGAACTCGAGTTGAACCTCGCCCCCGACCTCCCTCCGGTCCTTATCGATCACGTTCAGATTCAGCAGGTGGTTCTCAATCTGGTTCGCAACAGCATCGATGCACTGAGCAATTGCGAGACTCCCAACATCACCGTCGCGACGAAGTCCGGCCGAGGGGAGGTCGAAGTGGTCGTCAGCGACAACGGGCCGGGGTTGTCCCCGGAAGTCCGAGGGCGGGTCTTCGAGCCGTTCGTTTCGACCAAACCGGATGGCATCGGTATCGGGCTGAGTATCTGCCGCACGATCGTCGAGGCGCATGGTGGCAGGATTGCGTTCGCTGACGGCAGCGAGCGCGGAACGACGTTCCGCTTTTCGGTTCCGGTCTTCGATGAATCGGTCGGATGAGATGTCGGGCGAACTGATATTCCTGGTCGACGATGACGATGCCGTGCGAACATCGCTTCACGCGCTGCTGGAGACGGCGGGCTATCGAACGGCGCAGTTCGAGTCCGGCACTGACTTCCTCGAATTCACGGAGATCGGCGTTGGGGCATGTGTCCTGCTGGACGTGAAAATGCCTGGGCCGGACGGGCTGGAAGTGCAGCGGCGTCTGAACGATCGAGGCGAGACACTGCCGGTCATCATTTTGACCGGCCACGGCGACATCGCGATGGCGGTACAGGCGATGCGCGCCGGAGCGGTTGATTTCCTTGAAAAGCCGCTGAGCCGCGAGCAGTTGTTGACCAGCGTGGCGCGGGCGATCGATATCGACGACAGCGTCCGCCAGGACCAACGCGAGCGGTCTGAAATCGGGACTCGTCTGGGGGAGTTGACGACGCGCGAACGGCAGGTACTAGAACGACTCGTGCTGGGAAGGACCAACAAGTTCGTTGCGCGCGAGCTGGGAATCAG
This sequence comes from uncultured Pseudomonadales bacterium, assembly GCA_964518405.1. Classification (GTDB taxonomy): domain Bacteria; phylum Pseudomonadota; class Gammaproteobacteria; order Pseudomonadales; family Azotimanducaceae; genus VXNE01. Next base: position 33,529 of record CAZFGB010000059.1, on the reverse strand, counting down.
CGCCCGCACCATTGAGGTGTACCGCCGCAACGTCATGCTGAAGATGGGCGCGGACAGCCTCTCCCATCTGGTGCGAATGACGGTCCTGGCCGGGATCGATCCGGCCGGCAACGCCACCCGGTGACACGCGGCTCGACCTGAAACCTGGGGCGTCCCGGCGCGCGCCGGGGGTTGCCGCCTCGTTTCCGCGGAGTCGGCCGGGCTGGCGAAGCGCCGTTGTGCGTATCCGTACTTATACGTAGGTAATGGAGCGGAAAGACGGCATGTCCACCGTACGCCTATAGTTCGGAACGCGAGTCAACGACAGCCGGAGGTGGTGGAATGTCGGTGGCGATAGTACAGCCCCAGGCTGGCCGGATCGGGTCACGCAACGTCCGGTCGCAGCGAGCGAACGGGCGTTCCGCCCGCACTCCGGAAGGCGCCCGGTCCGGCGTTTCGAATCAAGGATCGCGCGCGCCGGGCACGCCCAGCCAACCGCCCGGGATCCGCATGGCGAGCACCGCGCCGGTGGCTAGGGAGGCACCGGTCCTCGACTGGCTGGACCGGCAACTGCTCGACGCGTGCCGACGCGACTTCCCGATCTGCGAGATGCCGTTCGCCGAGATTGCGCGCCGCCTCAATAGCCGGACGGGCGAGGTGCTCCGGCGTTTCGAGGGACTTGAACGGCGCGGCGCGGTGGACTGGATCGGTCCTGTTCCCACGCCGGAATCCGTCCGTGCGAGCACGCTCGTGGCGATGGCGGTCCCGAAGGCGCGACTCCGTTCGATCAGGGAAACGATGATCCGCTATCTGGGCGTCGACCACATCTGCGAGCGCGAGCACGAATTCAATCTCTGGTTCGCGCTGGCGGCTCCGAACGCCGGAGAGATCTACGACACCGTCGCCGACATTCGCCGACGGACAGGCGTCGAGGTTCTTGACCTTCGCCTGGAGCGAGATTACTGCATGAACGGGGCACTCCCCTCGCAGCGCCGGTCACCGTCCGGGCTCTGTCGCGCAGCGACGGAAACATGCCTGCCCGGGCGGTGGCCGCCGCTCCATGCGGTCGACCGCAGGCTCCTGGCGGCCTTCCAGGAAGGATTGCCGCTCACTGAGCGCCCCTATGCGGCGGTGGCGAAACGGGTCGGAATCCCCGAGGCACAGGTCATCGAAGGGCTGAAGAGCCTGCTGGCCGAAGGCTTGATCGCACGCATGGGGGCAGTCGCGCGCCATCATTCGCCCGGTTTTGGCGCAGACGCGCTGGTGGTGTTCGACGTGCCGCGCTATGCGGTGGACATGGTCGGCGAGCGGCTCGCCGAAGCCGCGTGGATAGATCAGTGCCGCCGGTGCATACAACGTGCCCCGGTCTGGCCATACAACCTGTATTGCACGCTCCACGCTCAGGATCTGGCCAAGCTGATCTGCTGGGTGGACGAGGAGTTTTTCGGAACGGTCCGCTGTCCGCGGCGCGCAGTGCTGCCCTGCCGCGCCTGCTATAACGCCTGCGAAGAGAACTGACCGCATCGAGGGACCGACCGGTTCGCGCGACGACCACCAAAGAGATGGCACGACTGGCGGCAGATACATAGCCGCCGAGGGATTTCCGTGAACGGCCCGTCCGAAGAACTGACGGATTTCATGGCGCTACGACGGCATGATGCCCATGTAATGTTTGTTTATGGCCAGGTGGACCCAGATGCTCGCGAAATAGCCAAGCGCGATCACCGGCGTCCACTTCAGGTGGCCGAAGAAGGTGTACCTGCCCCGCGCCTGCCCCATGAGGGCGACGCCGGCGGCGGATCCGATGGACAGCATGCTGCCGCCCGCACCCGCCGTGAGCGTGACGAGGAGCCATTGGTACAGGTCCATTTCAGGATTCATCTGCAGCACGGCCACCATCACGGGAATGTTGTCGACGATGGCGGACAGGATGCCGACCATGGTGTTGGCGATCGTCGGTCCGAGTTCGACGTACATGTACGCCGAAACCATGTCGAGGTAGCCGACGAATCCCAGGCCGCCGACACACATGATCACGCCAAAGAAGAAGAGCAGCGTGTCCCACTCGGCGCGGGACACCTCGCGGAAGCTGTCGAATGGCGGAATGTCGCCCACCTCGCTACCGCGCCCGACTCTCACCCTGTCCGAGGTCTGGTTCAGGTAGTGTCCGAATATCTTGAGGTAGGCGAGCCCCGTCATCATTCCGAGAAACGGGGGCAAGTGCAGGAAATTGTGGAAGGAGACCGCGGTCACGATGGTGCAGCCGAACAGAAACATGATGCGCTTGGCGCCCCGTTTCATGACGACTTCCTCGTCTTCCACGGACGGAGTTTCGTTCCTCACCGCCAATGACATGAAGATCGCGGGAATGACGTAGTTCACGACCGACGGCACGAACAGCGCAAAGAACGTGAAGAAGTCCACGATGCCGCGTTGCCAGACCATCAGGGTCGTGATGTCTCCGAACGGACTGAAGGCGCCGCCCGCGTTCGCCGCCACGACGATATTGACGCAGGCGATACCGATGAACCGGCGGTTGCCGCGGCCGACCGCCAGCACCACCGCGCACATGACGAGCGCGGTGGTGAGGTTGTCGATGATGGGCGACAGGAAGAAGCTGATGACGCCCGTGATCCAGAACAGCCGGCGGTAACTGAAACCCCTTCGCACCAGCCAGGAGCGCAGCGCGTCGAAGACCCGCCGCTCGCTCATCGAGTTGACGTAGGTCATGGCGCACAGCAGGAAAAGGAAGAGTTCGCCGAACTCGATCAGGAAGTGTTTGACGGCCTCATGCGCCTCGTCATGGAAGCCGCCGATCGCATATTGGGCGGCGATGACCGCCCATATGACGCCCGCCGCAAACATGACCGGCACGGATTTTCGGAGGTGCGTGAACTCTTCGACAATGACGAGGGAGTACGCCAAGACAAAAATCGCGATGGCCGCGAATCCGACCCAATGCGCGGTGAGATCCATATTGCCTCGCTGCAGTCTTGCGCCGCCCCCCGCCGCCCATGCATGCGGTCAGTCGACGCGTTTCGATGTGAACAAGTCTGCCAAACGCGGACCGTTTCGGCTATGGCCTGTCGACGAATCAGGTATCCGAGACACGTCCCGGTCGGTGTCCGTTCTTCCAACAGCGGCCGCTTCTACTCACCGAGATTGATAACATGCCCCGCTGTCGAGACGATTTGAACGGATTTGCTGTGACAGAAGACCAAGCGCGCGAAATGCGCGACGCCACACGCGCGGATGCCGTCGCCAAGGTTGTCGGCGATGTGCTCTGGCGGTTCAACGAAGAACACGAAGAGGCCGTCACCGTGTATGACGTCGTCGGCATGATCGTGGAAGACCTGATCGTCGAGGGGATGTGCCCCGCATGCCTCGCAAATGCGATCGACATGGCCTATTCGAACGCCAATGCCTCACGTGACGTGCATGTCACGGACGACCAGGCTGTGAAGCGGCAAACCAAGTCCGACGTGTTCCACTAGCCGCAAGTCGCATCACTCGCCGCGTGCGTCGCTTGCCGGCGCACGCCTGATTCGCCCTGATCCCCTCGACGTCTTGCCCGGTGCGCGATGCGATAGCATGTCCGGCCACCCCGCATCCGCGCTGAAGGGAGGCGCAATGAACTACACCGACATCACCTATGAAACGGACGACCGGCTTGCGTTCGTGACGCTGAATCGCCCGGAGAAGCTGAACGCGCTCAGCAACAATCTGCGCGGGGAAGTGATGGATGCCATGCGCGAAGCCGAGTACGACGACAACGTCGGCGTGATCATCCTGCGCGGCGCCGGGCGTTCCTTCTCTGCGGGCTACGACCTGACCCCGGCGCGCAGCGCCCAGGAGGACAGCTTCGTCGATCACCGGTCGAAGCTGCCCGACACCGGCAGCACCCATCCCGGCGCGACGCAATGGGCGCGGCATGTAACGATGACCAACTGGATCATCTGGGAACTGGCAAAACCCGTAGTCGCCCAGATCCAGGGACACTGTCTTGCAGGCGGTACCGAACTGGCCACCACCTGCGATTTTCGAATCGTCGCGGAAGACGCCCAGATCGGTTACCCGCCGGTGCGCGCCATGACGACGATGGACATGATGTGGGCGCCCTGGCACCTGCCTCCGGCAAAGGCGAGGGAGTTCGCCTTCATGGGCGATTCGTTCTCCGGAACGGAAATGGCGCGTCTCGGCTGGGCCAACTACGCCGTGCCGAAGGAGGAGCTGGGCGAATTTGCGGAGAAGTTCGCCCGCCGCCTGGGATTCATCGACAACGAGATGCTGATGTACACCAAGCGCGCGGTGAACAGGCAGTACGAAACCATGGGCATACGCACCGCCCTGCACTCGGGCACGGAAATCCAGGCGCTGAGCTCGCAGCGCGCCGCAGCCGCGGAGTGGGGACGCCGCGTCCGGGAGGACGGTTTGAAAGCCGCCCTGGAATGGCGCGATGGCCCGTTCCGGGATTTTCGCGGCGCCTACGACAGTGCGCCCAAGGACCGCGCCGTGGCCGGCACGGAAAAGAAGGGCGGAGGCAAGCCCCAGGGATACTGAGTTCGTTCCGCCGCACGGTACTTTGAGGGGCGGTTTCCGCCATGGGCTACGACTTCGACGCCGTCATCGAGCGCACGGCGACATCGAGCACCAAATGGGTTCAATACGGCCCCGGCGTCCTGCCGTTCTGGGTGGCCGACATGGATTTCAGGTCACCTCCGGGACTGCTTGCGGCAGTGGACGAACGGCTCCGTCACGGCATCCTCGGCTATACCGATACGCCGCCGGCCATCGAAGATGCCTTGATCCAGTGGCTTCGCGACCGTTTTGGCTGGTCGGTGCCGAGAGACTGGCTCGTCTGGTTGCCGGGCGTCGTCCCCGGTCTCAACCTTGCCGGACGCGCCATGGGCGACCCCGGACAGAGCATCCTGATACCCGTCCCGGTCTATCACCCGTTTCTTTCCGTACCGCACCACACCCGCAAACGGGGCATTTTCGTGGACCTGGTCCGCGACAACGGCCGTTGGGTCATGGACATGGACAGGCTGGAAGACGCCGTGCGACCATCCACCTGCGGGCTGATGCTGTGCAGTCCGCAAAACCCCACCGGACGCGCATACGACCGCAGCGAACTCGAGGCCCTGGTGGACCTCTGCCTGCGTCACGACCTGACGCTCGTGAGCGATGAAATCCACTGCGACCTGTTGCTCGACGCGAACGCCGGGCATGTGCCGACCGCGACGCTCGATCCCGAGTTGCGGAGCATCTCGCTGTTCAGCCCGAACAAGGCGTACAACATGCCGGGACTGAGTCTGGGTGTCGCCGTCATCGCCGACCCGGCATTGCGGGCCGCGTTCGAGCCTGAGCAGTCAGGCTTCGTTCCCGGAATCTCGCCGCTAGCCTTCGCGGCCGCGACCTGGGCCTATACGGACCGATCCGACTGGCTTGACGCGCTCATCGCCTACCTTTCGGGAAACCGCGATCTGCTGGAGGAAACGGTTGCGTCGCTGGACGGCATCGAGATGACCCACGTCGAGGCCACGTATCTCGGGTGGATCGACGTGAGCGGGCTCTGCCTCGAGGCGCCCAACGCACACTTCGAGCGATTCGGGCTTGGCCTGTCAGACGGCGATCCGTTCGGCGGCCGGGGTTTTCAGCGCTTCAACTTCGGCTGTCCGCGCGCCACCCTGGAACGGGGTCTCGCACGCCTCGTGGCAGCCGTCCGGAGCGCGGGTTCAACGTAGGTGCGAAGCCAGCCGCTCATGCACGCTGCGCCGGCCCGACATCCTCGCCGCTGAAAATCTCCGTGACATGCGCCTCGGGCAACGGCGCGGTCATCTTGGACACCACGAAGGTCAAGGCGACACCGACGCCTTCGCCTATCGCCGCACAGGAAATGGGGTTGCCCGCTTCTCCGGCCAACCAGGCGACGACCGTGTGCAGTACGCCCCATCCTTCCACCACTGCCGGATTCAGCACTCCCCCGTGCAGGATGGCGAACGTCGCGAATCCGGACAGCAGCCCGGCGTAGGCGCCGCGGCGGGTGACGCCCTTCCATAGGGCGCCGAGGACGAGGGGACCGGCGAACGCCGCCATCATCCCGCCGACGCCGATCCATACGATGAGCGCGATGTTTCGCTCCATGAAGAGCCACGCCAGCAGCGTGCACAGTATCAGCACCACCACGGTCGACCAGCGGCTGATGAGAAGTTCGATACGGTCCTGCTGCTCCTCCGTTGCGTTGGGCGCCAGGCGCTGCGCGAACGTCCGCCGGTACAGGTCGTTGGCGATGATCTGGGACGACGACACCACCAGGCCGTCGGCGGTGGACATGATCGCGGCAAGGATGCCGACGCCGATCAGCGCGGCCAACCAGGTCGGAAACAGTTCGATGAAGAGGATGGGCAACGCTTCGTTCGGATTCGCGCCCTCGTCGTAGAGCGAGTCGCCCACCAGCGCGCGTGCGACCAGGCCCCCGAGGCCCAACATGCCGAGCGTCAGGCCAAAGGTGAAAGCGAGCTTGATGAAGGTGCGCTGCTGACCCGTGTCCTTCAGCGCCCAGAGCTTGTTCCCGAGGTGCGGCAGCAGCCCCAGCGGCAGGTGCGCCAACGGGATGCAGGCGATCGACCACCACGAATGAAGCAGCGGCGTGCTCTTGTTCAAGGGTCCTACGAGGTTTTCGTCCTGCGCATCCAGGTTGTTGATCAGGCCGGCGAGCCCGCCTTCCACGCCAACCGCGAACATGAACAGGAATATCACGACGACCGCGAGAACCAGCATCATGACGCCCTGCGCGGCGTCGGTGAGAATGTCCGCATGGGCGCCGCCCATCACGACGTAGATCATCAGCACCGTCGAGGTCACGATCAGCGCCCACATTTTCGGCATGCCGAGCATGACCTCGAACATCACGAGGCCGGACACCAACTGCCCGACGATGTAGAAGAACAGCACCAGCGAAAGCACGGAGATGACGACACGGATGCCGTCGGATTGATAGCGGTCGCCCAGGTACTCCGGAATGGACCGATTGCCGAATCGATTCCCCGACGTTGCGATGAGACGCATGGAAATGAGAACGCCAAAGTAGACCCCGATGGGATACAGGAAGTTGCTCCAGATGGTCGCCGTGCCGAATTCGTAGGCGAGGCCCGGTCCGCCCAGGAAGGTCGCGCCGCTGGCGGTGGTGGCGGCGAAAGCGAAGGCAAGCACCCAGGGACCGTAAGCGCCGCGCGCCGTGGCAAAGTCGTCGGCATGCTTGACCCGCCGCTTGCCGATCACGCCGATCGCGAGCATGGCGCCCGTGTACAGCACGAGAAATAGCCAGGACCAGGTGATCAGGGTCATTGGGAGCGTTCCGGATCAATTGCGGGACAAGCGCTACAAGTGTGTCGGATACGCGTTGACGGTGGCAAGGGCCATGGAATCCGTCACGCTCGAAGGGCTGGGCCGTGTTTCACCTCCTCGCCAAGCCCGCTTGGCGCACACGGAACGATTCGCCCCACGCCCCGCTTGAACTGGCGCGAATCGCTGCTACGATGCTGGTCTTGGAGGGCAGCAACGTGCTGCCCGCTTTGTTTTTGGCCCGCGCGACCGCAGGGCTTGGACGCCCCAGGCGAACGGTTGCGTGGCATTGGCAACCAAAGGGCGTATCCATGACCAGCATCATGCCTACCTACAATCGTCTTCCCGTGACTTTCGCTTCCGGAAGCGGGGCGCGGCTTTACGACGACGCCGGTAACGAATACATCGACGCGCTGTGCGGACTCGCAGTCACCGGTCTCGGTCACGCGCACCCCCGCGTCAGCGAGGCCATCGCCGAACAGGCGCGCAAACTGACCCACACTTCAAACCTCTACGGCATCGCCGGGCAAGAACGGCTCGCCGACCGGCTGACGACGCTTTCCGGCATGGACAACGTGTTTTTCGGCAACTCCGGCGCCGAGGCGAATGAAGCGGCCATAAAGATTGCGCGGCTATACGGTCACCAACGCGGCATCGATGTTCCCCACACCGTCGTGATGGACAACAGTTTTCACGGCCGGACCATGGCAACGCTCACGGCCACCGGCAACCGCAAGGTGCACGCCGGTTTCGAGCCGCTGCTGGGCGGTTTCGTCCGCGCGCCCTTCAACGACATCGACGCCGTACGCAGGATCGCGGAAAACGACGACAATGCCGTTGCCGTCATGGTGGAGCCGATTCTCGGCGAGGGCGGCATTCACATCCCCGAGGACGACTACCTGGCCCGCCTGCGGGAGTTGTGCGACGCCAACGACTGGCTGCTGATCCTCGACGAGGTGCAGACGGGGAATGGCCGATCCGGCAAGTACTTCTGCTATCAACACAGCGACATCCTTCCCGACGTGGTAACCACCGCCAAGGGGCTTGGGAACGGGGTGCCCATCGGTGCCTGCCTGGCTCGCGGCATTGCGTCCCGGATGCTGGTCGCCGGCACCCACGGCTCCACCTTCGGCGGCAACCCGCTGGTCTGCGCGGCGGCGAACGCGGTCCTGGACGAGCTCGAAGGCGGGCTGATCGACCGCGCCGGAGAACTCGGGGAACGCATGCTCGCCGGTCTCCGCGAGGGTCTCACCGGTAGCAACATCGTCAAGGACATCCGCGGCAAGGGACTCCTGCTGGCCGTCGAGCTTGATCGGCCGTGCCAGAACATGGTGACCGATGCGATGGAAGCCGGCGTCATTCTCAACGTCGCCGCCGATACCGTCATCCGCCTTCTGCCGCCCCTGATCCTCTCCGACGACGAAGCGGACCAGGTCGTCGCCACCGTCGTCCGCCTGGTCAAGGCGATGGCATGAGTCCATGCAAGCGCGACACTTCCTGACCCTCAGGGATTTCAGTCCCGAGGAACTTCGACGGATCGTTTCGCGCGGCGCGGAGCTGAAGCGTCTCCACGCCGCCGGAAAGACATGGGCGCCCCTCAAGGGCAAGACGCTCGCCATGGTCTTCGGGCTAAGTTCGACCCGTACCCGGGTGGCGTTCGAAACCGGCATGCACCAACTCGGCGGACACGCGATCAACCTGGGACCGCAAGACTCCCAGATAGGCCGGGGAGAACCCATCGAGGACACGGCTCGCGTGCTCTCCGAAATGGTCGACGCCGTGATGATCCGGACCTTGAGCCACGACGATGTCACGGCGTTCGCGCGCGCATCGAGCGTGCCCGTCATCAACGGCATGACCGCCCGCTTCCACCCATGCCAGTTGCTCGCCGACATCCAGACCTACGAGGAGGTGCAAGGGCGAGCGATCGAAGGAAGCTCCGTCGCCTTCGTGGGCGACGGCTACAACATGTGCAACTCCTACATCAATGCCGCCAGGCAGTTCGGCTTCCGCCTGAAGGTCGCCACCCCCGAATCACATCGGCCGGACAACGACCTGCTCGCCGACACCGACAACGCGGAGTGGGTCGAGAGTCCCCGGGCGGCCGTGGAAGGCGCTGATCTCGTGGTTACCGATGTCTGGTCTTCCATGGGTCACGACAAGGAGGCGGAAGAACGCCGGAACGCCTTCGACGGCTACCAGGTGAGCCCCTCGCTGCTGGACTTCGCCGACCAGGACGCGATCTTCATGCACTGCCTGCCCGCGCACAGGGGCGAGGAAGTCAGCGACGACCTGTTCGAAGATCCGCGATCCGTCGTGTTCACGGAGGCCGGCAATCGGCTGCATTCGCAGAAGGCGCTGCTCGAGTTCCTGCTGAGGGGGAGGTAACGCTTTGTTGCTCCCTCCAGTACCCGATCAGTTGGTTTCATTGCGTTCGGGGAAACGCCCGATTCCCGGTTTCGAGGCGTTCCGCATTTATCTCCCGATCCCACGCCGAAAGATCAATCCCACGCTCCCTCACGGAAAACTGCAGCCGGTCCAGCGCATGCAAGGAGCCTTGTTTCTCCGGGGACGCACTAGACGCTGCGATGCGAATCGCCCTTCGCAGGACTTCGGACTTGGGGACGTTCCATCGGTTTGCCAGCGATTCCAGCATCCGTACCGACCCGACATCCAAGGTATAGGTTGCCTTTATGGTGGGTATGGCCATACGAAAATTATATGGCCATACAGGCGCTCGTTAACGCTTGGCAACGACAAATCAGACGTCCTCCGGAATCCGCGCCTTCGCGCGGGCCGCCTCTCGTGACACGATCCCCCGTTGCACGAGGCCGCGCAGGCATTGATCCAGGGTCTGCATGCCGGCGGCCGCGCCTGTCTGCAGGACCGAAACCATCTGCGCCGTCTTGTCTTCCCGGACCAGGTTGCGTATCGCCGGCGTCGCCAACATCACTTCGTAGGCCGCTACGCGGCCGCCATTCCTCGCCTTGAGCAGCGTCTGCGAGACAACCGCATGTAGCGACTCGGACAGCGCGGCGCGGATCATGTTCCTTTCGCCCGGGGGAAAGGCGTCGACGATGCGGTCGACCGTCTTCGCCGCGGACGCGGTATGCAAGGTGCCGAACACCAGGTGTCCGGTTTCCGCCGCCGTCAACGCCAGGGATATTGTTTCCACGTCGCGCATCTCGCCCACCAGAATGACGTCGGGATCTTCCCGCAGCGCGGAACGCAGGGCCGCGTTGAAGCCGAACGTGTCGCGCAGCACTTCGCGCTGGGTCACGAGGCATGAGCGGCTGGCATGCACGAACTCGATCGGGTCCTCGATGCTCAGGATGTGGTCCCGGCGATTCTTGTTGATGCAGTCGATCATTGCCGCCAGCGTCGTGCTCTTGCCGGACCCGGTCGGGCCCGTCACCAGCACCAGACCCCGAGCCGACATGGCGATCTCCCTGAACACCGGCGCCAGGTTCAGTTCGGCCATGCTCGGGACCTTCGACGGAATCACGCGAAATGCAGCGCCCGCACCCCGGTGGTGGTGGTAGGCGTTGACGCGAAACCGGCCGATGTCGCTCGCTTCGAAAGCGAAGTCCGCCTCGAGCGACTGTTCGAACGCCTCTCGGCTCTTCCGGTCCATGACGGCGCCCAGCATCGCGCGAACTTCCCGGTCGGGAACGGTTGCATCGCCCAGGCGCTGCAATTCGCCGTCGACGCGGACCATGGGAGGCAATCCTGCGGACAGGTGCAGGTCCGAGGCGCCGACGGCGATTGCGCGCGAAAGGAGATCGATGATTTCCACGCTGGCGAATGCCCGAGTTGCCGCAATGCCCGACCAGCAAAGTATCCGCCGGCGAAGCCCCGCGGAATACGGACAATCTCTGCAATCGCGTGCGGCTAGTGCTTAAATTGCCTCGGTCACGCAACTGGCAATCTCGTGAGGCATGGGGGCTCGACCATCCATCAAGGAATCAGTCGCCCGCGTTCAGCACGCCATCGCGCGCGCGGCGCGGCGAGCGGACCGATCGGCCGCCGACGTATGCCTGCTCGCCGTGTCGAAGACGCGCTCGGCCCAAGAAATCGCCGCCGCCGCCGACGTCGGCGTACAGCACTTCGGGGAGAACTACCTGCAGGAAGCATTGCCGAAGCTCAAGTCTCTCGCCGGACGCGATATCACCTGGCATTTCATCGGCGCGGTGCAGTCCAACAAGACGCGCGACATCGCGCGGAGCTTTCAATGGGTGCACGCCCTTGATCGAAAGAGGATCGCAGAGCGACTAAACTTCAGCCGCCGAGGGCTGGCTCCGCTTGACGTCTGTATCGAAGTCAACATCGATGACGAACCGCAGAAATCCGGCATCGCACCCGATGCCGTCGGTGAACTCATCGATGCGGTTCGCCAAATGGAGCACCTGCGGCTGCGGGGACTGATGGTGATTCCGGCACCGAAAGAGGATGAGCAATCCATGCGCGAGAGCTTTTCGTTGACGGCAGAACTGTTCGACCGCCACCGACCGTTCGGCGGACCCCATTGGGACACCCTTTCCATGGGCATGAGCGATGACTTCGGCGCCGCCATAGAGGAAGGCTCCACCTGCGTGCGCATAGGCACGGCAATCTTCGGGCCGAGGGGCTAGTGAAACGTATCGCCTTCATCGGCGGCGGCAACATGGCGTTCGCGCTCGTTGGCGGTCTGCGCGCGGCCGGCGACCCGGAATCCGGCGACCGACTGGAACTCGTCGTCGCCGATCCGATAGCAAGTCAGCTCGACCGCTTCGAAGGCGTGTTCACGACCCGGGATAACGCCGTCGCTATCGACTCCGCAGAAGCCGTCGTTCTGGCCGTGAAGCCGCAGGTCATGCGGGAAGTTGTCGAAGCGCTTCCGCTGACGCCCGGCCAACTGGTCGTATCCATCGCGGCGGGTGTGCCCATCGAGGCGATCGCCCGCTGGTCATCTCCGACACAGCCGATCGTGAGATGCATGCCGAATACGCCGGCGTTGCTGCGGGCGGGCATATCCGGACTGACCGCGAATTCCTTCGTAGATCCCGATATGCGGACCCTGGCCGAGACGATTCTGTCCACCGCCGGCACGGTTGTCTGGTTCGAGGATGAGGACATTCTGCACGCTGTGACGGCCCTGTCCGGCAGCGGACCGGCCTACGCCTTCTACCTGCTCGAAGGCATGATCGAGGCCGGCGTCGAACTCGGCATGGACGCCGCCACCGCCGAGCGGTTCGCAACCGCCACGGTGCTGGGCGCCGCGCGCATGGCCGAAGCCGACAGCGCCGGGCCCCGGGTTCTGCGAGAACGGGTGACGTCTCCGGGTGGCACGACGGAACGCGCCATATCTATACTTGAATCCGCCCAAGTGCGGGCGAAGATCACAAGGGCGATCCGGGCCGCCTGCCAGCGGTCGCGAGAGCTCGCGGAAGAGTTCGGCAAATAGCGGCGGGAAGCATGGGCGATCCGATTGCCTTCATCATTCAATACTTGTTGAGCGCAGTCTCGGTGCTGTTCCTCGTGCGCTTCATCCTGCAGGCGACGCACGCGGATTTCTTCAATCCCATATCCCAGGGCATCGTCCGCTACACGGACCCGGTGCTGAACCCCTTGAGGAAGGTCATACCCAACTACAAGAATCTTGACCTCTCCGCTTTCTTCGCCACCTGGGTGACATGCGCCGCGACAGTCGGCGCGGTCGCCGCCATGACGGGCCGCTACGACAACATGGTCGTCGTGGAAATGCTGCAGTCCCTGGGGCTGGCGGTAGGCGCCATCGTCGCCGGCGTGTACCGAACGTTCGATCTGTTCCTGTATTTCTACTGGATCGCCATCTTCGCGATGATCATCATCTCGCTTCTTGCGCCCGCTACCTACAATCCGGTCACCTCCCTCCTGCGCGATGTCTGCGAGCCGGTGCTCGCGCCGGCGCGCCGGTTGTTGCCCGTCATGGGCGGTCTCGACCTGTCTCCCCTGATCGTGTTTCTCGTGATCGGGTTGCTGCAGCACTACCTGTTGCCCGGCTTGTTCCGGACGCTGTTCGGGGGCGGTCCGTAGCACTGATAGCCCATGGAAGCCTTGCCCCCCCATTCCGTCGGCGTGGTTGTCCCCGAGACCGCGCGTTTCGGGGCCATCGACCTGCAGTGCGGTGTCCGGCTGCCGCACTTCGAGATCGTCTACGAGACCTACGGAAAGCTCAATGCCGACAAGTCCAACGCCATCCTGATCTGTCACGCCCTGTCCGGACACCATCACGCGGCCGGCTTTCACACCATGGACGACGACAAGCCGGGCTGGTGGGACGTGTGCATCGGCCCCGGCAAGGCCATCGATACGGACCGTTACTTCGTCGTCAGCCTGAACAACCTCGGCGGTTGTCACGGCAGCACCGGGCCGCGCTCCATCGATCCCGCCACCGGGGATCCGTACGGGCCAACGTTTCCCACGGTGACGGTCAAGGACTGGGTGCGCACCCAGGCCATGCTCGCAGATGCCCTGGGCATTGAATCGTTCGCCGCCATCGCCGGCGGGAGCCTCGGCGGCATGCAGGCCATGCAATGGGCCATCGACTTTCCGGACCGCATACGCCACGCATTGCTGATCGCGTGCGCGTCGAAGCTCTCCGCGCAGAACATCGCGTTCAACGAGATCGCGCGCCAGGCCATCGTCACCGATCCCGAGTATCACGACGGCGACTACCTCAAGGTCGAATCCAACCCCGACACCGGGCTGCGCCTGGCGCGCATGCTGGGCCATGTCACCTATCTCTCCGACGACAGCATGGGAGACCGGTTCGGACGGGAGCTCAAGTCCGGCGACATCGCGTCCGGCCACGGCGTGGAGTTTCAGGTGGAGAGCTACCTCAACTACCAGGGGACGACCTTCTCCAAGGTCTTCGACGCCAACACGTACCTGTTGATGACCCGTGCCCTCGACTACTTCGACCCCGCCCGGGACCACGGGGACGACCTGGTCAGCGCGCTTGGCCGCGCGACGTGCAAGTTCCTGGTCATTTCCTTCTCGACCGACTGGCGCTTCGCCCCGGAACGATCGGATGAAATCATCGACGCGCTGATTGCGGCCCGCAAGGACGTGGTCAGCGCCAACATCGACGCCAGCCACGGCCATGACTCATTCCTGCTCCCGGTTCCCCGCTACCTGGAGGTGCTCTCCGCCTATCTCGACCGCGCCGCATCGGAGTGCGGCCGGTGAGACAAGACCTCCGGATCATCGCCGACCAGATCGAACCCGGCGCCCGCGTGCTCGACCTTGGATGCGGCAACGGCGAACTGCTCGCGCACCTGCAATCGAACAAGGGGGTGCGCGGCTATGGCATGGACATCGACCCGGACAGGATCAACGCCTGTATCCGGGCGGGCGTCAACGTCATAGAGCACGACCTGAACGATGGCCTCGCGAGGTTCCCGGATTCGAGTTTCGACATGGTGGTGATGACAGAGACCCTGCAGGCCGTGCGCGCTCCCGACCAGTTGCTGGAAGAGATGCTTCGAATCGGCGGCGAGTGCATCGTGACGTTTCCCAACTTCGGTCACTGGGTATGCCGCCTGTGGCTCGCGACGCGCGGCCGCATGCCGATGGCCAAGCACCTGCCCCACAACTGGTACGACACGCCGAACATTCACCTCTGCACCTTCGCCGATTTCGAACGGCTGTGTCTCGACATGGGCATTGCGGTCATCGAACGGTTTGCCGTCGACCGCGGCTACCGGAGCGGCAATCTGATCAACCGCTTTCCGAATCTGTTCGGCACCACCGCCTTCTACCGGCTGGGACGCGCGGTCACATGAAGCGTGCCGCGATCGCCGCGCTCGCATTCGCTGCCGGGACGCTGTCGGCCGAGCAGAAGCAGACGTTCGGCGACTACGAAATGCATTACTCCATTTTCAACCCCAGTTTCCTGCGCGCCGAAGTCGCCGAGCGATACGGTGTCGTCAGGGGTCGCGACAAGGCCGTGGTGAACGTGTCCATATTGGAAGAAGAGCGGAGCGTGGCGGTATCGGTGACCGGTACCGTCAAGAACCTGCTTGGGCAACTGCAGCCACTCGACTTTCGCGAGGTGCGGGAAGGAGAAGCCGTTTACTACCTCGCGATGCTGACCTACCAGGACCGGGATACGCTGCGTTTCGAGATCACGGCGGACCTGCCCGGCTACGGTCCGGCGGTGCTGCGATTTCAACAGACGCTCTATTGGGACCCATGAAGGCGCCCCACGACCGTCGCCTGTCGGCGCCGCGGGTCTCCTCGCGAGGGGTGGCCCCTCGTGCTCCCCTGGCCCGGCCCAACTCGCCGCCCGCGGAACAACCGCCCCCGGTCGCTGACGCTCCCGGAGACGCTTGATCCATGCGAGACGCCGTCCTCGCCAGCGCCAACGCGGGCAAGCTTGCCGAACTCTCCCGTCTGCTGGCCTCCGCCGGCATCACGCCGCGGCCGATGGCGGACTTCGGCGTGGCATCGCCGGAAGAAGACGGGGCGACCTTCATCGAGAACGCGTTGATCAAGGCGCGCCACGCATCGTCCGCCGCCGGTCTGCCGGCCATCGCCGACGACTCGGGCCTCATCGTTCCCGCCCTGAACGGCGCGCCCGGTCTCATATCCTCGAGATATTCGGGCGAAAACGCCACGGCCGAGGACAACAACAGGAAACTCATCGCCGCGCTGGACGGCATCGAAGACCGTCGCGCGCATTTCTACTGCGCGTTGGTATTCATCGAACGGACGGATGACCCGGCGCCCATATTCGCCACGGGGGCGTGGAACGGCATCATCGTCGATACGCCGCGGGGAAAACAGGGATTCGGATATGACCCGCACTTCTTTGTCCCGGAGTTGAATGCGACCGCCGCGGAACTCGCGCCTGCGGTCAAAAATGCGCACAGCCACCGCGGGATCGCCGCGAAGCGCCTCGCGGCCGCGCTCAAGCGCCTTATGCATGCGGTTGCGCCATGAGCGGTCTCTATGTGCACATCCCGTGGTGCGTGCGGAAGTGCCCCTACTGCGACTTCAATTCCCACGCACTCAGGTCTTCGCTGCCGGAGCTGGAATACGTCGACGCCCTGCTGGCCGACTTCGGCCGGGAACGCGAGCGCATGGAGTTCGATATCTCCTCCGTCTACTTCGGCGGCGGAACGCCGAGCCTGCTGCCGGCGCATGCTTTCGCGCGACTGCTCGATGCATTCGGACTGTCCGACGGCGTGGAGGTGACGATGGAAGCGAACCCGGGAACGGTCGAAACCGGGGGACCCATGGAAGATTACGCCGCCGCCGGAATCAGTCGCATCTCGCTTGGAGCGCAATCATTCGACGATGCCAATCTCGCGCGACTCGGGCGCATCCACAAGGCTGACGAGACCAGGACGGCGGCGGCCTCGATCCGGCAGGCGGGATTCGATGAGTTCAACATCGACCTGATGTTCGGCCTGCCGCAACAGACGGCGGCGGCGGCCATCACCGACCTCCAACACGCTGTCGCGATGGAGCCGACGCACATTTCATGGTACGAACTCACCATAGAACCGAACACGGCGTTCGCGAGCCATCCCCCGATACTCCCCGACCCGGACGAAAAGGCGGAGGTCGCCGAAGCGGGCCAGGCGTTTCTCGAGTCTCAGGGGTTCATGCGCTACGAGGTGTCCGCCTATGCGCGGCCCGGTTCCGAGACCCGGCACAACGTCAACTACTGGAAGTTCGGCGACTATGCGGGCATCGGCGCGGGCGCCCACGGAAAGTTCAGCCTGCCGCGCGGGATCGTGCGCACCGCCAAGGCCAGGCAGCCGGGAAGCTACCTCAAATGCCAGTCTTCGGAAGACACGACCATTGACGCGCGAGACCTGCCCGTCGAGTACATGATGAACGTCCTGCGGCTCGTGCGCGGAACCGATGAAGCCGCGTTCCGCGAGCGCACCGGCCTGCCGATCGAGACCATCGCGGCTGAAATCGCGCGGTTGCGCGAAGAAGGATTGATGCGGCGGGACCGAATCGGTCTCACCGACTTCGGCTTCCTGCACCTCGATACGGTTGTCGCCCGGTTCCTCGACGTCCGTCACTGCGCCTTGGCGTAGGCGAGATCCCAGATCACTCGGCCGGATTCGCGGCCGCGGGCCTCGAAGTGCGTCTCGGGGCGCTCGGTCGGACGTTCGGAGAAGTTGCCGGGGTCCGCCTCGTTGGCGAGCGCCGGTTCCGCATCCGCGGTCGCGAGCATCGACCTGGCGTAAGGCGCCCAGTCCGTCGCCATCAGCAGCCTGCCCCCCGGCTCCAGCAAACGCGCCACCTCGCCGAGGAAAGGCGGCTGGATGAGGCGGCGTTTGCCATGCCTGCGTTTCGGCCATGGATCGGGAAAATAGACGGCCGCGAGGCGAACGCTCGCAGATGGCCATCGCGCCAACGCCGTGACCGCATCGCCCTCGACGATCCGCACGTTGTCGAGCCCAAGCGATTCGCATTGCAGGATCAGCGACCCGATGCCCGGCCGGTACAACTCGATACCGATGCAAGTCCAGTCCCGGTGCCCGCCGGCAAAATGGGCGAGCGCATGGCCCATGCCGAAACCTACCTCGACCATGACGGGCCGGTCGGAGGCTTCGAACGCTGTCATCCGGTAGCGACTTCCGTGGTCGACCAGCGCCCGCGCCTGGGCCTTGGTGGGGCGGCCCCTTCGCCCGGCGTAGACCCGCGCCAGCCACGAACGCGGAGCGGAGTCCCCGCGATTCGGCTTCATCTTGTCGATCTTGGGCGCCGGATTCAGGCGGGGGCGAGCGAACTCCGGAGCTTCTTCATCGCCTTGGCTTCGATCTGGCGTACGCGCTCGGCGGAGATTCCGTATTGCGTTGCCAGTTCCTGGAGCGTCACCTTAGGTTCGTTCAACCATCGCAGCCGCAGAATCTCCCGGCTGCGCTCATCGAGTTGCTCAAGCGCGTCCCGCAGTTGCGCCATGGAGCGTTCGGTCCAGTCTTCTTCCGCCACGATCTCGGCGGGATTCATCGACTCGTCGGTGAGGTATTGCGCCGGCGCCGCGACAAAGTCCTCGCCGTCGTCCCTCGCATCCCCGTCGAATGCCGCGTCCTGGGCCGCCATGCGGCCTTCCATCTGCAGGACGACTTCGGGCTTCACCCCAAGATCCTCGGCGACGGCTTCCACTTCCTCCGGCGAAAACCATCCGAGACGCTTCTTGGCGCTGCGCAGGTTGAAGAAGAGCTTGCGTTGCGCCTTGGTGGTGGCGACCTTGACGATGCGCCAATTGCGCAGGATGTACTCGTGCATTTCGGCCTTGATCCAGTGCACCGCGAAGGACACGAGCCGCACGCCGACCTCGGGGTTGAAACGCTTGACCGCCTTCATGAGTCCAACGTTGCCTTCCTGGATCAGGTCGCCCTGGGGCAGCCCATACCCGGAATAACCCCGTGCCATGTATATGACGAATCGGAGGTGGCACAGCACCAATTCGCGAGCGGCCGCGAGGTCGTTCTCGTAGTAGAAGCGTTCCGCGAGCCTGCGCTCTTCCTCGGGGCTCAACACCGGGAACGCGTTCACAGTCTGAATATAGGTATCCAGATCGCGACCCGGCGATAGACTATCGAGAGATAGTACGTTCGCGGTCATCTTTTGATACCTCCGGTAACGTTGGACGACGATATTAGCACTCTCCCCTTTAGAGTGCCAATTCCGCAAAAAGGTTCATCATGTGGTCGTCCCCAAGCGGCTTCTTCTCGCCTATATCCCTGAATTGGCTTAAATTCCGACAATATGCAAATCGAACACCTTGAAATTCCCGACGTCAAGCTCCTCACGCCGACAAAGCATGGCGACCATCGAGGCTACTTCTCCGAGGTCTACAACAAGCGAACGCTGCTGGACGGCGGGATCTCGGTGGATTTCGTCCAGGACAACGCCTCGCGCTCGGCCGACGCGGGTACCGTCAGGGGACTGCATTTCCAGGCGCCGCCCTTTGCGCAAGCCAAGCTTGTCCGGGTGCTGCGCGGTTCGATCTTCGATGTCGCGGTGGACCTGCGGCGCGGCTCGCCGACCTATGGCCGGCACGTAAGCGCAACGCTGTCGGCGGAGGACTGGAACCAGATCTGGGTGCCGGTGGGTTTCGGTCACGGGTTCATGACGCTCGCGCCCGACACCGAGGTCATGTACAAGGTCAGCGACTACTACGCGCCGGAGCACGACCGCGGACTCCTGTGGAACGATCCCGCCCTCCGCATCCGCTGGCCAACCCCGGAAACCGGCGCGATTCTATCGGACAAAGATCGCGAACATCCGACGCTCTCGCAACTGGTGAGCCCGTTCGACTAGCATCCAGCTCTACGCCCGATTTTTTCCGTTCTCCGCTTCGCGGTAAGCGCGGACGACGGTCCTGGTATCCCCCTGCGCCATGATCTCTCCCCGGTCCAGCCAGATCGCGCGCTCGCAAAGCTGTTCCACGCTGACGAGGGCGTGACTGACCATCACGATGGCCCTGTCCCCGGTGAATCTCTCCTGCATGATGCGTTGGGACTTGTCGCGGAACTCGCGGTCTCCCACGACAATCGCCTCGTCAAGCAGGAGGATGTCGGGGTCCAGGTTGATTGCTGTCGAGAAGCACAGCCGCGCGCGCATTCCCGAAGAATAGGTGCTGACGCGGCGGTTCATGGCGTCCCCCAGGCCCGACATGTCGGTCACCGCCTCGATGCGGGCCGCCGCCGCCCTGCGGGTCAAACCCATCAGCATGCCGTGCATGATGACGTTCCTCGTTCCGGACAATTCGCCGTCGAATCCCGCGTTCAACGACAGGAGGGCGCTCGACATCCCCTCATCGTCGACTACGCCCGCGTTTGGTCTCAATACCCCCGACATAACGCGCACGAGCGTCGATTTGCCCGCGCCGTTGGCGCCGATCACGCCGACCTTTTCCCCGCGTCCGACGCGCAGGCTCACGTCACTCAGAGCCGTTACCTTCTGGGATTCCCCAAAGAAAGTCTCATCCGAATAGACGACGGTCACCCCTTCCAGCCGCATCAGGCTTGCGCCTCCGTTCAGTCCACGTCGACTTGCTTGAGGCGCCGATTGGACGCGATCAACGCACCGCACACCCCGAGCAGTCCGCCGGCGCCGATCAGGGCGCCCACGAGCGACTCATCGATACGGTGGATTGCGAGACGTTCTTCGAGACGTTCGCCGTAGCTCTCGAACAGTGCCTCGAGCGGTGCCTCGAGCGCGAGCATCGATCCCGCGACCAGCATCGCCGCCACAACGCCGCCTCCCGCGCCATAGAACAGGCCGTAGTACAGAAACGGTCTTCTTACGAACGCATCCGTACCGCCAACGAGTTTCTGCATGCCGAGTTCTTCCAGCCGGGATTCTATGACGAGGCGAACGGAAGACGCCGTAACCAGCGCGGCGCCGAGTCCGAATATCCCGGCGAGCATCCAGCCGACCCGTCCGACGACAGCGGAAATAGCGGCCATCCGCTCAAGCCACGCCTTCTCCATGGCGACTTCGTCGACATGTTCGCCCGCGCGCTGCTCGTCGATGAGGCGCCGCAACTCCGCCTCCGCCACGCCGTCGGCCACCGTCGCCGTCACCGAGGCCGGCAACGGATTCTCTCCGAGAACTTCCAGCGCGTCGGCGATCGCGAGGCCTTCGCCGAACTCCTCCAATGCCTGTTCCGGCGTAATGACCCGCGCTCTTTCGACCTCCGGCCTCGCTTCGAGCCGGGCAGCCAGCGCTCGCGCCACGCCAATATCCGTCCCGGTTTGAAGATAGACCGTGAAACCCGGACGTCCGTCCCACTGGGCGGCCGCGGCCGCGAGGCTTCTTTCCAGGATGTACAACGCGGCAGGCAACGCCAGCGACATTCCGATAAGAAGCCATACCAGCAGACTTGACCCGAAGCGACGACAGGCGACCGCGAAGCAGTCGCGGCAAACGCGCCAATGGTCACGTATGGCGGCGAACGGTGGCCGTTCCACCGGCGGCCAGGGATCTCGAGATCTACGTTCGACGGTCATGCGGCAGGGAGCTCGTCCCGAATGACGCGGCCGTGATCGAGTTCGATGACGCGCATGCCCATCGACTCGATGAGCGCGTGGTCATGACTCGCGACGATCACGATCGCCCCGATGCGCCGGAAGTTCACGAACAACCCCATGACATCGCGCGACAACTCGGGGTCGAGGTTGCCGGTCGGCTCGTCGGCAAGAATCAGGTTGGGACGGTTGACCACGGCCCGCGCGATACCCACCCGCTGCTGTTCGCCCGCCGACAGGTGATTCGGATAGTAATGCTCCTTGGACAGGAGACCCAACATCGACAGCGCGGCGCGGACCCGCTTGGCGATGTCCCTCGAACGCATGCTGGTGACCAGGAGAGGCAAGGCGACGTTCTCGAGCACCGTGCGATCGGGAAGCAGATGATGATTCTGAAACACCGCTCCGAGGTGCTGCCGATAGCGCGAAACCCGGCGCCTCGGAAGTTGGCAGATGTTGACGCCATTGACGACGATCTGTCCCCGCGTCGGAAGCTGCAACCGCAACAGGAGTTTGAGGAACGTGGTCTTGCCCGCGCCCGAGTGCCCGGTGAGAAACGCCATCGAGCCCTCCTCGAACGTGAGAGACACGTTGCGCAGGGCTTCCTGTCCATTGTCGAACCGCTTCGTGACGTCGTGCAGGGCGATGCTACCCATGTGCGCGCTCCGGTGAGTCCTCCCCATTTTCCAACAGGGCATCGACGAACTCCCGCGCATCGAAGGGCCTCAGGTCCTCCACCCGCTCGCCGACGCCGATGAAATAGACCGGCAGTGCTTCTTTTCCCGCATCTTTTCCCGCATCGTTTCCTGCGGCGTTGGGACCCGCGCCCCGCGCGGCGATGGCGAACAATATTCCGGCACGCGCCGACCCGTCGAGTTTTGCCACGATCAGGCCGGTCAGCCCCACCGTTTCATCGAACTGCGCCACCTGGCTGAGCGCGTTCTGCCCGATTCCGGCATCGAGCACGAGGATCACTTCGTGGGGCGCGGCGGAGTCGAACCGCGCAACGATGCGCTTGACCTTGGCAAGCTCGTCCATCAGGTTGGTCTTCGCCTGCAAGCGGCCAGCCGTGTCCGCAAGCACAACATCGATTCCGCGGGCGCGGGCCGCCTCGATCGCATCGAAGATCACGGATGCGCTATCGGCGCCCCGTTCTTGGGCGATCACCGGCACTTCGTTGCGCCGACCCCATTCGACGAGCTGCTCCACCGCAGCGGCGCGGAAGGTATCGCCCGCCGCCAGCAGGACCGAATGCCCCTGGGCGCGAAGTTGCCTGGCGAGCTTTCCGATCGTCGTCGTCTTGCCCGCGCCGTTGACGCCGACCATCAGGACCACGAACGGCCGGCGCGACGCATCGATCCGGAACGATCTCGTCATGGGCGCAAGCATCTCCTCCAGTTGTTCACGCAGCGCGCGACGCAATGCGCCGGCATCGGAAAGCTCCCTGCGCGACACCCGTTGCGCGATCGCCTCGACGATCTGCGTCGTCGCATCCACGCCCGCATCGGTGCCAAGCAGTGCGGTTTCGAGTTCTTCCAGCGCGTCCTCATCGATCACCCGCTCGCCGAGCAACAGGTCACCCGCGAGCTGCGCGAGGCGGTCCCGCGTCCGGTTGAGGCGGTGCCAAACACCCGGTCGACTATCTTCGTTCAACGCAAACTCATATATTCAGTCGGCGGCTGGATTCCGAACGGCGCCGATCATGGCGAGAAGAACGGTACGCATTATCGGCGGTAAGTGGAAAGGGCGAAAGCTCGAAGTCGTCCAACGCCCGAATCTCAGGCCAACGATGGACCGCGTTCGCGAGACTCTCTTCAACTGGCTCGGCGCCGATGTAGAAGGTGCCCGCGTGCTGGACCTGTTTGCGGGAACCGGCGCGCTTGCATTCGAGGCGTTGTCGCGGGGTGCTGCGTCCGCGACGCTTGTCGAGCACGACCGACGGACGGCGAACCTGTTGCGGGCACAAGCGCAACGCCTGGGTGCCTCGTGCGAGATTCACAACGTCTCCGCATTGCCCTGGTTGCGCCGGCAATCGGCGTGGCACTGGAACATCGTCTTCGTCGACCCACCGTTCGAACCTCCGCATCTAACGCGGGCTGCGCCAAAGCGGTCGCTGGCGGATGAGGTTCTTGCCCTGGTGCGCCAACACGAAACTACCGTGTACGTGGAGACGCGGGCCGTCACGGAGGCTCCCGGCTGGACCACGATCAAGCAGTCCCGCGCCGGCGACTGCCGCTTTCGGTTGGTGCGCCCGAACCGTTTGGGCTAGTGCCATGAAATCCGTCACGGCCTCGCCTGTGCCGTGTTTCACCCCCGCCCAAGCCTGCCTATCATCCGGACGGACTTGACGCTTAAGCGGCAAGCCCGACAGTTTGCTAGGATGAAAGCGTTAGACACCCGCGCGCAGCGACGATGAACGTCGCCGCAATGGGCTGTTCATTCGCGCTCCCCGGCTGAAGGTTCCATGACGACCGTCGTATATCCAGGCAGCTTCAATCCGATCACCAACGGACACACCGACCTCGTCAGGCGTGCACTGAAGCTCTTCGACCGCGTCGTGGTCGCCATTGGAACATCGGCGCAAAAGGATCCCGCAGTCCACCTTGCAGAACGGGTCGAGCTTTGCCGGGAAGTGCTTGCCGAGTTCGGTAACCGCATCGAGGTCGAAGGGTTCAACACGCTGCTTGTCGACTACGTCCACACGAAGGGGACGATATTCATCCTGCGAGGCCTGCGCACGATGGCCGATTTCGAGTACGAGTTTCAAATGGCGGAAATGAACCGCTCCATGGACGATTCCATCGAGTACGTGTTCCTGCCGCCGTCGCTCGAAAGCTCGTTCGTATCCTCCTCGCTGGTGCGCGAGATCGCCGCGCTCCACGGCGACATATCAGGGTTCGTTCACCCCGCTGTCGTCGACCATTACAGGAAGCTCCAGGGCGACATTTAGCGCTGTCTACCGCGTTCGGCCCCGCATCGCGTCCGCCATCCTCACCCAGTGGCGCTCGGGCAGCACGCCGTGGCCAATGCCGTCCAGAACCAGGAGCTTCCCATCCGGGAAACACCCGACGTGAAACTTCGACACGTCAAGGGAAACCAGGGGGTCCTTTGCCGGATGCACGACGAGCACCGGAACCTTGACCTGCCCGAGACGCTCGGTCCGATCGCCGGCCGTCGGCATGACAGCGCTCTGAATATCTCCCCTTGCGAGCAACGCACCCCGCTCGGCGGACTCCCTGCGGCGAGCCTCGTAGTCCTCTTCGTCGAAACTCTCCCTCGCCATATCGGCAAATCGCTCCTTGTGCAGCCGGCTGAGCCCCTCCGGATCCGTTGGGAAGGCCGGCATGGCTCTTCGCGGCCGTCGCGGACCTGAACGTCTGCCGGTTGTCGTGGCGAGTGACACGAGCGACAGCACCCGATCCGGATGTTCGATGGCAACCAGGTGGGAGATGGTGGCGCCAAAGGCGAATCCCGCCACGTGCGCCTTCTCTATGCCAAGTGCGTCGAGCAATCCCACCGCATCCGCTGCGAGGTCGGACATGGTGTAGGGAGGGTTGTCGGGATCGGGGACATCGATATCGGTCCGGGTACTCAGGCCCGCATCGCGATGGTCGTAGCGGATCACGCGGAACCCGCGACTGGCAAGGACTTCACAGAACCCCCTCGGCCAAAGCGTCAGGTCCGAGAACCAGCCGGTGAGCAACAGGAACACGGGATCATCGCGATTCCCGAACGACTGGTAGGCCAGTTGCAGCAAACCGGTGGACGTGGATACGGTGGCGAATTGATCCTGCGGCATGGGTATGGCTCTCCTGTTCGATTACCAGGCGTAGGCTTCCGGCGCAGGACCGGGGCCAGGAAACATCGCATCCAGCCGCCCAAGCGTCTCGGCATCAAGCTCGATATCGATGGCTTCAACGCTTGCCTCGAGCTGCTCCATGGTGCGCGGACCGATGATCGGCGCCGTCACGCCGGGACGGTGCGCGACCCATGACAGCGCAACGCTCGCGGGCGGGTGTCCGATTTCATCGCACAACGCTTCGAACGCCTCGGCCTTTGGGTGACGTTCCTGGATGGCCCGCCGCCCCTCGTTGCTGTCCGGCTTGCCGCCCAGCTTGCCGCTGGCAACCGGACTGTAGACGAGTAACCCCATCCCATAGTCCATGCATGCCGGTATCACCTCGAGTTCAATGCTGCGGTTCGCCAGGTTGTAGATGCTCTGTTCGGACGCGAATCCAAGCGAGTTGCGCCGCCGCGCGGCCTCCTGCGCCTGCGCGATGTGCCAGCCGGCGTAGTTGGAACTGCCCACATAGGTGATCTTGCCCTGGGCGACCAGCAGTTCCATCGCCTGCCAGAGTTCTTCCCAAGGCACGTTTCGGTCCACGTGGTGGGTCTGGTACAGGTCGATGTGGTCCGTCTGCAGACGTTTCAGGCTCGCATCCACGGCGGCGCGAATGTTGGCCGCCGACAGCCCGTGCTCGTTCGGCCCCGTCGGGCCCTTGTCCGTGTCCCCCCACTCTTTCGGCTTGCAGTACACCTTGGTGGCGAGGACGATCTTCTCCCGGCGTCCTCCGCCCTGGGCAAGCCAGCGTCCAAGCAGCGCTTCCGACCGGCCCGCGTTGTAGTTGTTGGCCGTGTCGAGGTGGTTGATGCCAAGTTCCAGCGCGCGGTCCAGAATGGCGAACGAATCGGCTTCGTTCGTGTAGGAAGAGAAGTTGACCGTGCCGAGGACGACCGGGCTGATTCTCAAGCCCGTGCGGCCCAGTTGCCTGTACTCCATGGATTCCCCAGATGGGACTGTTTGCCGAAGCTGGCAAGACTAGCAAATGATGCGCCCCGGCCAACGCGTTAAGCTGACGCGATACCCGAGTGGACCAAAGGCCTCGTTTCAATGAAAACCGTTCAGATGCTGGGCAATCGGCAGGTGCGGGTGATCGATGTACCTGAACCGGAGCCCCAGGACGACCGGGTCGTCGTAAAGATCATGTCGTCCGCGCTGTGCGGATCGGAACGCCACACCTACGATGGCGCGAACACCGTAGTAGGACCTCGCTACAACGCAGGACACGAGGGCACCGGGATCGTCGCCAGGGTCGACCGATCCACGCGCGTCAAGGAAGGCGACCGCGTCGCGCTTTACGCGGGCACCCCCTGCGGTCATTGCCGCTACTGTCTCGAAGGCCACTGGGTGCTGTGCGAGCGGCGCGATTCAGCGCCGGCGCGCTTTCCCGGAAATCACTCCCAGTACATCGCCGTTGGCGACCGGGCGTGTCTGCCGCTGGCGGATGACGTTTCATTCGAGACCGGCGCCCTGATCGGCGATGTCCTGGGGACGCCTTATCGGGCGATTAAACGTCTCAACGTGACCGCGTTCGACACGGTCCTGATCACCGGCCAGGGCCCGATCGGCCTTGCGGCAACACTGTTGTGCAAGTTCCTGAACGCGTTCGTCATCGTGCTGGACATCAATGAGTATCGGCTGGGCCGGGCGCGAACGTGCGGCGCGGACGTGTGTGTCAACCCGGCTGAAGAGACAGACGTACTCGCCCGATTGCAGGAGGCCGCCGGGTCCGAAGGCATCGACGTTGCCCTCGACTGCTCCGCGAATTCCGATGCCCAGACCCTGTGCCTCGACGCCCTGCGACGGGGCGGCAGGATGGCCTTCATCGGCGTTACGGACCAGGGCCCGAGGATCAATACCATCGAGCACTTCACGAAAAAGGAACTCGAACTGATCGGGACTTGGTACTCAAGACCGGGGGATCACCGGGAACTGGAGGCGCTGGTACGGCGCGGACTGCCCGCCGACGACCTGATCACCCACAGTTTCGGGATCGACGCGGCGTCCGAGGCGTTCGATACGTTCTTCGGCGGGGTCGCGATGAAGGTGATGCTCGACCCGTGGTGCTAGTTGCCAAGATCGGCGACGATGACGCTTAAGGGCGGCGGATTCTGCTTCGTGTTCGGCGCAGAATCGCCGACTGGCGAGATTGCCGACGGCCGTGAGGCAGACGGTAGCGGCGCTCCGCTCGGCGACACGATCATTCGCTTTATCGAGAAGAACCAGCGTACGCTGATTCTCTGATCCAGATAATGCTGCGAGGAAGATTCGGCGATACGTCCGGTCGTCCTTACATGGAAGGGCATGTCCTGCTCAACTCGAAGGCCTCGCGGCAGTTGCCGTCAAAAGGCAGGTAGACATTCAAGGACATGTCTATCCTCCTGTTGAACTGAGAGTCACGCGGGCTGCCTTCACCTCACGCGCGTTCTTTCAGGGCCGCCACTTCCTTGCGCAGCCGGGCCAATTCGGCCTGCTCCGCCTGCGCTCTCTTCCATATCGGTGCCGTGTGATTGTGCGGTCCGTAAGCGCTCGGCGGCATCAGGATCGCACGCTGGTTTTCGGTCAGGTCGCCGTAGTGATCGGCATTGTAGTAGCACGGTCCCCATGCCACCGCATGGGGGCAGTACTTGTAGAAAATGGTCCGCCGTTCTCCACCGCCCTCCCAGGGCACCGTTCCGTGTGCGCAGGCTTCGGTGAAGATGATCGCGTCACCCGCGTCCGCGTTGACCCGATCCACGCACTCCGGGATGTCCGCTTGTTTTTCGCTGACACGCCAATCGCTCGGGAGCGGGAAGTTCAACTTGTGGCTCCCGGGGACGCACGCAAAGCCGCCAGTCGAGGGGCTCACGTCGTTGAGTTCGAAAGCCACGGTCAACAGGCCATTGAAGAACCTGCCATTGTTGTAGTGGTAGTAGCACTGACCGCCATCGCTTGGCCCCACCACGTCCCGCGGCCCTCCCGCGCCAAGATGGCCGCCGCCGTGAAGGTAGAGCCGGCTCGGGTGCTCCGCGTTGACGACGTTGATGTAGTCGTGGTCCAGGCGGTAACCCGTGCCGAGGAGCGCCTCGAGATAGGGTGCGATGGTCGGCAGGTCGATGAGGTCGATGTACGTACCACCCCACTCCAGCAGGGACGGCGCCGACCAGGCCGGGCCTTCGTCGGCCCCGAAACGCGTCCGGTCCGAACCGAAATGACGCCGGTCCTTCATGCTACGGCGCTCCTCCAGGCGCGAGGACAGATCCTCGATCTGCTCGGCCGACAACGCGTTCTTGACGACGATGTAGCCGCGAAGGTCAAAGAGGTACTTTTCTTCGTCGTTCATGGGTCTGCTGATCCGTTACGCCGGGCGTGGGTCGGATATTCTAGGGAATTACTCACCGGTCCGGTCAGGTGGAAGTTTGGCAGGCGACCTGGGACCAGTTCGACCCGGAGCCGAGATGCGAGCGTGATCGGAACCAGGGGATAGCCCGGGCCGGGTTGATTGCATCGCAATCGCCGCGTACATTGAGGGCAGAGAACGAGGGGCACCGAGTCGATGGCGAGCATCACGATCCGCAATCTGGACGACGAGGTGAAGACGAGATTGCGTGTGCGGGCGGCTGGCAACGGGCGGTCCATGGAGGAGGAGGCGCGGCTGATTCTGCGCGAGGCTGTCGTGCGCAAGCCGCGCAGAAATCTCGCCGCCGCCATACGCGCTCGAATGGCGCCGCTCGGCGGCGTGGAACTCGAACTGCCGCCGCGGGAGCCAGCACGCGAGCCGCCGTCCTTCGACT
Organism: uncultured Pseudomonadales bacterium; assembly: GCA_964518405.1. Taxonomy (GTDB): domain Bacteria; phylum Pseudomonadota; class Gammaproteobacteria; order Pseudomonadales; family Azotimanducaceae; genus VXNE01. Next base: position 4,568 of record CAZFGB010000059.1, on the reverse strand, counting down.
GAGTCGATGAGATGACCGTGCTTTTGGACACGAATGTCGTATCTGAACTGCTGCGTCCGTCGCCGAACTCCGCGGTAGAGAGTTGGGTCGCAGGTCATCGGGCAGCGGATCTGCATTTTTCGGCAGTTGGCGAGGCGGAGTTACGTTACGGGGTTGCGCTTCTGCCTGCTGGACGGCGCCGAGATGCGCTCGCCTTGGCGGTTGACGCGATCCTGCGGGAGGACTTCGAGGATAGGGTGTTGCCGTTCGACAGCGGAGCCGCTCGCGAATATGCAGATATCGCCGCCTCCCGCCGTACTGCCGGTCGCCCTGTGGCGCCAGCTGATTGCCAGATCGCTGCGATCGCACGCTGCCGAGACCTGACAGTCGCAACGCGGAATGTTCGGGACTTTGCCGACATGAAGATAAAACTCATCGATCCGTGGGCAGGCGTTTGAGCGACACTAGCGAAGCATTCGCCCGCGTCAACATCGACGCGCTTATGCCAACTTTCTTGATCACAGTGTTGTCCCTGGTCATTGCGACCTGGGCGAATGGAGCAGAGTACGTGCCAGGCGTTGATTCAGAACCGCAGGAGGGCGTCCCGAAGGGCGTGGTGACAAAACACACGTGGGATGCCAGTCGCATCTATCCCGACACGACTCACGACTACTGGGTTTATGTGCCAGCGCAGTACACCGACGCCGAGCCCGCGTGCGTGATGGTGTTCCAGGACGGCCAGGCCTACGTCATGCTGGAAGGACCCGTGCGGGCGCCGACCGTTTTCGACAACCTGATTCACAAGGGCGAAATGCCGGTGACCGTCGGCATCTTCATCAATCCGGGCGCTAGCCAACACGTCACCGACCAACGCAGCGCACAGTATGTTCCGCTCTCCGATGCCTATGCCCGGTTCTTGCTCGAAGAAATCCTCCCGGAGGTTGCCAAGGACTACAACCTCGTCGACGATGCCGAGGGCAGAGCCATCGGCGGCATGAGCGACGGCGGCCTCGCTTCGTTCACGGCCGCGTGGGAACGCCCGGACGCCTTCAGCAAGGTCATCAGCCACATCGGCAGCTACACGAGGCTACGAGGCGGGTCCGAGTATCCGTACCTGATTCGGAAGACCCGCGGAAACCCGAAACCCATACGGGTGTTCCTCCAGGATGGGATGAACGACCTGAACCTCACGGAAGGAAACTGGACTCTCGCCAATCTCGCCATGGAGTCCGCGCTGATGTTCGCGCGATACGACTATCGGTTCGAGATGGGGACCGGCGGCCACGACCTGGCCCACGGCGGCGCGATCTTCCCCGACACGCTGCGGTGGATCTGGCGAGACTATCCGGGGGTGAATGGGACTGGCGTCGTGTCCTCCCCTGACGCGGTTGTGGGCCGATGGGACATGGTGACCAACATTTTTGGCAAGGATCTCCGCGGCACCTTGACCATCTCTTCGAAAGGGGATGTGCTCACGGCGATGCTCGACGACGAAGAAGACGGCGAAATCGAGATCTCGGCCATCAGTTTCGAGGATGGCATCCTGTCCTACGAGTACGGTGCGCCTCAATCCCAGATGAACTACTGGGCGAAACCGGGTGAGGCATCGGCCGGCACCTTGAACACTTGGTTGAAGGTGACGGGAGACACCTTCGAAGGCGCATTGAGTAGCGACGGGAAAATTTTCGACTTCGCTGTCAGGGGTGAACGGAAAAGCAGGACGACCGAGGTCGATTGATTAGCCGCCAGCCCAGGAAACTTGCCGGGCCCTCAGACCGGAACGCTCGGGTCTATACGGAGCTACTCGCCTCGATCCCCTCGTGGAGCACGGCGTACTCCTCCTTGTCCTGGCCCGCGTCGGCGAAGGTCACTAGCCGGAACGCCTTTTCGACCCCGTCCTGCTTGACCGCTCGCGTGTAAATGGCGTCGCCCCACGAGCCCGATTCGGCGGTGCCGCCAACTGAATCAACGGCCGTGTCCGTGGCGAGAACCTGCGGCCCTCGAACAAAGGCCACCGCGTTGCTGGTCTTGTCGCCGTCCGGAACCTGGCGGATCTCAAGGGGAATCTTCACGCGCACCTTGTCCCCCGACGACCAAGTGCGCTCAATCTCGATCAGGCGGCTCTGCGAAGAGGTGTGGGTCACCCCGTCAACCGTCGCCTCGAATCCCGTTGCCCAGGAGGGTGCGCGCAGGACGACCGAAAACCGGTCAGCCTGCTCCGGTTCCACCTGAACCTCAAAGTCGCCTGTTTGGGGATAGTCACCGCCGACATGCAACGTGACTTTCCTGCGCCCCTCGCCGCTGCGGTAAGCCAGCACGTGCTTGCCCGGAATGTACTGCAACAGCGCGGGCTTGCCGTTCAGGACGCCCGACGCGAACGTCGGAATCATCGCGATGCCGCGGGGAATGCTGCTGGAGCAGCAGGAGATCGCGGGGGTCATCTTGGCGTCATGGCCGTTGTAGTGCTTGCGCCCAACCAACGGCACGAAGTAGGTCACTTCACCGGTATGCGGCGACTGTGCGGCGAGCAGCGCGTTGTAGGTCGTGCGCTCGAGTTCGTCGGCGTAGCGCACCTCGCCCGTCAGTTCGAGAAGGTGGCGCGTCAGTTGAAGCCAGGTCACCGTGACGCAGCCTTCTCCGGCCGCCACGCCCGGCGGCAGCCTGCCATCCGGCGTGAACTTTTCGTGGTAGCTGGCCGTTCCGGTGACGTAGAGACGCTTGGTCGCGATGTCGTCCCATGCATTCCTGCAGGCGGTGAGGTACCGCTCGTCGGGGTCGACGCGGTACAGCTCGAGTAGCCCCACCAGGTTCGACAGCATCTCGTAGGCCTTCCGATTGGCGGTCCTGTAGACGTTTCCGTGTTCGAGCAGGCTCGTGAGAAGGTGACAGCCCTCCTCTTCGGACATCCAGGTCTCGGGATCGCTTTCGTCTTCCCAGGCATCGATGATCGCGTGGCAGAACTCGAGGTATCGCGGCTCGCCGGTCAGCCGATAAAGAAGGGCCATGGGCTCAAGCACGCTGGTTGCGGCCATGCCCTGGTGGGAACTGGCAAGCCGCATGCTTCTCTTGTTCACGACGAAGAGTTGATGCATCAGGTCGGCCGCGCGCCTGCTCGCCTCGAGCGCCGATGCATGGCCGGTGGCCTGGTAGTAGGTGAGCAATCCGATGAGGTTGTACTTGTGGGTCCAGACATCCCAGACCGGGCCGTCCCATCCGATCCCGTCTCCCTCGCCGAATTGGTCGCTCTCGCTGTACGTGCCCAGGTACCCGTTCGGGAGTTGGGTGTGGATGAGCCTCCTTACGGTGGAGTCCAGCCGAGTCTTGAGCCGATCGTCCCCGGTGAACCGCCACGCATGGGTTGCCGCGTGCAGGTACTTTCCGACGTGCTCCCCTGCCCACCACTGGCTGCCCGGCCGGTTGACATAGGGTTCGAGAATCATGTCCAGATCCAACTGCAGCAGACGTTTCTCGACATTGACCCTCATGCGGTCGGCGATCCAGCCCTCGTACCGGGTGCCTCCCGGATCGGCTGGCTCGAACGCTATCTCTACCTTCGCCTCGACCTCAGCCATTACTCGAAACTCCCCTCTGGGTTACCTTGGGAAAAGGAAAACACGGTCGCCTCCTGAAACGCGAATTGAAGCCGGGCAGGCCTGGTCCTGATCGCATCCAGGGCACTATCGTCGAGCCACCGCACGTCCGCATCCGACACCGTACTCGCCAGCGGATGGCTTTCAGCCAACACCTGCTTCTCCTCGCCCAGGACACGCACGACGAGGCTGCCTCCGTCTGCAATGTCCGCCGAAACCCGGAGCGGAGCATTTCCGTCAAAGACGGGCGCTGTCGTTACCGTCGCTGGCTCCGACACGTCCGACGCCCTGTAGCCGGCGAAACCGTCCGGACGCAGGGTCGCCAGGCAAAAGAACCCGTTTCGCCAGCTCGTGTGAAGCCCGTCGCTCCCGCCGTAGTACAAGCGGATTTCGTCCTCGAGGAAAACCGGACACGCCGCGGCGTACACGCAACCCCAGTCATACTCGCCTTCCTCACCGTTCGGGATGAGGGGGGTTCCGGGAAGCACGCGATGCCATGTTTTCGTGTCCGGGCTCCAGGTCAGTTCTGTCCAGACACGGTCCCCGTCCTGGTCGTGAATGGCAACCAGCCCGATATACACGCCGCCGTGAAAACAGACCGGCATCGAGTAGGTCTGGTGTCTCTCGTCCGACCCCTCCAACACGATCTGGGTCTTGTCCCAATTGAGGAAATCGGGGCTCGATGTCCATGCAACCTGGCGGCCGAACGGTTTGCTCCACTGGCGGGTTATTCCCACGTACTTTCTTAAAGTGGGCGCCCAGAAGGCGTTGTTGTGCGTATCCCCCGCGCTATTTGCTTCGGGGCAGGCCATGGGAGGCTCCCAATGGATACCGTCGGTCGAGAACGCGACGGAGAGGATCTCGGATTTGAGAAACGCCTTGTAGCGGCGGGCTGGATCCGGGTCCCGGAGGTCCTTCAGAATCCCTGATCCATGCGGTCCCGCCTGCAGCGCCCACGTGTCTCCGCCGCCTCGCCACAGGATGTTGTTTGTCTTGCTG
>CAZFGB010000058.1:0-8618 GCA_964518405.1 uncultured Pseudomonadales bacterium | reverse complement strand
GTTATTGTGTAGCCGAGAGGGGCGTTGGCACGATGCGTTGAACCCGCACTCCGCCGGGCTCGATCAAGCCGGACACTCGGGGCCCGATTTCGTTCTTCCAGGTGTCGCTGTCGTACACCTTGGCGTACAGGCGCTCGCGCTCCGCCTCCGACTCGAAACGGCGCATCCACACGAACACCGTCTCGTCTTCCTCGCCCCGGAAGATGCCCGTGATGACCATGCCGCAGGCGACTTGGAACGGAAGGATTTCCTCTTCCATCACGCGCAACCAGGCATCCATCTTGCCGGGGACGATCGTGTACTGTCGAAGTTCGTAAAACATGTTCGGCTCCTTGCCGCGCTCAATATTCGTAGGGCTCGTGGAATCCCCTGCTTCGCGCCAGGTCGACGGCGCGCCGGTACGCCACGATGGCGTAGACTTTCTCGTCCCGCAGTCTTTCCAGTTCCGCCTCCAGTCCGCCGAGTTCCCGGTACATGTCCTTCAGTCTGTCGGCGACCGCCCTGTCTTCCGCCTTGGATGACTCCTCGCCGTCCGACTCCAGTTCCTCGATCTGCTCTTCCAGGCGCTTGATTTCTTCTTTTGCCGAATCGATTCCGTAGTCGACGCGATGAACGGACTCGAGTGCCTGGCGCACCGAAATCCCCAGGTTGTACCCGTCCAGGAAATAGGGCTCCAGGGTGACAGGACAGACACCCCTGTAACCCTGTCCTATACGGCCCTCCCGGTAGCCGCCGTCCTCGGTGCAGTAGTACGTCAGCCCCAGTTCCCTCCCCTCACGGTACGCGTCGTCGTCGGGATAGATTCCAAACTGCGCGCACGCGTCGTAGTACTTCTCGAGGTGCGCCATTGCCCTGCCGTCGCGTCCGTCGCGCTCGCCCACCGCATGCCAGTCGGCGGTCAGGCATTCCGATTCCGACATGACCGCGCAGCCGCCGAGGAGCGAAGCGACGCACAGCATTGCGGAGAACGGGCGCCCGCCGCACTTTCCCGCATGGGGAGAATCGCCGGGCGCGTTGCCTGGTTTCGAATTCACTATGGCCCCTCTTTCCGGGACGTGACGCCTTTCGACATCACCCGATGACCCTGGATTCCCTGGGCCTCCAGAAGCGCCACGATACCCCGGGGCCCGGGCAGATGCCCCGCACCCACTATGACGAACCAGGTGCCCGGCTTCGCCAGAATATCCTTGATGCCCGCCGACAGAGTCACGTTCCTCTCGTAGATGAGCGATTCCAGCAACCTTCGGTCCGCATCGGACCCGGCCGTGTAATGCTCGAACAAACGCAACAGTTCCCCGTCGTCGCCGAGAAACCAGGCGCGCACCATTTGCGCGATGATCGGCTCGATTTCGGCCATGTCGTCCAGGGTGTTCGCCAGCATCTCGACCTGATCCTCCATCGACGGGCTTGCCAGCAGGGCAAGTTGCTGTTCGATGGTCTCCAGTTCGTGCAGGGTTCTGTCGCCCAGTCGAGAAAGGAAGTGCGCTTCGAGGCCATAGTTCGGCAGATAGCCGAAAGTCGCCAGGCGGGCCACGCTGAGTTGCGTGGCGAGAAACAGGGGCTTGACCTGTGCGACCGCTTCGATGCCAATACCCAACAGACGCAATTCGTCGCTCAGGAGATCGCGTTGGGCGGGGCTCAGGACGTCCTCGATTCGTGCGCCGTCGGGGAGGAGGGCGAACTTGGCAAAGGTCCTGGCTACCTCGGCGGGGTCGGCATTCATGACGTCGACTTCCACTACGACGTGCTCCGCGTCCCGGAACGCCGTTTCAATCCGTTTCGGAATAGGGTGGAGGGCAGCCTTCAGCACATGGACGGAGCCCACGAGGTGCAGCCGCGTCGATCCGTTTTCGTAGCGCCACATGAACAGTGGACGCCCGCCCTCGACGCCCGCCTTGATGTCGACGGAACTGGAGGCGAGCGCGTCGTTGAGTCGAACTATCTCGCATGGCCGATCCGACCCGAAGGACAGGCGCTCGCGCTCGCAGGCTTCGAGTGCGGACATCGTGGCGTCGACGTCGGAAGCTTGTCCGCCGGTGCTGAAAGCCATGGGTTCGTCGGAGAACGACACGGCCATGGCCTTGCTCTCCTCAAGGGTCGGATACAAACGCAGCGCATCTTCGAGCGTAGCCGGGCTAGCCTGCAGGGCAGCGATTGCGAGCGCGAGGCGGGCGACACGTCGTGCATGCTGACCATGCTTGGAAAGGTCTTCAAAATACGTACATATTCGATTGAAATATAAAATCATTATTTTCTCAGAAGCGGATTGTTACGGTGTTGGGCGATGCGTGATCCGTGGTTGGCCGGAGGTCCCGAGCGGAAATCTGAAGCTCACTCGGTGGCCAGCGGTTGCTCTCCCGCGGCGACGATGGCGACTTCGACCTCCTTCATCATGCGGGCGAGATCGGCTTCGTCGGTGCCGCGCATCACCAGCGTCGTTCCATAGCGCTCGCTTCTGTAGAACGGATAGCTGCCGAGCTCGATGCCGGGATAGCGCGCCTGGATGTCGGTCAATGCCGAGGCGAGCTGGCTTTCGCCCAGGTAAGCGGTGACCGATTTCGACCGAACGATCTCTCCCCCTTCGATTTCGCCGCCGACAGTCGACAACATGGCCTGCATGACGGACGGAATGCCTGCCATGACAAAGACGTTTTCGATCCGGAATCCCTGTGGCCCGCCGGTTGGGTTGGCGATAAGGGCCGCGCCGTCGGGAATGCGCGCCATGCGAAGGCGATTTGCCATGACTTCGTCCGTAGCGTGTCGCCGGCGAAGTCCGGAAGCGATTTCAGGGCTGACCACCAGCGGCACGCCGAACGATTTCGCGATGCACTCCGCCGTAATGTCGTCGTGGGTGGGGCCGATGCCGCCGGTAGTGAAGACGTAATCGAAGCTGGCGCGCGCGGCGTTGACGGTGGTGACGATCACTTCCTCCACATCCGGAATGAGGCGAGCTTCGGCGACCCTTACGCCCCATTTGTTGAGCTGTTGGGCGATGTGCGCCAGATTGGTGTCCTGGGTGCGCCCCGACAGGATTTCGTTGCCGATAATGACCACGCACGCGGTGACGATTCGATCGGTCATGCCTGCCTTACCGGCCGCCGAACCGCGGCGTTCTCTTCTCGGCGAACGCGCGTCGGCCTTCCTTGTAGTCATCGGAATCAAAGCAGGCGTCCACCAGTTGCCGCACGTTGTCGAGTTCCTCCTCCGCGCCGCCTTTCTCCCAGGCGTTGATCGCCGCTTTGGCGGCCTTGACCGTCAAGGGTGCGTTGCCGGCCACCCGCCGGGCGTATTCGGTCACGGCATCTTCTATGGTGTCGCGCGTTTCGATGAAGTTGATCAGTCCGAGTCGGAGCGCCTCTTCCGCGTCCAGGAATCGCGCGGACAGAAGGATGTCCCGGGCAGCCGCCGGGCCGACCTCCCGCGAGAGCTTCGCCAGACCTTCATAACCGTAACCGAGCCCGAGTTTGGCGGCCGGAATGCCGAACTGGGAATCCGGCGTCGCGAAGCGCACGTCGGCGTTCAACGCTGCGGCAAGGCCGCCCCCGATGCAGTACCCCTCGATGCACGCGATCAGGGGTTTCGAGAGCGACGCCAGTGCTCGGCTGCCGCGGGCCGACATGGCGCCGTAGGCAGCCTTTTGTTCCGCGTTCGAGCGTTTGCTGTCGAATTCGCTGATGTCCGCGCCGGCAACGAAGGCTTTTCCGCCGGCGCCTCGCATGACGACAACGCGAACGGCGGGATCCTGCTCGAACCGTTCCATGATGTCGCCGATGGCTTGCCACATCGCGAGGGAGACGGCGTTGCGGCGCGTCGGATTGTTGTACACCATCCAGCCGATGCCCTCCCGCGTCCAGGCGCGCATCCGGTCGGTGTCGAGTTCGAGTTCCATTGGCCAAGCTCCCTAAACTTTCGAGGGCGGCGCTAGCGGCGCGCCAGCTTCTTCCGCTTCCCTTCCACGTAGTCGATCAGCACGTACTCGCCCAAGCGTTCCGGCGTCGTGTAGAACACGCGGCCGCCGTTGATACGCGCGATCTGGTCCATGAATTCCTTCAGATAGTAGCTTGTGTCCAGCATGAAGGTATTGATCGCGATGCCCTTGCGCGTGCATCGCCGCACGGCGTTATAGGTCGCCCGATAGGTCTCTCGCGTGGGCGGGTATGAAAAGTAGTGGCGACCGTTGGGCAGCAGGTGGGCGGTGGGTTCGCCGTCGGAGATCATGATGATCTGCTTGCTGCCGGCGTCGTGTTTCGATAGCAGGCTTTCCGCCAGCAGCATGGCGTGCTGCATGTTCGTCCCCAGCACGTATTCGTCCCATTGCAGCAGGGGAAGGTCGTGGGCCTTCAGTTCTCGCGCGTAGGCGGCGAATCCGATGATGTAGAAGTCGTCGCGGGGATACTGGGAGGTGATGAGATTGTGCAACGCCAGCGCGACCTTTTTCGCGGCCTGGAATGCGCCCCGAAGGGCCATCGACCAGGATTGATCCACCAGCATCGCCGTGGCCGTGGAGGTCCGGAGTTCCGACCGATAGACCTCGAAGTCTTCCTGCTTCAGCCGGACCGGGGTCGACGGTCCGTCGCGGTCGATGGCGTTCCTGATGGTGCGTGGCATGTGCAGGTGGAACGGGTCGCCGTACTCGTACGATTTGGTCTGTTCCAGGCGGTCGCCGAAGCGTCCTTCTTCCGGCAGGGCGTGGCTACCGAGGCCTTGGCGCCGCAGGCGGGCGTAGATTTCGCCCAGCGCCTTCTGGCCGATCATGCGGGCGCCCCGGGGAGTGAGCTCCCACCGGTCGCCGTCGCGGATATATCCCGCGTCGCGCAGTGCCTTCAGAAGTTCCTTTAGGTTGTCGAGCGAGTCGGCGGCCTGATCATCCAGCAGCTCCCGCAGCGCATCCTGGTCGATGCGGTCGACATCGCCGCTCCGCTCGGCCTCGCGCACTTGGTCGATGAGCTGGTCGAGATCGCGCATCTCGCCCATGAGCCGCATGGCCGCCTCGAGATCGAGTTCGTCGCCTCCGCCGAACACGTATCGCTTGCCTTGCGGATTGAGGAGATCCATTCCCTGGGCGAGCTTGGTGAACTCGGATTCGAGTTCCGGATCCCCGAAGCGATCCGCGAGCAACGACTGCAGCTGCTCGCGCTGCTGCGGCGACAACGAGGCCATGAGGGACTGCGCCGCCGCCATCTGCCTGCGCATCTGGTCGAGCAAATCGTCCAGCGACTGTGGAGGACTGTCGCCGAACATGTCGCCGAACTCGCGCATGAAATCGTCGAACCCGGGGTCCTTGTTCTCGATTTTTCGGGCCAACATCTCGTTCAGCGCCTTGACCATGTCCTTCATGCGCTGGATGTCCTCGCCGGACATCTTGTTGACCGTTCGCTCGATGTCGTTGAAGAAGGTCCGCGTCATGGCCTTGCGCAACTGGTTGAGCAACTCCAGGAACTTGCGCTGGGCGTCCGGATTCAGAAACTCGTAACCCTCCAGCGTTTTCATCTTGCCCCCCACGTCCTCCGGGAGGTCGTCGAGGGCTTCCTGGCTGCGTTCGGCGATGTCCTTCAGCACGCGGTCCGAGTATTCGTCCTCGTCCCGGTCCATCCACTCGTCGATCGTGTCCTGTTCGCTCTCGATGATGTGCGAAAGCTGCTGCTCGATGTCTCGCATGACGCTCGACAGGTCGAACTGTTCAAGCCGCTCGCGTCTGCGGTCCCGCAGTTTCCGCATGAGGTCGCGCAGACCCTGCACCGGGTGGTGGCCCGTCCGCATGCCGCGCGACATCAGGTTGCGCAATGCCCATCGGAGGTCGCCGTATTCGGTGAGGTCGTCCGCGATCGCCGCCAGCACGTCGTCCGCCGAGATGTCGAGCGCCTGGGAACCGTCCCAGCGGGTATAGCGAAAACGTGTCGCGAGGTGACGCAAGGGCTTTCGGTACCTCGCTACCCGGTGAAGACCGCGCGGCCCCGGACGCCGTGCTTGTTCAGCAATTCGTGCAGGTGCAGGCCTTCGAGGATGAACTCGACGGCTGCGGCGGCCTGGCCCGGGCCGGTCTCGCCCGCCAGCTCGACCACGGCCTCGCGCAAGCCGTCCACCCGGCCCAGGATATCGATGTAATCCTCGACCGCGGCGGCTTCGCCCGTCTCGATGGCCAGGCCCTCGTTGAAGGCCATGGCAACGGTCTCCAACTTGTCCGTGTCGACGTGGCGGTCGTACACGGCCTTCACTCCCGCGTTGATGATGCGCTGGAGAATCTTGTCTTCCTGGCCTTCCTCCATGGCTTCGAATTCGACTTTGCCCTGCAGCGATGGGGCGATGAAAGACAGGTCGGAAATTCTCGGAACGACTTCGACTTCGCCGAGCCGCAGTGCCCGCCGGAACGCGTTGGCGAGCAACGACTCGTAGTTGGAAGTCGACATGCGCACCGAAACGCCGGAGCGCTGATTGATGTCCGGCGACTTCCTTGCGAGGTGCGTCACTTCAGCGACGATCTCGCGCATGTATGGCGGCACATGAAGTTCCCGGCCCATCAGGTCGAACCGCGACGCTTCCTGTTCCATGATGGCGATCTCCTGGTCCACGGATTCGGGATAGTGCGTGCGGATCTGCGCCCCGTAGCGGTCCTTCAGCGGCGTGATGATGCGTCCGCGATTGGTGTAGTCCTCCGGGTTCGCGGTGGCCACCAGGAAGATATCGAGCGACAGGCGAACCTTGTGGCCGCGAATCTGGATGTCGCGCTCCTCCATGACGTTGAGCAGACCGACCTGGATTCGTTCGGTCAGATCGGGCAGCTCGTTGATGGCGAAAATGCCTCTGTTCATGCGCGGCACGAGGCCGAAGTGGATGGTCAGCGCATCGGAGAGGTATCGGCCTTCAGCCACCTTGATGGGATCGATCTCGCCGATCAGGTCGGCGATAGTGATGTCGGGCGTCGCGAGCTTTTCGCCGTACCGCTCGTCGCGGTGCAGCCATCGGATCGGCGCGTCGTCGCCGCGCTCCCGTACGATGGCTTTGCCGGCCTCCGTGACGGGGTTTTCCGGGTCCTCGGGGAACTCGGTGCCATCGAGGATAGGTATGTGTTCGTCGAGCAGGTCGGCAAGGCCGCGCAGGATGCGCGATTTCGCCTGGCCGCGTTCCCCGAGCAGAATCAGGTCCTGGCCGCTCAGGAGGGCGTTCTGAAGCTCCGGGATGACGGTTTCGTCATAGCCGACGATGCCGGGAAACAGGGTTTCGCCCTTGGCCAGTTTCGCGATCAGGTTTCGGCGGAGTTCGGTCTTGACCGACGACGAGGAATAGTTCGCCGCCCGAAGTTCGCCGAGAGTGGCCGGCATGGACTCCATCAATTCCTCCCCTCCATCACTAGAGCCGCGCGGGGAGCGGATGCGGTTGCCCGGATCCATCTCCCAACTTGCTGCGGGCTGGCTTGGCGGAAGTGTGTCAGCTACGTCGGGGGATCGCAACGGGACGGGCGGTGCGGGCACCGCTAGCGGAAGATCGACACGGCAAGATCGACAGGGTGACAGGTGGGCTTGGGCGGGGGTGAGAGACGGCGAGCGGCTTCGCCTCCGACGGTTGGGGCCACGTACTCAACAGTGAAAGAACGTATCCATCCTGGATGCACGGCGCCAGACAGTCGAGCGCGGGGCCGGCTTGTGACAAACTTCACGTTCGCCGGGCTCGGCATCGAGTCCTGATCCAAACCGAACAACGGAAAGGAGAACCCCTGTGCTCGACACCCGCGTCGCGCAATCCGCCATCGACCACGCCATCGCACTCGGCGCCGACTTCGCCGAGGTGTTCGTGGAGCGCAACCAGGTCGCCAACATCGCCACCCTGTCGAACCAGGTCCGGGACATCGCCTCCGGCATCGACTTCGGCGTCGGCGTCCGGCTGGTCTACGGCGCAAAAGTGCTCTACGGCTACACCAACCGCACGGACGCGGAGGAGCTCAGGCGCATCATCTCCGAACTCGCGGCCAAGGATCGCCGCGATCCGGCCACCACCGCGCAAGCGTTCGATTTCCGCGCCGCGGCGGACATCCACGGGGCGGAACGGACCTTGACCAGGGGTTCCGAAGTACGCGACAAGGTGGGCTACCTGTTGGCGGCCGACCGGGCGGCGCGCGCCGCCAGCAACCTCATCTCTCAGACCCAGGGCGTCTGCGGGCAGCGCGAACAGGCCGTCGAGATATTCAACAGCGAGGGCTTGCACATCCGCGACACCCGCCACTACATCCGCGCGAGGTTGCAGGCGGTGGCGTCCAACGGCGGCGACCAGGCCACCGGGATGAAGACCGACGGCGGCCTCCTCGGCTGGGAAATCGTCGAGACGCTCGACCCCGCGGAATGCGGCGCCGAAGCGGCGCGCCAGGCCTTGGTGAACCTGTCGGCGAAGCCGTGTCCTTCCGGCCGCATGCCGGTCGTGATCGGCAACGGTTTCGGCGGCGTGATCTTCCACGAAGCCTGCGGACACCTGCTGGAGACCACGGCGGTGGCGAAGCAAGCCTCCGTGTTCCACGACAAGCTCGGCGAGACGATCGCCAACCCGGTGGTGAACGCCGTCAACGACGCGACGCTAGTCCCGGAGTGGGGTTCCATCACCATCGACGACGAGGGCATGCCCACCGAGCG
>CAZFGB010000057.1:0-20986 GCA_964518405.1 uncultured Pseudomonadales bacterium | reverse complement strand
CGAGTGTAGCTGCGAGGGATTTTGGTTCCTGGCGAGGCGCGACGACGCCGTGTGGCAGGCACCACACAAGGAGGAGCAACAAAGTCCAGGGGGCAAAAAGACCCGCAGATGCCCGCAGATTTGGGCTTGACGGAGCACTAGGCCGCAGCCGTTGGCCGGCCCGCTTGTGGGCACCGCTCGCCACCATATAATCCTCCGCGCAATCTTCTCTTGAAGGCTCTCCATGACGGATCAACGAACCGTGCTCATCACGGGCGGCGCGCGCGGTATCGGCAAGGGCATCGCCAGAGGTTTCCTCGAAGCCGGTCACCGGGTCATGATCGCGGATCTCGAAACCCCCGCGGAACCCGACAGGGAGTGGAACTACCAGCTCGCTTCAGCCACGGAGATGGACGCCGCGGTGGATGAACTTTCCCCGCTCGGCGATGTGCGGTGCGCGCCGGTGGACGTGACGCGAACCGATTCCTGTACGTCCGCCGTGGCCGCAACCGTCGATGCCTTCGGCGGACTCGACGTGCTGGTCAACAATGCCGGCATCATCGGCAGCGGCCCCATCGACAGGTTCAGCGAAGCGGAGTGGGACCGGATCTTCGCCGTCAACGTCAAGGGCATCTTCCTCATGACGCGCGCCGCCCTGCCCGCTCTGCGGGCCTCTGCCGACGCCGCCATCGTCAACACCTCTTCCGTCTCCGGCAAGAAGGGCTCGCCGTTCATCGCCGCGTATGCCGGCTCGAAGTTCGCGGTGATCGGCGTCACGCAGTCCTTCGCCCTGGAACTCGCCAAGGACGGTATCCGCGTCAATGCGCTGTGTCCGGGAATGGTGGGCACCGCGATGTGGTTCGATCACCTCATGGTGAATCGCGGCGGCGCCGACGCCTTCGAGAAGCGCATGAGCGAAAGCATTCCGCTGGGTCGACCGCAGACGCCGGAGGACATGGGCCAGGCGGCCGTCTTCCTCGCCACGGCGCCAAACGTGACCGGCATCGCCCTGAACGTCGCCGGCGGCGTGCAGATGCACTGATCCGAGGCGCGGGCCTCTGCTACAGGACCGCTTCGATCAGATAAGGGCCATCCTCCGCAAGCGCTCGACCCAGGGCCGCATCAAACTCGTCGCAGGTGGCCGCGCGAGTGCCCGGCACACCCTGTGCCGCCGCCAGGCGCACCCAATCGATTTCCGGGTTCGAAAGGTCGAACATGCTCGCGGCAGTCGCGCCGATGTCGTTGACTCCCATGCGCCGGTACTCCACCTCCAGGATGTTGTATTGCCGGTTGGAGTAGATGACGGTGACCACGTTCAGGCCTTCTCGCGCCGCCGTCCACAGGAATTGGATCGTATACATCGCGCCGCCGTCACCGATCAGCGCGAATACGGGCCGCTCCGGACAGGCGATCGCGGCACCCACCGCGACCGGGCCGCCGTCGCCTATGGATCCGCCGGTCAAATTGAGCCAGCTATGCCGCACGCAGCGCTGCATCGGCGCAAAGGCCGCCCCGCCGCCGCCCGAATCCGACGCCATGATGCTTCCTTCGGGCGCGCGCGCCGCCAATAGCGCGGCGACGTTGCCCCTCGACAGCCGGCCCGAGGGTGTCTCCGGCCGCGCGCCGCCCGGACCCGGCATGGCCGGCGCATCCAGGGCATCGGCGACATCGGCCAACGCGCGGGCGACATCCTCGTGGCGATGGGCGAGATGGATCACCTCACAGTGTTCCGGAACCAGGTTGCTCGGAAGATTCCGATAGGCAAAGAAACTCACCGGTGTCTGGCCGCCGGCGAGCACAAGTCTCTTCACCGGCTTGAGTGCTTCAAGGACCTGCTCGGGGAAGTAGGGCAACCGTTCCACCAGGGGGAGGTCCGGCCCCGCCTCTACCCGCGCGGGAAACGTGGGCGTAGAGAGCTTCGATCCCCGCGCCGCCGCGATTCGGCCCGCCTGACGCACGCCGTCCTCGGTGAGTCCATTTCCATCGATCAGGATCAACGTTTCTTCGTCGAGTCGACGGACAACCGATTCGACGACATCCCCGCTCACTCGCGGCAATCGGATGGACGCTTCGAACGCCGGATCCCGATCCGGCGCGCGACCTTCTCCCCAAGCGCAATCCGCCGGCACGATCAAGGTCGCGATGCCGCCCTTCGGCTGCGGACTGGGCGACCGCGCCGCGCGCACGGCATCGACAGCATCGAGGCCGAGTCCCTCGGAAGTCCGAGCGGTTCTTATCCACGCCGAAACCGGTTTGGCGACGGCTTCGACGTCGGACGTCAGCGGCGCGTCGTAGGCGACATGATGGATCGCATGGTCGCCCACGACGTTGATCAACGGCGCGCCGCCGCGGCGGCAGTTGTGCAGGTTGGCGATGCCGTTGCCGAGTCCCGCGCCAAGGTGAAGCAGCGTCATGGCGGGCTTTCCCGCCATCCGCGCGTAGCCGTCGGCGGCGCCCGTACACACGCCCTCGAACAGGCAGAGCGCGCTGCGCATCAGACCTGTCTCGTCGATGGCCTGGACGAGATGCATCTCGGATGTGCCCGGGTTGGCGAAGCATACCTCCACATCGTATGTCGCCAGCGTGCGCACCAGGCTCTCGGCTCCGTTCATGAAATCCTTTCCCGACCCTCGAGGCGCGCGGGAGGTTATCACGCTCCCTGGTCCCGCAGGCCCTCCATGCGACGTTGAGTAGCAACTCGGCGATCTCCCGACCTGCTACGATTCCACCCTGGTTCGTCGATGGAACAGGCCATGCCCGACACGTTTGCATTTCTCCGCCTCACCGCCCGCAAGGGAGGTTGGCAGCCCCTGCATTCGGCGTTGACGAGCCGATTGGCGCCGGCCTCTGTCTGGGGCGCGTTCCACGGGCTTTTCGGCGTGGGATCGAATGAACTCATCGCCGTCACGGTCGGCGACGACGACGCGGTGGACGCATCCATCGAGACCGCGCAACGTCTCGACGTGGACCAGGTCGACGCGTTGACGTTAAAGCCCACCGCGCGGCCGACGAGCACCGACCCGTTGACGCGGGAAGGTCTTTACGTGTTCCGGTTTCTCCATGTCCGCAACGCGGACATCGATGAAATCGCTTCGCTGTCCGCGCAGGCATGGCGGACATTCGAGAGTTCCGACGAATACCGGGCCGAGGCGCAGGCGCTGTTCTGTCAGCGCGATCGCTCCGAGATCCGCGGCCGGATGTTGCTCCTGACATGGTACGACGGGCTGAACTCCTGGCAGACTTCGCGCGAACCGCCTGCGGAAGCCGAGGCGCTGTTTCAGAGGCGGCGTACATTGACGTCCAGCTCGATCGCGTACGCCACGCGCCTCGTTACCTGAGCGAGCCACCCGGTTTCAACGCCACGGACGCCACGTATGTATCGCGAGACGCATCGGCCCCAATTCCACTTTACGCCGAAGACGAACTGGACCAACGATCCGAACGGTCTTGTCCACTTCGACGGCGAATACCACCTGTTCTTCCAGCACAATCCCGAACAGACGGTCTGGGGCAACATGACCTGGGGGCACGCCGTCAGCCCCGATCTCGTTCACTGGCGCCAACTCGAACACGCCCTCCATCCGGACGCGCTCGGCACCATCTTCTCCGGCTCGGCGCTGGTGGACTGGGACGACCGCGCCGGCTTTGGCGATACCGGGAGCGACCCGCAACAACCCGCCTTGCTCGCTTACTACACCTCCGCCGGCGCGTACGCGAACCCGCCGCGGCCATATGCGCAATGCCTGGCCTACAGCACGAACCGGGGCCGCACCTGGACGAAATACCGGAACAATCCCGTCCTCGAACACGTCGCCGACGACAACCGCGATCCGAAGGTGTTCTTCCACGCCCCAAGCGGACATTTCGTCATGGCGCTCTACCTCGAGGGCAACGAATACGCCGTGTTCCGATCACGCGATGGAGTAGCCTGGCAGGAAACCGACCGGGTAAGCATCGCCGGCAACACGGAGTGTCCGGACCTTTTTCCGCTATCGCTCGCCGGCGAGGAGCACTGGGTGTTCTGGGCCGCGGGCGGCCGCTATCGGATCGGCACGTTCGACGGCCGACGGTTCGCGCCGACGACACCGGCGCTTGATTGCGAACTGGGTCCCAACGGCTACGCCGCGCAGACCTACAGCGACATGCCGGACGGCCGCCGGGTACAGATTTCATGGATGGCGGGGGGCAAGTACCCGGAGATGCCCTTCAACCAGCAGATGTCCTTTCCCGTTCGCCTCACGCTGGCGCGCGCCGCAGACGGACCGTGTCTGAGACGATGGCCCGTGCGCGAGATCGAAGGGCTGGTCGAGACCACGGAGACGACAGCCCTCCTCGCGCTCGGTGACGGCAAGGCCGCCGCGATTCGTCGCGAGGGCCGCTTGTTCGACCTGGCGTTCGATCTCGACCCCGGTTCGGCGCAGCGGGTCACCCTATGGATTCGCGGCGTCCCAATGGCGTTTGAAGGCGACGTACTTCGATTCCGGGACCGGCGCGTTCAGATGCCGTCGGCGACGCCGTCGGTGCGCCTCCTGATCGATCTCACTTCGGTCGAGGTGTTCCTGGACGGGGGCATCGCCAGCGCGAGCTTCTGTTTTCTCCCGGACGCCTACGTCGACGCCCTCTCGGTCCGAGCGAACGGAAGCGGCGCGGCGCTGCGCGACGTGCGCCTGCATGCGTTGAAGGGTATTTGGTAGATGCCCGTTTCAGATCCTCATGAACTGCAGGACAACATCGAACAACCGGGACGATGTCGCGCCCAGTCCGGGCGCTTGGCGGAGAACTCTTCCCGTCCCGGCTGCTCGCTGTAGGGATGGCGCAGGACGGCGAGCAACTCGCCGACCATGGAATAGTCGCCGGCCTCGGCCTTGTCGATTGCCAACTGCGCCAGGTAGTTGCGAAGGACGAAGCGCGGGTTGACGCTGTTCATCTGCGCGATCCGGACGTCATCCGGCCGACCGTCGAGCCGCACGCGCTTCGCATGGGACGCGAGCCACTTTCTGCGGCGTTCCCTGTAGCCCGCGTCGAGCTGCGCCGGCTGGTAGCAAGCTTCGTCGAGAGGTTCCGCGTCCGGATTGCCCGGATCGACCTGTGCCAGGTTCCGGAAGAACAGCGTCATGTCGGTCTCGACCGCGCCGAGCAGCGCGAACAGTTCGCCCGACAGATCATCGTCGTGCTCCGGAATGTAGCGCGCCAGCCCGAGTTTGGCGGCCGTCATGGCCCGCGCGCCTTCGGTATAGCGCTTCGCGAAGCCGCCCAGCACCGCATTCAACGGCTCCGTCTCGCCTATGAGGGGATAGATGGCGTTGCCGAGCTGCGCCAGGTTCCATTGCGCCACGGCCGGTTGCTGGCCGAAGCGGTAGCGCCGCGTGGAGGCGTCCGTGGTGTTCGGCGTCCAGTTCGGGTCGTAGTCCTCCAGCCACCCGTACGGGCCATAGTCGATGGTGAGGCCCAGCACCGACATGTTGTCCGTATTCATCACCCCGTGGACGAAGCCGACGCGCATCCAGTGCGCGATCATGTTTGCGGTACGCGTCGTCACTTCATCGAACCAGTCGAGATAGCGGGTCTTGGGATCGGCGTGGTTCAGGTGCGGGAAATCCGTGGCGATGGTGAAGTCCAGGAGCTGCCTCAGCAGGTCGACATCGCGCCTGGCCGCAAGGATCTCGAAGTGGCCGAAGCGGGTGAACGAAGGCGCGACCCGGCACACCACGGCGCCCGGTTCGGGCGCGGGATGCCCGTCATACAGGATGTCGCGCACGACCTCCTCGCCGGTCAGGACGAGGGATAGCGCGCGCGTGGTCGGAACGCCGAGGTGGAACATGGCCTCGCTGCAAAGGAACTCCCGGAGCGAAGACCGCAGCACCGCGAGGCCGTCCGCAGTGCGCGAATAAGGCGTGGGGCCCGCTCCTTTGAGCTGCAGCGTCCAGCGCTCACCCCGATTGTTGACGACCTCGCCGAGGTTGATGGCCCGGCCGTCTCCAAGCTGGCCGGCCCAGGCGCCGAACTGATGGCCCCCGTAGCACGTGGCGATCGGCAACATGCCGGGCATCAGCCGGTTTCCCGCGAATATTTCGGCAAGCGCTTCGCCATCGCCCGGGTCCGTCGGGAGATCCAGGAGCGCGGCCGCTTCAGCCGACCAGCCGATGAGCACCGGTCCCGTTACCGGCGTCGGATCGACGCGCGAGTAGCAGGCCCCCTCCACCTGGCGGCGAAAGTTCGCCGCTTCCCGGTCAGCCGGGAGTTCGCCGGCAAAACGATTATCGAAGCGGAGCGCGGCGAGGCGTGCCTCGATAGCGTCCGGTTGTGTGCCGATCATCCGGACATCTTACCGGAGCGGCTCGCGCACGCGCCAAGCGGAGAACCCGAGCACCAACGCCGGCAAGAGACCGAGGGCCACGATGGCAAGCGCCGCTGTCGACGCCTCTGCCAGCCGTTCGTCCGACGCCAGTCGGTAGACGCGCGTCGCCAGCGTTTCGAAGTTGAACGGACGCAGGATCAGGGTCGCCGGCAGCTCTTTCGTCACGTCGATGAAGACCAGCAGCGCGGCGCTCATGGCCGCGCCGCGCATGAGCGGAAAGTGAATTTCGCGAAGCACCCTGCCCGGACGCGCGCCCAGGTTGCGCGCGGCGTCGTCGAGACGCCGATTCACCTTCTCGATACCGCCCTGGCAGGCGTTGTAGGCGACCGTCAGAAACCTGGCCAGATATGCGAAGACCAATGCCGCGGCCGTGCCTGTGAGAAGAAGCCCCGCGCCGAGGTCGAACTGGGCGTTCAGGAATCGAGCCAGGGTCTTGTCGATCAGCGTCAAGGGCGCCAGCACGCCGACGGCGATCACGGCCCCCGGCAAGGCATAACCCAGCGTGGCGAAGCGCAGGGCGAACCGGTTTGCCGGACGCGGGTCGAGACGCGCGCTGTAAGCGAGCCAAAGCGCCAGCAGCGTGGCGAGTACAGCGGTGGCGCCGGCAACACCGAAGGTGGCGCCGGCAAAGTTTCCGAAGCTGCGGCCCCAGAGCGGATCGCCGACGAGGATCGCATAGCGCGCCAGGACGATCACCGGCACGACAAGGCCGAGCAGCACGGGCAAGGCGCACCCAACGGTAGCGAGGAGAGCCCGGAAGCCCGTGAGCCGTTTCGGGACCGGGGGCGCGGCGCGGGCGACGGGATTGGCGTAACCGCCGCGCCGCGCCGCCTGTTCGGCGACAATGAGCACGGCGACGGCGAGAAACAGCCAACCCGCCAGTTGCAGCGCCGCTCCCCGGTCCCCAAGCGCGAACCAAGTTCTGAAAATGCCCGTCGTGAAAGTCGAGACCCCGAAATATTCGACAACGCCGTAGTCGGCCACCGCCTCCATCACCGCCAGCGCCACGCCTCCGGCGACAACCGGGCGGGAAGCAGGCAAGACGACGGTGAAAAACGCCCGCGTCGGACCCGCGCCGAGCACGCGCGCGGCATCGACGAGAGACGCGGCCTGCGTTTCGAAGTTTATTCGAGCAAGCAGGTAGACGTACGGATAAAGCACGAGGCTGAGCATCAAGACGGCGCCACCCAGCGAGCGGATCGGAGGAAAGCCGTATTGCCCTCCCTGCAGCCCGGTCAGGGCGCGCAACGCGCTCTGCACGGGGCCGGCGAACTCGAGCAGATCGGTGTAGACATAGGCGACGACGTACGCCGGGGTCGCAAGCGGCAGCACGAGGGCCCACGACAGGAGCCGTTTGCCGGGAAAGACGCGCGTTGCGACGGTCCATGCACAGGCGATCCCGATGACGGCGCTCAAGGCGCCGACAGCGAGCGCGAGCACCACCGTGTTCGCCACGTAGCCGGCGAGCACCGTGTCGCGCAGGTGCGCCCAGTTCGCGCTCGGCTGAACGCATAGCGCCCAGAGCACAACCATGATCGGCGCCCCGACCAGCATAGCGATCAGCCAGGAGCCGATGGTCCACGTTCGATTCATCCGCCGCCGCGCGCGCAAAAGGCGTCGAGATTGTGGCGCGACTCATCGAACGGCGCCAGTCGCACCGACTGCGTCGAACCTGCCCGTCCGGGCGCGACGACTTGTATCCGTCCACTAACGGGGGCTGCGTATACTGCCTGCCGATGAGCCTGGAATTCCATGAGGTAAGCCACCGCTACGGCCGGGACGAGGTCCTCGGCGGGGTCACGTTTGCAGCCGGGCCAGGCGAGGTCACCTGTCTACTCGGGGTCTCCGGCAGCGGCAAAAGCACGTTGCTGCGTTTGGCGGCCGGTCTCGAACGAATACAGGCCGGCGAGATTCGCCTCGATGGAGAAGTCTTGAGCAAACCCGGAATCGACCCCGCTCCGGAGGATCGAAGGATCGGGTTCGTGTTCCAGGAGCAGGTGCTGTTCCCCCACAAGACGGCGTTGCAGAACGTCGCCTTCGGCCTGCATGAAATGGATCCGCGCCAACGCCGAATCGTTGCCCAGTCGAGTCTGGACGCCGTGGGCCTGCGCGAGTTCTCCCAACGTTATCCGGACACGCTGTCGGGAGGACAACAGCAGCGCGTCGCCCTGGCCCGAGCCTTGGCGCCCGCGCCCCGCGTCATGCTCCTTGACGAGCCGTTCACGAGCGTCGACGCGACCTTGCGCCGGGCGCTGCGGGAGGATGCGCGGAGGGCGCTTCGCAAATCAGGCGGCATCGCCGTGATAGTCACCCACGATCCGGACGAAGCGCTTGAATTGGCCGACCGGGTCGCGGTCATGGACAGAGGACGCATCGTCCAGATCGAAACACCGGACGCGATCTGGAAGCGACCTGCAAGCCGTGCCGTGGCCAGCCTGTTGGGGCACGCCCAACATCTAAGCGGGAAGGTTGAAGCAGACGGCGTGGCGACGGTTTTCGGCCAGCTGAAACGCGCCTGCGGCGGGACGGCGCCGGGTGACTGCGTGGATGTCCTGGTGCGACCGAACGCGGTCGCGCTGGAACGCGCCGCCGAGCATTCGGTCCCCAATGGTCGAGTCGAAGACGTACGCTTCCTCGGAGACCGCTATCTCGTTCTCGTCGAGTCGGCGGGTCAAACCCTGCGTGCCAGCATCGACGACTTGGCCGGCATCGGGATAGGCGATCCCGTGATCGCCAGGTTCGATCCTCGCGGCACTTTCGTTTACGCGGCGCGGGACAATTGAGGGTCCCGCAAGGCGACGCGCCCACCCGGCGATCCCGGCGATCGCTCCTCCTTGACCAGGCATCGAAGGTTCATGTCGAACGATCCATGAACTACAATCGGGAATAACTTCCAAATGCGAATGGCTCTCAATATGTGCGCGCTCTCACGTCTCCTCTTGTTTGTGCTCGTCACCGTTGCGTTGGGCGCCATGGCCGAAGACGACGCTTCAGCGTCGGAGATCAACGTATATTCCGCCCGCCACTACGACACGGATCTGCAGTTGTACGAACGCTTCACCGAGGAAACGGGCGCCAAGGTCAACCTCATAGAGGGCAACAGCGATGGCCTCATCGCACGGATCATCAACGAAGGGGAGTTCAGCCCCGCTGACATTCTCATTACGGTGGATGCTGGCCGGATCTGGCGCGCGGCCCAGCAAGGCGTATTCCAGCGTATCGATTCGGAACTGCTGAATGCGCGTGTGCCGGCGCATCTGCGCGATCCCGGCGGTCTGTGGTTCGGGCTGTCGAAGCGCGCTCGGGTTATCGTCTACAACAAGTCGGAGGGCTTGCCGGACGGCATTGCCCGGTACGAGAGTCTTGCCGACGAACGGCTCCGCGGCAGGGTCTGCATGCGCTCTTCGGGCAACATATACAACCTGTCGCTGCTCGGTTCGTTGATCGAGCACCTTGGCCAAGAGGCCGCCGCGCGATGGGCAACTGGCGTCGTCGCAAACTTTCGGCGCCCGCCCCAAGGCAACGACCGGGCCCAGTTGCGCGCCGTGGCCGCGGGCGAATGCGGCGTGAGCATCGCCAACACCTATTACATCGGCCGCTTCCTCGCTTCCGAAGATCCCGCCGACCAGGCCGTGATCGATGGCATCGGCGTGCTCTTCCCGAACCAGCAAGACCGCGGTACCCACGTCAACATCAGCGGCGCCGGCGTTGCGCGCCATGCGCCGAACCGCGCCAACGCAATCCGCTTCCTCGAATATCTGACAAGCGGCTTTGCCCAACGCATCTTTGCCGAGGGCAACAACGAATATCCGATCACCGGCGACCCCGCGGGACCGATCGGGCAACTCGGCAGTTTCAAGGAGGACGAGGTGAACGCCACGGTACTCGGCGCCAACCAGGCGTTGGCGGTCAGGACTTTCGACGAGGCCGGTTGGCGATGAGGGTCCCGGACGCACAGCGGCCATCCCGATGATCGGAGATCACCGATCTTTCAGTTCATAAAACATCGGCAATATATTGAAATACAACGCATAATTGGTCGGATCATACGCGTCAATAACCCTCTAGCTCGCCGTAGCGATCGCGGTGATAGTTGACGTCGCCGAACGTCTGTTCCGTCACCGCCGAACGCTTGATGAAGAAGCCGATATCGAACTCGTCCGTCATGCCGATTCCACCGTGCATCTGAATGCCTTCGCGGGAAACCGTGTGGAAGGTCTCGCCCACCTTGGCCTTGGCGAGGCTCGCGAGTTTCGCGACCTCCACCGCTTCCCGCTTCTCGTCCAGCGCCGTCAACGCCTCGAGCACCACGGATTTCGACAGCTCGATCTCGCAGAACATGTTGGCCGCGCGATGTTTCAGCGCCTGGAACGACCCGATCGGCACGCCGAACTGCTCGCGCTCCTTGAGATACGCGATGGTCCGGTCGAAACACTCCTGCGTCGAACCGAGCATTTCGGCCGCGATGCCGATGCGGGCAATGTCCAACGTCGGGTCGAGCACGTCCGCTCCTTTCCCGACCTCGCCGATCACTGCGTCGGCGCCCGCCTGAACCTTGGCGAACGCGACATTGGCGGCGTTTCGGCTGTCCACCATTGTCGTTCGAGTGGCTTCCACGCCCGCGGCGTCGGCATCGACCAGGAACAGCGTAATGCCGTCCCGCTCGCCGCCGCTGCCCGAAGTGCGCGCGGCGACCACGAGCTTGTCGGCGACGTGGCCGTCGAGGACG
This sequence comes from uncultured Pseudomonadales bacterium, assembly GCA_964518405.1. Taxonomy (GTDB): domain Bacteria; phylum Pseudomonadota; class Gammaproteobacteria; order Pseudomonadales; family Azotimanducaceae; genus VXNE01. Next base: position 9,920 of record CAZFGB010000057.1, on the reverse strand, counting down.
AACGTTTTCTTTCCGCTCAACGCGTACCCGTTTTCGGAGGGCGTCGCCGCCATCGCGACGCCGTACGGGTCGTGCCGGTGCGACTCCTCCAGCGCCAGCGCCAGCAGGAGTTTCCCGGATGCGACTCGAGGCAACAGCGCCGCCTTCTGCGCGTCGCTGCCGCCGATGTTCAGTGCCGTGGCGCACACCCAGATGCTGGCGAACAACGGACTCGCGGCCAGCGTGCGCCCGGTCTCTTCCGTCACCACGCCCAATCCCTTGTAGCCGAAGTCGAGCCCGCCAAATTGCTCCGGGAAAGGTATGCCCGCCCAGCCGAGTTCAGCCATCGATGCCCATACCTCACGGTCGAAGCCGTTGGGGTCCGCATCGTCGCGCAGCTTTCTGAGCTGACCGATCGGCGCCTTCTCGGTGCAGAATTCCTTCGCCGTGTCTTTGAGCATGTTCTGCTCTTCGTTGAGAATCATCGGCATGGTGTCGTCCCTCAAGAAACGCTTGGGCGAGGCTGGCCATCGGTCGATCGGGACGCCCCCGTCCGGTCTCCGACACGGCATCCACCGCGACCGCGTTTATGACAGCAGAATCGGTCTTGTCCGGTCAACCGCGACGGCTCAAGGACCACATGTCACATGTGATCGCTCCGGCAATCCCAGACGTTATGATGCGCAGCTTCAACCGCTGGAGGAATTCCTGGCATGAATAGCGCCAGCGGTGCGGCCCGAACGGTGGGCGAGCACGCCCAGGTATGGCTGTTCGCCACGACCATGTTCGTCGGTGCTGTGCTGTTGTTCTGGGTGCAGCCCCTGTTCACGAAGATGGTGCTGCCGCTGCTTGGCGGATCGCCATCGGTCTGGAACACCGCGTTGGTGTTCTTCCAGGCGACCCTGCTATGCGGATACGGCTACGCGCACCTGTTGACCCGCTATGCGGGAGCGCGCAGTCAATGTCTCGCGCACCTCTGCCTGCTGGGCGCCGCAGCCCTGGCCCTGCCGATCGGCGTCGCGGAGGGTTGGCGACCCGACGCGGACGCGCCGCCCGCGCCGTGGCTCCTGGGTCTGCTCATCGTTTCCATCGGCGCGCCCTTCTTCGCCGTCGCCACCACGGCGCCGCTGATCCAACGCTGGTTCTCCCGCACGGGCCACCCGCACGCATCCGATCCCTATTTCCTGTACGCCGCGAGCAATCTCGGCAGCGTTGCCGTGCTGCTCGCGTTTCCGTTCGCGATCGAGCCCTTGTTCGGAACCCGAGGACAGGCGTTCGGGTGGACGCTCGGATTCGGCATCCTCGCCGTGTGTATCGCCGCTTGCGCCGGCAGCGTGTGGCGCAGTTCCGCCAAGACCCGGCCGACGCCTCCTCCGAGCGAAGCAAGTCGATCGATCTCCGGCCGACGGGCCGCCTGGCTGGCCTATAGCGCGGTTCCCTCCGCCCTGCTGCTCGCCGTGACCGGCCACATCAGCACCGATATCGCCTCCGCCCCCCTCTTGTGGGTCGTGCCGCTCACGCTGTACTTGCTGAGTTTCGTCAACGCCTTCGCGCGCCGCCCGCTCATCCCATCCTGGCTGGCGGTTCGCTGCATGGCGTTCGGACTCGTGATGCTGACCGCGCTGTTTCCCTGGCGAGAGCCGGCGGGCATATTCCTGCCGCTGCATCTCATCGTCTTCTTCTTCATCGCGACGGCGTGCCACGGCGCCCTGGCGGAACGCCGTCCGGCGGCGAAACACCTGACGGAGTTCTATCTGTGCATATCTCTCGGCGGGTTGATCGGGGGCGTGTTCGTAGCCATCGTCGCGCCCCTGATCTTCGATTCCATCCTCGAATACCCGATGTGCCTGGTGTTGGCCGCAGCGCTATTGCCGAACCGCGGTGGGGAGCGCTCGAGAAACGACCCGGCGGCGGGCTATCGCGGCGCGACGGGCCGTCGAGGCCGGGGAACCCTGTGGCGCGAGCGCGACATAGTGCTGGCTGTCCTCATTTTCGCGATCCTGGTCGGAGGCAGATCCTTCGCCGAATGGGCGGAGTTGCCGCTGCCCCTGATCGTCGTCGCCGCCGTGCTGGGAGTGCTCGGCTTATTCATTCTTTCCAGCCAGGTTCGCCCGTTGGGGTTCGCGCTGTGCCTCGCCTCGCTTTTGATTGCAGGCCAAACGCTCTGGAGCAGCGAAGACACGGTCTGGAGCGGGAGGAACTTCTTCGGCGTTTACCGGATCGCCGAGGCGGATGGACCGCAGACCCGCAGCCTGATACACGGCACAACCAATCATGGGGGCCAGTGGACGACGGAGAACGGATCGGCCAGACCGACCACCTACTTCACGCCGGCAAGCCCGGCGGTCCGCGTCATCGCCGCGACGCAGGCCACATCCAAAAGCCAGCGCGTCGGATTGGTCGGACTTGGCAGCGGCGCGCTCGCGTATTATCGACGTCCCGATGACGCATGGCGCTACTTCGAGATCGATCCGCTGGTTGCGCGGCTCGCGGCGAACAGCGGCTATTTCGACATTCTGCCGACGCATGACCCGTCGCCCGCCATCGTGCTCGGCGATGCCCGCCTCACCCTCGCGCTAGAGCAGGATCGGAGTTTCGATCTCCTGATCATCGACGCGTTTTCGTCCGGCGCGATCCCGATGCACCTGCTCACCCGGGAAGCGATCGCGCTGTACATGCGCAAGCTCGACGACCGCGGCGTACTGCTGCTTCACACGTCGAACCGCCTGCTCGACCTTCAGCCGGTGGTGGCCGGCGCCGTCGACGACCTGGGGCATGCCGCCATGCTCGGAAAACTCGAAAAGATAGACAGCGAGACCGATCCCGTGAGCGCCCCGTCGCAATGGGTGGCCATAGTGCGCGATGGCGCATTGTTCGAGCGGCTGGAGCTCGACGAGACCTGGACGCCGCTGGATCCGGCGCGCCGCCTCGTATGGCGGGACGACTTCTCCAACCTGGCGGGCGTGATCCGGTGGCGTGTGAAAGGCGGAGGTTGATGTTTCCGGACGGCGCCCGTCCCGGACGCGACCATCGCACCGAAGCAAGTCGCTCACGACGCCGCGCCGCAGCGCCGGTAAATCCTGGCCCGACTCCGCCCGAGGCATGATTTCGCCAGACCCCGGCGATCGCATAACATGCGTTCGCCGGATTCTGCGGACCGGTTGTCTTCCTCACGCAAAGGGCACGCTTATGTACAACACCGTCAAGCAGAAGCTCGCGAACGGCGAACAGGTGATCGGCGGGACCATCGACACGCCGGACCCGGAGATATACCGCGCCATGGCGCGTTCGGGTTTCGACTTCCTGTGGATCGAGATGCAGCACAGTCCCCTGACCTACCAGGAGGTGGCGCACATGATCTGGGCGGGCCGCGATCTTCCGGCCATACCGTTCATTCGCGTACCCGATGCCACCGAAGGCGACGTGCAAAAAGCGACGGACATCGGCGCGCTCGGCATCATCGTGCCCATGGTGGTGGAGCCGGAGAAAGTGGAAGCCGCCGTCCGGTTCGCCAAGTATCCGCCGATCGGCGCTCGCAGCCTCGGCGGCGGCCAGTACGGCGAACTGTGGGGCAGCGGCTACCGTCAGACGGCAAACGACAACATCATGGTCGTCGGCATGATCGAGTCCCCCGCCGGCGTCGAGAATGTCGATCGAATCGCGGCAGTTCCCGGCGTCGATGTGGTCTTTACCGCCGCGACCGATCTCTTCAGCTTTTCGGGATTCGCCCAGGGCACGCCCGAATACGAAGCCATGGTCACGCGGATCCACGACGCCACGCTGGGCGCCGGCCGCAAGCTCGGCGGGCCCGTGCAGTGGCGCAACCGGGAAGGATTCGGTTTCTTCCAGGCGCCAACCGCAACGGTGCTCGTCGGGCGCGGGGCCAGGGACCTGCTGAGAGAAACCGAGACCGTCGCCCCGGTCGAAGGATCAGAGCGCTGATCCGCCGCTACCGACGCAGCGGCCGGAAGAACTTTCGGATATCTTCCGCAAGCAGTTCCGGTTCCTCGAACGCCGAAAAGTGCGCGCCGCGATCGAACTCGGTCCAGTGCACGAGATTGGATTCCCGCGCAAGCTCGTCCCGCGTCTGCCTGAGCCAACGGCAGACCGCATAGCCGCTGGGAACTTCGATCCGGCCGCCGATGCGATTGACGCTGTTGTGCGCGTTTTCGTGGTACAGGCGGGTGCTGCTGTAGATCGTCTCCGTAAACCAGTAGAGCGAGATCGTGGTCAGCAGCTCGTCCTTCGTGAAACGCGACTCGATGTCTCCGCCACAGTCGCTCCAAGCGTGCCACTTCTCTACGATCCAGCCCGCCAGTCCAGCCGGAGAGTCCGTCAACCCGTATGCCAGGGTCTGCGGTCGCGTGCTCTGGATGTGTCCATAGCCGCCTCCATCGGCAAGCCGGATCCGACGCTCCTCATCGGTTTCGCCCGGTTCGGGAGGCAACCGAGGAATGCCGCCCACCAGGCGATGAATGCCCGCAACCCGCTGCGGATACTTCCAGCCGATCAGGCCGGTCACCAACCCGCCCCAGTCACCTCCGTGCGCGCCGTAGCGATCATGGCCCATGTCCGTCATCAGCCGGTCCCACAGTTCGGCGATGCGCGCCGGCCCGTAACCGATCACCGCGGGGCGCTCGGAGAACGCGTAGCCCGGCATGGAAGGCACGATGACATCGAAAGCGTCGGCGGAGTCTCCGCCATGCGCGCCCGGGTCGGCCAGCGGCTCGATGAGCTTGTCGAAATCATAGAAGGTGCTGGGCCAGCCGTGGGTGAATACGAGCGGCAGGGGATCCGGTCCCTGCCCCGGCGCGCGAATGTAGTGCAGGCGAAATCCGTCGACTTCGCGCAGGAAGTGGTCATGGCGGTTGAGGGCGGCCTCTTGCGCCCGCCAGTCGAACGCATCGGCCCAGTACGCGCATAGCTCCCTCAGATAGGCGTTGTTCGTGCCGTAGGTCCAACCGGCTTCCGGCATCAGGTCCGTCGGCCAGCGTGTCCGTTTGAGGCGCTCGCGCAGATCCTCGAGCGCCGCGTCCGGAACCTCGATTCTGAATGGTATTGCCGTCACGTCGTTTCCGCCCGTTTTTGTGCAACCGACGAGAAAAAGTAACATGGCCATGACTATCGCCGACACGACGGAGAGACGATGGCCCCGCCCCGAGCGCTGCAGGGGATTCGGGTGGTGGACTTTACCTGGGTCCGGGCAGGACCCTGGGCGACCCGTTGGCTGGGCGCCCTCGGCGCCGAGGTGATCAAGGTCGAGTGGCCCGAGGCCGAGCGCGGAAGGCAATCGGGAGGGAACACCACTCCCCAGGGTGTTGAGCGCGACCTCAATTCGTCCGGCAACTTCAACGACACGAACGCCAACAAGTTGAGCCTCACGCTGAATGTCCGAACGGCCAGGGGCATGGACCTCGTCAAGCGCCTCATATCCGTCTCGGATGTGGTCATAGAGAACTTCAGTTCCCGGGTGTTGAGGAATTGGGGCCTCGGCTACGAAGCGCTTTGCGAACTGCGTCCCGACATCGTGTACGTGTCCATGTCCGGGTTTGGCCACACCGGGCGCCACCACCACTACAAGACATTCGGTCCGGTGGCGCAGGCGATCTCCGGTCTGACTTTCCTGTCGGGGCTGCCCGGCAAGCCGCCCGCCAGCTGGGGGTGGTCGTACCTCGACGACACGGGTGGCCTGTACGGCGCCATGGGAGTGTTGACCGGCCTCCATCGCCGCGACGTCACCGGACAGGGCCAGCATATCGACCTGTCCCAGATGATCACCGGCATCACCCTGAACGGTCCGGCGATTCTCGATCACACCGTGAACGGCCGGCCCTCGCGCCGCAAAGGCTTTCCGCCCGGCAATACCACGCACTGGCCCGGCACACCCCTCCTGAACAACTACCGCGGGCCGACCGCGGCGCCGCACAACGCATACCGAACGAGCCCCGGCGGCTACAACGACTGGTGCGTCATCGCCTGCTTTTCGAACGAGGAATGGCAGCGCCTGGTGCAACTGATGGGCATGCCCCCCTGGGCCGCCTCCGCCGAGTACGCGGACCTGGACGGACGCCTGCGCCACCAGCAAGCGATGGACCTCGGCATCGAGGCGTGGACGTCGACCCGGGACAAGTACGAGTTGACGAAGATGTGCCAGGAGGCCGGTGTGCGGGCCATGCCCGTACAGAGTTCGAAAGACCGCGTAGAGCACGATCCCCAGCTTCGCCACCGGGGCATGCACCGGGCGCTCGAGCATCCGGAACTGGGGTTCAGAAAACTGCAGAACGCGCCGTTCGAGCTTTCCGCGACTCCGGCGTTCAACCACCTGCCGGGTCCGCTGATCGGTCAGCACAACCGACGGGTGCTCGAAGGCATCCTCGGCCTCTCCCTGGAGGAACTCGTCAGCGGCTACGAGGACGGCACCTTCTGGCCCGTCGACCGTCCGCGATATCCGTACATGGAAGCGCCCGACGACCGTCGCCTGTCGGCGACGGTTGCCTTCCCGCGAGGGGTGCCCCCTCGCACTCCCCGGGCCCGGCCCGACTCGCCGACCATGGAGACAGCCGCCCCCGGTCGCCGGCGCTTGCGGAAACCCTTGTTCCATGCGAGCGATGCTGAAACGACCGGGACCGCGGCAGGTCCGCTGTCAGGTTTGACAGCGCTGGAACTCGCCGACCAGAAGGGCGAGTTCTGCGGCAAGCTGATGGCGGACCTGGGCGCCGACGTCGTCAAGGTCGAACCGCCCGGCGGCGAGGCGACCCGCTCCCTGGGCCCGTTCCTCGACGATGTTCCGCACCCGGACCGCAGCCTTTCGTTCTGGCACTACAACACCTCCAAGCGCGGCGTGACGCTCGACCTGGAATCGGACGAAGGCCGGACGCTGTTCCGGCGCCTGGCATCGACGGCGGATGTCGTCCTCGAGACTTTCGCGCCCGGCTATCTCGCGTCCCTGGAACTCGGCTACGAGGCGCTGAGCGCCGCCAACCCGAAGCTGATCATGTGTTCCCTGACGCCTTTCGGCCAGTCGGGACCGTGGCGCGACTACCGGTCAAGCGACCTGCTGCACATGGCTGCGGGCGGGCAGATGGCCTCCAGCGGCTACGACGATATCGACGTCCCGGACGCGCCGCCCATTGCCCCCGGCGGCGGCAACGCCTGGCACACCGGCGCCCACTATGCGTACATCGCGATCATGGCCGCGCTGGTCCATAGAGCCGCAACAGGCGAAGGCCAGTACATCGACGCTTCGATACACGACGCCTGCGCGCTGTCCACCGAGAGCGCCGTCGCCTCCTACATCTATCGCGACGAGGTGGTGATCCGGCAGACCGGGCGCCACCATGCCGCGCAGCCGACACCGAGGACCCAGTACCCCGCCAAGGATGGAAAATACGTCAATGCGCTCACGGGGGGCGGGCGTCTGGATCCAGACTACGTCCGCACCCTGGCGGAGTGGTTCGAGCCGCATGGCCTCGCCGGCGACCTGATGGACGAGCGCTATCGCGATCCGGAAGTGATCCGGGAGAACGCCCACCACATCGTCGAGGAGGTGCTCGCCAACTTCATCGCGAACCGCACCGCGGAAGAGGTCTACCACGAAGCCCAGGAACGCGGATTCCCGTGGGGCGCCGTGCGCGCGCCGGACGAACTGCTCTCCGATCCGCATCTCGATGACCGGGATTTCTGGACCGAGGTGGAGCATCCCGAGCTTGCGCGCGCGTTCACCTACCCCGGCGGCGGCGCCATCTTCAACGGATCGCCCTGGCGCATCTCGCGACGCGCCCCGCTGGTCGGGGAGCACAACGACGACATCTTCGGCGGGGCGCTGGGGCTCTCTCGAGAAGAGCTCGCGCGCCTGTCCGACAACGGTGTGATCTAGGGACGAACAGATCCCCGTCGGAGTCGGAGTCTACGAAACCGGACTCGCGCGCATGATGTCGACTCACCCAAGATTGCGCCGAAACATGGCATGCACCCGCTCCCAGTGCTTCTCGGCCGCCTCACGGTGGTAGCGCTCGCCGCCGGGAGGCGCGAACCCGTGCATGGCCCCTTCCATGAAGTCGATTCGATAGTTGATCCCCGCATCGGACATGGCCTGGTCCATGACCTTCATGTCGTCCACCGTGGCCGTGGGGTCGTCGTCCGCCCATCCGAAATAGACTTCGGCCTTGATCTGGTCGATCTGCCGGTGCGGTGAGTCATCCTCGTGGGTGACGACCCATGCGCCGTGCAGCGACGCGATGGCGGCCACCTTGTCCGGCCAGGTCTGCGCCAGCGCCATCACGAGCGGTCCGCTCATGCAGAAACCGACGGCCCCGATCTTGCCGTCGGAGTCCGCCTTGTCGTTGCGCGAGGCGAATTCGAGCATCGCTTCGGCGTCCGAAATGATTCCATGACGCGTGACGCTCTGCATCAGCGCGCGCCTGTCTTCATCGGGTTCAAGCTCGTGGTACGGAGTCACTCGGTAAAAGAGGAAAGGCAGCAACACGTAGTAGCCGGCGCTCGCGAGCCTTGATGCCATGTCCCTCAAGGCAGGCCGGATGCTCGGCGCATCCATCAGGTAAAGCACGATCGGGTAGGGACCGCCCTCCTCCGGGTGAAATTCGAAGGTCGTCATGCTGCCGTCCGGGGTCTCGATCTCGACTTGTCGCTCTATCATTCGACTGGCTCCGCTGCTCGGTGTGCCGACGAGGTTTGCCCAAGACGGCCTCCCCGTCAACAATTCGGTGGTTGACCTCCCCGCCCTTCTCGCATTCAATGCGGTGTTTCGTTCCGAAGAAAGATGGGGTGCGGCGGATGAAGCAAGGGGTTGTTCCCGACGACTTGACGCGGCCTTTCTGGGAAGCCGCCAACGAGGAGCGTCTTGTCATCCAGTATTGCGCGCGCTGCGATCGCCTGCAGCATCCGCCGGCGTTGACCTGCTCGAAGTGCGGATCGGACTCCGCCCTCGAATGGAAGCAGATGAGCGGTCGGGGACGCATTTACCACTACGGTGTCGTCCACGACTGTCCCATACGGCTTCTGCAGGAGGACCAGCCCTTCAACTGTGCCGTGATCAACCTCGATGAGGATCCCGGCATCCAGATGTACTCCCATCTGCCCGGCACGCCGGTGGACGAAGTGCCGGTCGGCGCCGCCGTCGAACTGGTGTTCGATACCGCAGCCAACGGGCAGAAAGTCCCGGAGTGGCGGGTGGTCGCAGACAGCTGATGGCCACCGAGAACGCGCCCCAATCGATGTACCGCTCCCGGGAGGGACTGGGGGTATGGGAACACCGCGGGGAAGTCGCCGCCGTCGGGATCGGACATGGTCCCACGTCCCGGCGCTGGGACGGCAAGCCGGACACCTCGGTCGGCGCCATCAGCCTCCTCGCCCTGCGCAAGGCGATCGAGGACGCAGGCGCAAACCCGGAAGACATCGACGGACTCGTGATGGATGAACTCACGACCACGGGGGCGTTCTGGCCCGGAGATCAGGAGTTGCCCTGGGACGTGATCAACGCCTACAACCGAACCGATGCGCCGCTGGACGGGATCACGCAATTGAGCGCCGAGTGGATCCTCAAGAACATGCCCGAACTCACCGGGGTCCGGTTCACGATGTACGGCCGGGTCTGCATGTCGAACGCCATCGTGGTGGCCGCCCAGGCGATCGGCGAAGGGCGCGCCCACACCTGCCTCGTTCTCAAGGCCTGGCACAACCTCCCCGGCCGCTACTACCAGACCGGCGCCAACGCCGACGACGCAATACCGGGAACCGCCGCCTTGCGTTCCGTGTGGGGCGCACCCGCCTGCTACGGGACGGCGATCCAGTTCGCCGAGTACTGCCGCAAGTACGGCAAGAACCACGACATGATGGCACCGTTCATCTCGAACTCGAGGCGCAACGGGCTAAAGTTCCCCGAGGGCTACTGGGCGCAGCACCGGCCGGAGGAGATCACTCAC